>JAKAGF010000073.1 GCA_021825805.1 Nitrospirota bacterium
TCTATATGGTCATCAGGCGGGCTGTGTTGGGCAGTTTTGGGCCTGACATCGTCGCCGGCCTCGGGCAGAGGCTCATAAGCATGCCGATCCTCCTGTATGAATATCTGAGGCTTGCGATCTTTCCGTATCACCTGGACGCCTTTTATGATCTCCCTGTCTTCACCGCCTCTGACTATCGCTTTGCAGTCGGCATGGCAGGGTTGGCGGTTGCCGTTATTCTGTTCCTCAGGCTGAGAGGCCGGGCCCTTTTCCGGGCCGGGCTCCTGTGGGCTGCCGCCTGCATTATCCTCGCGCTGAACATCGTGCCGATCCCCAGCGCGGCGATGGCTGAACGTTACCTCTATCTGCCCCTCATGGGCATGTGTCTCGCAGCAGCGTCTCTGTTCGAGAGGATACACGGGACGAATCACCGGGCGGCGATAACTGCGGTGGTTGTCATCCTCGCCCTTTTTTCGGTGAGGACCGTGCAGCGCAACACGGACTGGCGGTCTGATGAGACATTGTACAGGTCGATGATCGCCTCCAACCCGGCAAACCCCTTTGGCCGCTATAACCTGGGCGTCACCTATCTGGAGCAGGGACGGTCAGATCTTGCCATTGCCGAATTCGAGACCCTGGCCCGCATAGTCCCGCGTTCGGCAAAGGCCCACCTCGCCCTTGCCAACGCCTGTTGGAAGGCCGGCTTGAAAGACAGGGCGCGCGATGAATGGGAAAAGGCGGTTGAGGTCGAGCCTGCAAACCTTGAGGCCCTGCGCCAACTGGCGTCGTTTCACCGTTTCTTCGGGGACCCGCAGAGGGCCCGGGTTTTGTTTGTCGCCATACTCAGCATTTCTCCCGAGGACGCCGTGGCGCGAGAGGCGCTGCAGGAGATCGACAGGGACAAGCAAGGGGGTTAATGAAATGCCCGGCCCTCAATTGACAAGGCCGCTGACTGTCTGATATGTTAATCCAGAATTGCGCCGGTTCAATGAAATGCAGGAGATCCGTGACATGAAATCAATATCGCTGAAGCCTGTAGTCATTCTTTTGCTGGTTGTCCCAGTGACGGTGTTTCTTGTCCTTGGACTCAGCATGCCTGTCCGGGCCCAGAGTATGGACTGTCTTGCCTGTCATGAGAAACTCGGCAGGGAGAAGGTCGTCCATGCGGCCATGGGAATGGGATGCACGACATGCCACACCGGCATAGAGGCCAAGGGAGTGCCTCACACAAAGACCAACAAGATTGCAAAAGGCCTTTCCGCTGAGCAGCCTGAATTGTGTTACAGCTGCCACGACAAGACGAAGTTCAAGAAAAAGACCGTTCACGCCGCTGTCGGCATGGGCTGTACCGGCTGCCATAATCCCCATTCCTCCGGGAATGCCAAACTTCTCGTTGCGCCCCTTCCCGGTCTGTGTTACGGCTGCCACGACAAGAAGATGTTCTCCGGCAAGAAAAATATCCACGCGCCGGTGGTCGGCGGCATGTGCGCCTCGTGCCATAGCCCCCATTCCTCCGACATGCCGAAACTCCTTATCGCGGAGACTCCTGATATCTGCTATACATGCCATGACAAGGCCAAATTTTCAGGCAGGACGATCCACGCGCCGATAGGCATAGGCATGTGCGCTGCTTGTCATGCCCCTCACCAGTCCAATAGTGATAGTCTATTGGTGGCGCCCCCGCCTGATCTCTGCTATACATGCCACGAGAAGGCGGCGTTTGCCAGGAAGAACGTCCATACCCCGGTGGCCGCGGGACTCTGCCTTGACTGTCACGGGCCCCACGCCTCCGAGGAGATGGCGCTCCTGAAGAAAGACCCTCTTGCCGTCTGCATGGGGTGTCACCCCAACGTCAGAAAATCTCCCCATGCCGTCAGCGGACTTCAAAGCGGCGGTCATCCCTTCGGGATGGTGAAAAAGGGGCAGAAGCCGCAGGATGACCCTGCTCGGCCTGGGAGACGTTTTTATTGCGGAAGCTGCCACAATCCGCACAGTTCCGACAGCGTCAGGTTATTCAGGTACGAGGCTGCCGGTTCCATGGATTTGTGTGTGCAGTGCCATAAGTTCTAACAAATGCGGAGGACATAGACAATGCGCGTGCTATCAGTCGTGGACAGAGAGGGCGGTCGTTGCCGCAAAGTGAAAAAACCTAATTTTACCGTGGCGGCGTTCCCGTGGCGGAGCAGGCGCGCGTCTGCCTTGATCTGTATCCTTCTCCTGACGGCCTCTTCCGCATTATTTCTGGGAGGCTGCGCTCCTGCCCAGCAGAAGCAGGATTGGGGTGAAATCTTATGGCCGTTGCCTCCCGAGGAACCCCGCATAAAGTTTATCGACGTGCTGAAGGACAGTACGGATGTTGAACCGCCGTCCTCTTTTGCGGAGGCCCTGCTTGGAGAGGATACTGCATACGAATTGGTCCGGCCGTACGGCGTAGCGGCAAATAGGGACGGCGCTGTCTACGTTACGAACATCAGCGTTGTCTATGTATTCGACAAGAAAAACAAGAAGTTCAGGCTAATCGGCGATGAACCGGGCGTCGGTAAACTATCGAGGCCCGCCAATATCGCTGTTTCGAAGGCCGACGGCAAGGTCTATGTTTCGGACACAGGCCTGAAAAGGGTCTTCGCATACGACGGCGCGACGGGGAAGTATGTAACAGCCTATGGCCATGCAGGGGAGTTCGAAAACCCTATAGGCGTCGCCTTTGATGACCAGCGTCAGCGCCTGTATATCGTTGATTCGAAAAAACGGAATGTGCGGGCATATGCCCCGGACGGAAGCCTGAAGCTGACCCTCGGGGAGGGAGGTGGGGACAAGGACCTCTTTCATACCCCGACTCATATCGCCCTGGATGATGCGGGCAATATCTATGTGACGGACACCCAGGGTTTTGCGGTATCGATATTCACCCCTGAAGGAAAAAAGATTAGGAGCTTCGGCCGCCTCGGCGATTCGCCCGGAGATTTTGCCCGTCCCAAGGGCATAGCCCTTGACTCCGAGGGTCACGTCTATATAGTGGACACCGCGTTCCAGAATATCCAGGTATTCGACCAGGAGGGGCGCGTGCTCCTCTTTTTCGGCGGCTCGAGCGTTGGGTTCCAGCCCGGCAGGTTTGTCCTCGCTGCCGGCGTTGCTATAGACAGCGACGACCGTATCTATGTCACTGACCAGTTCACCGGGACTGTCCAGATATTCCAGTATCTCGGGGAGCGGTGGAAGAAGTCCCAGTCCCAGCAGGCTGCGCCCAGGTGATCAGTGTGCCTGGCTGTTGTGAAGATATCACGGGGAGTGTTTTTACTCATAAGCCCTGCGCGAAATGCCGCTGTCATCTGCCCCTTGCACGGGCTGGGGTGTTCTTTTCAGTATCCGTCCAGCACAGTCCGATTGCTAACCATTTGATAATTAAGAGATATTCATCTGAGCGGTGATCCGGACATTAATGGCATAAATATTGCTCATATATATTCTATCGATGAAAATTCGGTTTATTTTAAAAAGAAAGGAGGTGAAATTAATGAAGAAGATAGTGATTTTGACTGTTGCGATCCTTTTGGTGACAACCGGCATGTCGTTGGCCATTATCTCAGGCTCCAGACACGACATGACGAAGTTCACCAGTAACGCAGCCGCAAGGATGTCCGCATGTCAGTATTGCCACACCCCGCACCATGCGAATACCGCTAATCCCGGCGGTGACGGCGCTGCTCCTCTCTGGAACAGGCGGATGCCTACAGGTTCGACGTATTCGGTGTACGGCGGTGGAACAACCCTCAGCAGCACGACTGTCAATCAGCCCGGCACACATTCGATGACCTGCCTAAGCTGTCATGACGGCACGATCGGCCTGGGTGACGTCTTTACCGGCACTCCGGAAACGCTGAGCGGTCCTGATTCTTATGGCAACGCCCTTACCGGCATCGGCGCCATAAGCGCTACATCGACCAAGATCAACTTCGGTGTCAACCTGACAAGGGAGCATCCCGTTGGTCTTGCCTACAGGAGCTCGGCGGTTAATGCGAGCACCCTCGCAGGTCTGAGACCGGGACCGTTTACGAACGGCGTTATCCTGACCGGCAAGAAGTGGAAGATTTACGGCGGTAACGACGGCACAGGTCGTGTTGAATGCGGCTCCTGTCACGATCCCCACGGGGCTGACAGAGTTGCAGGAGGCCCTACTGCTCCGTTCCTGAAGGACACGAAGTCCACTATGTGTATTGACTGTCATTCGCTGAAGTAGAAGTATCCTGCAAATGCAGTGGAGAAGGGCGGGACCATCCGGTCCCGCCCTTCTTATTTCACGGTCACATCACGGACGCATCTGAAGCCGACCCCGCTGTTGAGGTAGGAAGGGCTGCTCCAATTCCTGAATGCGATGCGGAGGTCCTGAAACGAGCTCGCCCATGACCCGCCGCGCACAACCTTGAAGCTGCCTGAGGAAGGGCCGGCCGGGTTTTTGGCCGGGCCTGAGCGATAGTAATCAGGCGCATACCAGTCTGAGCACCACTCCGAGACGTTTCCCGCCATTTCGTATAGTCCGTACCCGTTGGGGTGGTAACTGCCCACAGCCCCGGTCGGCGCCGGCAGGTAATTATTAGTCCAGACCCGTTTGAATATGATGCCGTCAGTCGGAAGGGCGTCGCCCCAGGGATAATCCCTGCCTTCAAGGCCTCCCCTGGCCGCTCTTTCCCATTCAGCCTCTGTCGGAAGTCTCTTTCCAAGCCATCTGCAGTATTCGTCTGCGCTGAACCAACTGACGCTGATTACCGGGTACTTCTCAAAACCGGGCGAAGCCTTATACTTTCCATTTTCGAAATCAATCTCCGTAGGCCACCACTCCTCCTTCTTCGGGTCCCGGAGATCGCCCCTGACAACGACCCATCGGGTACGCAGTTGCTCAAAGTCCTTTCTTGAGCTGACGGCATTGAGGAATGCGGCGAAATTTTCGTTGGCAACCTCATACGCATCCATGTAAAAGGCGTCAACATAAACCTTATGCTGCGGCGTTTCTTCCGCTGGGGTGGTCGCTGAAGCAGGGCTGCCCATGAGGAAGTCTCCCGCGGGAACAAGGACCATTGCAGAAGGGGTGGCATCCGCTGTTGCCGCGGCATTTACGGCTGCTCCATTTGCAGGCACGCACGGCAGCGCGAGGGAAGCGAGGGCGAACATCAGTATTCTGCTCAGGCCGAAAAGAAACACCCGGCAAGAGTGGCTGCCTTGCATGTCAAATCCCGAATAACGCTCCATGACCCTTGATGACTTTTCTATCATAGCATTTATTGGCATGGAACTTGTAAACTTAATAAACGATTTTTTCCGTCCCGCCTCGGATACACTCCGATATAAGCCAATTATTCCAGGGTCCAAATGAACCAATATCATTCTGCTGATAAGTAATGCTCCATTTAAACTTCTATCAGGGCTGACAATAGAAACCTTTTTAAAGTAAAGAGAAATTAACCTGGCATAAAAATTGATATTAGACATTTTCAGTTATGCGACGGCCCTTGATCGGCCAGGAGAAAAATGGGCTCAAATGAGCCAAAACAAAGAAGATTTTTGATGAAGGCCTCTACCGAGGAGTAAGGCCGGGATAGGGTCAAATGACGCATTGTTGCGCCTTTTTACACGTATGGATATAGGGCTATGTATATGAGTTATAAGCTTATAAACAAAAAACATGGGGGAGGCACAGAGTGTTGAAGAGCAATCTGATCTACTGGGTTAGGGAAGACAGCAGGCGGCTCCGGAGCCTTACGTTGACCATATGCTCGGAGAAGGATGCTGTTGTCATCGGCAAATCAGGGGTCGCCGCGCTCAGACGCGAGAGGATGCGGAGGCTCCTCGATGAGGCCAGGAGCCAGGGAGCAAAGCTCTCCTACAGGGACCTCAGCCTCATCCTCCTTACCTCAAAGTCGACCCTGAAAAGGGACAACAAGGCGGTCGAGGGCTGAGTTGAATTTCGGCACTGTTGATTATGCTGTTCGGGAAAACGGCGGAGGCCGGGGGAGACGCAGGACCCTCCGGCTTACCCTTATCGGCCATGACGACGAACGTGAACTGGAGGGTTCCGGCGTCCGCAGCCTGAGGCTCAAGAGGATCCTCAGGCTCACGAGGGAGGCTGAGCAGCAGGGCTGCCGTCTCTGCCTCGGCGACCTGTCGGCGCTGCTGCTGACCTCTCTGTCAACCCTCAAACGCGACATCGTCTCTATCGAGTCGCAGGGAGATACCGTCCCGCTGAAGAGAAAAAGAAACGGGGCCGGCAGGAGAAAGACGATGTCCGGAGCCCCCCTGGAAACGTCTGTCATGACCGGAGAAGCGCTGGAGAGATGAAACAGCTGGACCGCAAGAGAGTCGAACAGACCCCGCGGACCGCGGCGGGTTTTATTCGGTCCTCGGCAGTCTGTCTCTTTTTTGCCCTTGTTTTTGTGATGATGGTCCCGGCCATGATCCCCTCTGCTGAAGGCAGGTCAGAGGGGCGTGACAACAGGTATGTTTTCACAGGATTAGTAACGCTTGAATACGAGCGCAGGTGGGCGACCGGGCAGGACGCCCTTTCCTCATTCACCCAAAGTTACACCCTGGGCGTTACGGGTCCCATTGTTGATCATCGTCTGGCGACTTTTTCAGCGGGCATGTCCTTTTCGAGGCGTTCAGGCGACCCTGAGACGACTCAGTCAAGAGGGGTGAACCTTTCGCTCAGCCTTCTCAACGACGTGCGCGCCATCAGGAACCCGAAATTCATGTTCCTCAGATACATGCCGTCCCCGATCATCCTGAATTACTCTTATATACATGCGGGCGACACCTCGTATACGAGCTACGGCGTCAGCATGAGCTATTGGCTGCCTCTGTATGTCAAGCTGTTCTCCGAGGGCAGGATCATCGGGTTCGGCAGTATCTATGAGAGGCCCGACCGTCTTAAATTCAACCAGCAGGTCAACTATGGTCAGGAAAACGGCAACGGGAATGGTAACGGCAATGGAAATGGCAATGGTAACGGCAACGGGAATGGTAACGGCAATGGCAATGGAAATGGAAATGGAAATGATGGGGAGGATGAAGGCGCCAGGGCGAAGAGACATCAGAATGCGAATAGCGCCTCGTTGCGGGGGCAGGGAATCAGGTTCCCGTTCCCCTTGTTCAATCTCGATTACTACAAAGTCATAACCGACACGGCCGGCGATAAGAGGGAGAGCACCAGTTTCGACGTCCGCGCCAGGATTGAGGCCCAGAGGTACGCGTATGAGCTGGATTACAACAGCTACGTCGACGAAAGCGAACAGAGCAAGAGGAAGACGACCATTACCTCTTTCTTTGCGAGAAACGAGATCCGCGGGTTCAGCGTTGACAGCAGGGTCGCGTACCAGACTACAGACGACTCCTCCACTCTGAACGCCCAGATGCGGGCTGACCGCATCTTTGACCTGAACAGGACTACGCGGTTCCGGCTCAACTTTGGAGGCAGTTACTCCGATTCGGAGAATTCGAAGACGTATTCCCTTGACGTCAACGGCGTACTCGACAAGAGGCTCGCCCCGACTCTCGGCTCTACGACGACTGTATCCCTGATCCATTCGCGTATTTCCGGCACAACGCCGGTCTATGTGTCAGGCGAGTCGTCCGACTCGCTTTACACCGCCAACCTCTCTGAGTCGCTCCTGTATACCGGCATCCGGGGGGTCGCCCTCAGCGGAGGCGCAAAGGTGAGCAAGGTGAACGGCGGCACGCCGTACGGGTTCTCCGCCGGCGTGAGCATCAGCCGCTGGCGGTGGATGAACTTCTCCGCATCGTATACCTTTGACATGACCCTTACGGACAGGACGGACATACTGACGGACCCAACCCGCACGGAACCTTTGCTGAGACGGACCACTGTGCTGTCTCCCATCCACGACGTCCGGCTGAACCTGTCGGTATTCCTGGCGCGCAACCTGGTATTCGAAGCCTCTGCGCAACATCATCAGTTTACCGACAGGTTGGCCGACACAACGGACCGTTCCGACAGGGTTGACGCAAGGATCACGTACGCCTTTAACAGACATAGGATCATGCTGTACGGGGCTGTCACAAAGGTCGACAGCATCATTGCGCAGGATGTCACTGAGACGAGGAGCAAGATATATTCGCTGAACCTCAATTATTCGACTGCCCTGGCCCGGAATATCGCTTTCTGGCTCGATCTGCGGCGTGATAAGGATACGGTCCTTGACAAGCTGACGGAAGGGGTTGACGCCACGCTGACCTGGTATTACGGCAAGACGGCCCTTTCAGCCTCGTATTCTCTCAGGAGAGAGACCAGGGACAATGTGACAACAGACGACCATAGGATATATCTGCGGCTCACTCGGTATTTCAGGAAGGCGGTTGGACGGAGATGAGACAAGTGACGATAAAACGGATCATTGTTTTTTGCTGTGTTTTCCTTGGGTGCATGGCCGGCCTGCCCGTGTTTGCGGGTGTGGAGGACAGGCCGGTTGCGAAGGTCAACGGGGATATCCTGACAGAGTCTCAGCTTGAGGATGAGATTGACGAGTACATCCCGCGCGAGGTCTATCACGGCAACGTGACGCCGGAAAAAAGGGCTGAGTTCAAACCAAAGGCCATGGAGGAGCTGATAAGAAAGGCCCTTTGCGCGCAGGAGGCCGGGCGCACGGGGATGTCGGTCCCGAAACAGGAACTCGCCGACGCCATGAAGACCATAAAGGGCCGCTTCAAGGGTGAAAAGCAGTACAAGAAGGCATTGGCGGCAAGCGGCCTGACAGAAGATACCCTCATGAAGAAGCTGAAAAAGGAGATCCTCGCAAAGAGGTTCTGGGAGCAGGAGACCATAGAGAAGGCGAAAGTCACCGATGCGGAGGCGCAGGAGTATTATCAGAAACGGAAGAACGAGTTTCTCAGGCCCGAGGCTGTCCATCTGCGCCATATCGTGATCCTTGTCGATCCCGCGGCAGGCGAGGATGACCGGAAAAAGGCAAAACAGGAGGCTGAGGCTGTGCTGGTCCGGGCCAGGGGAGGGGAGGATTTTGCCGACCTCGCCTTCAAGTTCTCGAACAGCGCGTGGAGTGTCAAGGGCGGCGATCTGGGGCTCGTCCACAAGGGCAGACTGGACCCCGAAATCGAACAGGAGGCGTTCAAGCTGGAGATAGGCCAAATAAGCGGGATCATTGAAACCATCTACGGCTTCAACATAGTGAAGCTCGAAGGAAAGCAGCCGCCGACACAACTGCAGTTTGAAGAAGTAAGGGACAGTATCAGGAAACAGCTTGAGGAAGGCCGCAGGAAGTCGCTTGAAGAGGCCCTGGTCAAGCGCCTTAAGGACAAGGCGACCATTGCGATTTATTGAGGGGATAGGAATGATGCTCATGAGCGCGGGCGCATGTATGCTGACAGCCTGCGCGCCGGTGTATAAAGCGCGCATGGACATGACTGCGACCGGCGGGATCGTCTGGCCGGGCCCGCCGGAGAAGCCGAGGGTGCGGTATCTCTGGAGCCTCAGGGACGTGGGTATGCCGGGGGCCGGGGAGGACCGGTATCTCGACCTTCTTGCCGGCAGAACGCATGAGGATATTACGGACCCGCAGACATCCCCGGCGCTGCTGCGGCCCCAGGGAGTGTTCGTTGACGGGAACAGGTATTACATCGCTGATCCGGGCGCTGCCAGGGTGACTGTCGTTGACCGAAAGACCACCGACGTGTTCCATATCACCGAGGCTGACGGCGAGAGTCTTGCCTATCCCCGGAGTGTTGTGGCGGATGGGACCGGCGCCATCATTGTCTCGGATTCTGAGTTGAAAAAAGTGCTGCGGTACTCATCGGCTGGAAAATTCGCCGGTTTCTTTGATGGCGAGTTCCAGAGACCGGAGGGGCTTGCAATCGACGCTGCCCGGGGGGTCGTCTACGTGGTTGATACCGACGCGCATGCTGTCTACAGTTACGGCGCCGACGGCCGCCGGAGGGGCAGTCTCGGCCGCATAGGCAGCGGAGCAGGCGAGTTTTATTATCCGACCTATGCTGCTGTCGACAGGGCCGGCAATCTCTATGTGACCGATTTCCTGAACTTCCGCACCCAGGTTTTCTCCCCTGACCTGCGGTGGCTGGCGAGCATCGGGAGTCAGGGGGATTCCTTTGATACGCTGGACAAGCCCAAGGGGGTTGCCGTTGACAGCGGAGGGCATGTCTATATCGTGGACGGCGCCCAGAATATGGTCAAGATGTTCAGCCGGGAGGGGAAGCTGCTCCTGTTTTTTGGTGAAAAAGGTCATGGGTATGGCGAATTTTACCTGCCATCCGGTATCTTTATAGATGACAAGGATACAATCTATGTTGCCGATTCCCTCAATATGAGGGTCCAGGCATTTCAATTCCTGGGGGTAGAGTGACCTCCCCGGAAGGGCGGTTCAGGAGGCTGTTTATATGCGGAAACTGAAGGTAGCGGCAGTTGCCATGGGAGTAACGATAGCGGCGCTTCTCGTCGTGGCGCCATACATCTACGGCGTCCAGAATGTCGCAGGCACCAAACATAATCTGGCCGCATCAGGGGGCCAGAGCATCAGGGCCCTTACTGTTGACGATGTCTGCGTTTTCTGTCATACGCCGCACCGGTCTCTGACCGCAGGCCCGCTGTGGAACCACACCCTTTCCCCAAGGAGCTCCTACAGTCTTTACAGCAGCGGCACGCTGCTTTCGCCCCTGCCGCCCGGCAACATGCCGGACGGCGACTCCCTGCTCTGTCTGAGCTGCCACGACGGCGACAGGCCTGTCGGGGCTGTCCAGAACATCGGCGGGCAGCAGACGACGATCTCGATGGTCGGGGCGAACCTGACGGCAGACGGGAGATTGATCGGCCCGAACGCCTTTACAGGCGGCAACCTCAGCGGACATCATCCGATATCCATCGAGATCAACCAGTGCCTCGTGGATGACAAGGCGTCGCTCCTGAATGTTACAACAGGCTGCGGCAACCCGTTGGTCTCGTGGAAGGTGCTGATCCCGATAGGCGTTGACGCCATCATGATGAGGAAAACTAACAACCGTTACCCTGCCGGATCGGGCAATACCTGCTCCAAGGGAACTACCGGCAAGGGGGTGCAGTGTTCTTCCTGCCACGATGCCCATTCGACAAACGCGAAGTTTCTTCGGAAGGGGGCGGTGGGAGCATGGTCGACTACCTATACCGATGCGCTCTGCATAGCCTGTCATATACATTGTTGACAGGCCGTCAGTAGCTGGAGATAGAGGTTTTTATGCGCTTTGACTATCATATCAAGATGCTCAGGGGTTTCAGGGTGTCCGGCAGGGCTCGGCAGGCCTGTGTCGCGGCGCTTGTCAGGGTTTTTGGCTTTTGCGCGGGCCTTGCGGTCATGTTGACGTGTTTCTCAGCAGGAGCTGCGCCGTCCCATCTTGACATTGGGAAGAACCCGGCGGGCTGCTCGGGATGCCACAAGGGACACGGCAAACGGGGTACAGCCATGCTGAAAGTTGAGAAAAAGGATTATTGCTTCACCTGCCACGGCGCGTCCGGTCAGTATTTTAGGCCGAGAATGGACATCGCGACAGTCCTGATGAAAAGGTCTCACCATCCTGTGGTGGAGACCTCGCTGTACCATGACGCCGCTGAGGAGCTTCCCGAGAAGAATTCGTCGACCCCGCGGCATGTCGCCTGCCAGGATTGCCATAATGTGCATGATTCCGAGCCTGACAAGCCGATGAAGAGGACAAAAGGCCACCGGAGGGGAGACAGGGAAAAAGAGTCAACGGAAGAATATGAGGTCTGTTACCGCTGCCACGCTGAAAGCGCCAACCTCCCCTCAGGGAACAAGAATATCGCCGATCAGTTTGACATGAATAACGCTTCGTATCATCCCATTGAGGCGATGGGGAAGAGCAGCCGTGTCCCCAGTCTCATGCCGCCGTATAATGTTGCCAGCAGGATCACCTGTTCAGGCTGCCACGGCAACAGCGACAGTTCCGGCCCGCGGGGGCCGCACGGATCTGATTTCGAATATATGTTGAAGAGCCAGTATATACAGGGAGAGACCGCTGAATCACAGAGCGCATACGCGCTGTGCTATAATTGCCACAACAGGCAGAATATATTGGGCGACGCCAGTTTCCAGAAGCATAATTTCCACGTGGTTTTCAGGCATGCGCCGTGCGCTGCATGCCATGTCTCCCACGGCAGCAGGCAGAACAGCCACCTGATCTCCTTCAGCGCCGCCTTTGTCGATCCGGCGCCGTCGCCCACGTATTCGCCCTCACTGGCCGGCAAGCCGATGTGTTACCTGACATGTCATGTGGGAGGCGTGGCAGTTCCTCACAATAGCAACTTTTATAAGAAAAAGAAATGGCCCCAGTGAAGGGCCGGATACGATAGAAAGGCCCAGACAAAAATTGTCAGCAATGTTAAAAAATATTAAGAAAAGGCATATAAATTGCAAATAATATAGTTGCCGTGATGTGGGCAGCGTAAGGAGGAGACGGAAGTGATTAAAAAATCAGCATTATTTGTAGGGCTGATACTTTGTGTAGTGGTATTTGTCGCATTTACTGCGCAAAATGCCTCATCTTTGGTCAAGGGGAGTCTGCACGACCTCACCGCCGCGACAGGAGGCGGGCAGTTCCTTTACACCGGCACAAGCAACCCCTGCGTA
>JAKAGF010000074.1 GCA_021825805.1 Nitrospirota bacterium
GTCAGGGAAAGAGTGCTATCCGTGCGCCGTCACGACCGGTGACATGGTCAGGAAGATATCGGAACCCGGCTTTAACCCCGGACGGTCGGCATTTTTTATGCCGGCAGGGTCCGGCCCCTGCCGGTTCGGCCAGTATAACGTATTTCACCAACTCGTGTTGAGAGAGTGTGGGTACGGCGATGTCCCGGTTTTTGCGCCGAACCAGAATGAGAACTTTTACGAGCACCTCGGCATCGTCGGCAAGGATTTCAGCATGCGTTCCTGGAGGGGTATCATAGCTATAGAACTGCTCATGAAGTGTCTCCACGAGACACGACCGTATGAGAAGATACGAGGCGCTTCTGACGCCCTGTATGCTGATTATCTCGAACGCGCCCACCGGTCTGTCAGAGGGGCTGACGGAGACATCAAAGACCTTCTGCAAAAGGCCATGGCCGACTTCAGCGAGCTCAGGACCGTCAGGGACAGGAGGCCTTTGATCGGCGTCGTCGGCGAGATATTCGTGCGCTCGAACCGGTTCTCCAATGAAGACCTCGTCAGGAAGGTTGAGACCCTGGGCGGAGAGGTATACCTTGCCCCTGTTGAGGAATGGGTTTACTATGTCAATTATATGGGGCTCCGCAGGGTCTTGATTAATAACGACTTGTCTGGTATCATTAAACTTCTGTTTAAGAGGTTCTTTCAAAAGAGGATTGAGCACGGCTACGGAAGGCGTTTTGAGGGATTTCTCACGTCGCTCCATGAGCCCGACACCGGCGAGTTGATGGAGAGGGCGCGGCCCTATCTCCATCCCTCCTTCGAAGGAGAGGCCATCCTCAGTATCGGAAAGAGCATCGACCTCATAAACAAGGGCGCATCAGGGATTATCAATGCCATGCCCTTTGGCTGCATGCCCGGCACCATCGTGAGCGGCCTCATGCGCGGACTGAATGCTGATTTCGGCGTGCCGTGCCTGAGCATTCCGTATGACGGGACCGAATCCCTGACAACAGAGATTCAGCTTGAGGCCTTCATGGACCAGGCGAAGGAATACGCGAAACCGGGAAGAAACAGACGGTAGTGCGGTTTGAGATTGTTTTATTTAGCTCTTGTTTCCTGTTTTTCATTTATCATGCAAAGGAGGTGGATCTGTGGGGAGCGTTGTAAAGTGGAGAAAGAAGAAGATGAGCAAGCACAAACATAAGAAGCTGCTCAGAAAGACCAAACATCAGAGAAGAAGGAACAAATAGCGTGCTTCAGCAACCAGGAATAATCGTTCTGCCGATCACAGCATCCCCGACCGGGCCGGACTTGCCCTGAAGCGTGTCCTGTAACGGATCCTTCCTGAAGGATTTCCCTGTCTCTGTGCCTATAACCTGCATGCTGTCCTCATGAACGCACCCCGCGTGGAAGGCCCTTTCGTCGCGCGCAGCCGTCCCTTCAGGCTTCAGCAGTCCGCGGCGTGACTGCCTGTTAATCCTTTGAAACTGAAGGCATCGATAGGGTATCATTCATAGATGATACAAGCCCTCTCAACCACCGGGATCGGCAGCCTCCCGCACCGAAACGCCCGCGAGGCGTGCAGACTGATCCTCGATACCTTTGATATCCCTTTCTGGCCGCAGTTGCCCCGGGTTTCCTTCAAGGAGTTCATGGTCCCCCAGTATTCTGAAGGAATGCCCTTTTTCAGGATGGATACTGAGAAGCAGACGGTGTGGGTCGAGCGTAACGGCACGGACGAACTCGAACGCTTCTACGAGGCATGGACGGAAGAAAGCCGCATCGCCATTTCCGAGGACTATGCCGTCGGCCTGCACACCTTCCTTGAGGTGATCAGGAACCGCAGGTTCAGGCTCCTGAAGGGGCACGTCACCGGGCCGTTGACATTCTGTCTGGGGTTGCGCGACGCCGCCGGCAAGCCGGTCTTTTATGACGAGGAGCTGCGCGAGGTCTCCCTCATGCTCCTGAAGGCGAAGGTGCGCTGGCAGATTGACCTCCTGAAGCCGCATGCAGAGGGGATCATCATCTTCATCGACGAGCCGATCCTCTCCGCGCTGGGAACATCCAGTTATCTCGGGGTCGATTCCGCGGAGGCGCTGAGGATATTGCAGGAGTTGACCGGTTGTGTCAGGGAGGCAGGGTGCATCTCCGGCATTCACTGCTGCGGCAATGCTGACTGGAGTTTTGTAATCCGGACAGGCGCGGATGTCATCAGCTTCGACGCCTTTGACTACGTTGACACCCTCGCCCTGTATCCTGACGCTGTCACGAATTTTCTCGACCGCGGCGGACGCCTTGCCTGGGGCATTGTGCCCACTTCCGATGCCATCGGGGGGGCGTCGTCTGAATCCCTGCGGGCGCGGTTCGACCGCGGCCTGGCGCGTCTGTCGGAGCAGATACCCGAACGGGTCCTCCGTGCGGGAATGCTCCTTACCCCGTCATGCGGCACCGGGTCGAGGACTGTGGAGGAGACACTCAAGGTCTTCCAGCTTCTCATCAGACTAAAAGAGTCGCTTGCATGAAGGGTGTGTTCATCTCCATCGAGGGCATTGAGGGAACAGGCAAATCCACCCAGGCCGGCCTCCTGGCGGAACATCTCCAAAGACAGGGGTTGTCGGTCGTCCGGACCTTAGAGCCGGGTGGAACTCCTATTGGCCTGAGAATACGCGAACTGCTCCTCTCCCTGGAAAGCGCCGGCATGGACCCGCTCGTTGAGCTGCTCCTGTACAATGCATCCAGGGTTCAACACATAAGAGAGGTGATCATGCCGGCCCTGGGGCGCGGGGCTGTAGTGATCACCGACCGTTTCAGCGACTCCACCGCCGCCTATCAGGGTTTCGGCAGAGGCATAGACATGAAGCTGATCGATTCCCTCGACGTTATCAGCACCGACCGGCTGAGGCCGGATCTTACTATCCTGCTGGACATCGACGTGGAGACAGGGCTGATGCGAAACAGGCATATCAACAAGCAAGACAGGCTTGAACTGGAGGACGTCCGGTTCCACGAACTGGTAAGAAAAGGGTTTCTTAGTCTGGCGGCAGGGGAACCGGACCGGTTCAGAATCGTCGCCTCCTCGGCCGGCATAGAGGAAGTGCACCGGAAGATCGCCGCCCTGGCAGACGACTTTATTCAGAGAAGCGGTCGGTAGACATGGCTCTCCGGGAGGTCATCGGACAGGAACGGGCCGTGGACATGCTCCTCGGCGCACTGAGGAAGGGGCGTCTCGCCTCTTCCTATCTCTTCTGCGGCGAATCCGGCATCGGCAAGAAGATGACCGCGGTCAATTTTGCCAGGGCTATCAACTGTCCGGCTACTGACCATCGCCACGGAATACAGGACGATGAGCCTTCGATCTTCCCGGCGGATATCTTCCCCTCTCCGGAAAGCGCCTCACCGAATGCAGATGCAGGGATTTCGGGTCTGGATGCATGCGACTCCTGTGAATCGTGCATAAAGTTTGTTTCAGGGACCCATCCTGATTTTCTGATGGTCTCGCCCGAAGAGCGGCAGATCAGGATAGAGGAAATCCGCATGGTCGAAGAATCCCTCTCTTTCAAGCCCTTTGAGGGGCGGATGAAGGTGGTTGTTGTGGACGATGCCGAGATGATGAATCCAGCCGCTGCCAACGCCTTTCTGAAGACCCTGGAAGAGCCGCCCGCAGCGAGCGTGATCATCCTCGTCTCCTCCCGCCCGGAGCTGCTGCCGGCTACCATACGGTCCCGGTGTTCCCGCATACTCTTCTCCCCGCTGCCCTCGGAGGCCTGCAGGCGCGTCCTTGAAGGCAAGGTCCCTGACCAGGCGCTCGATATCATCACCCGTCTCTCCATGGGGAGACCCGGCCTTGCCCTGTCAGCAGACCTCATCGCGGAACGTGACTGGTTTTTCGAACTCCTGGGGGGGATGCTCCGCGCGGAAAAGGATGCATGGTCCTCCCGGGACGATATGGAACGCTGGCTTGACCTCCTCCTGATCTTCCTCAGAGACATGACGGTCTTCAGGGTTACCGGCTCCGGAAAGGGACTCATCAACGGGGACCTCGCGGATGAGGTGAAGAGGCTGGCGCAATCCCTCGAGGTAAAAGGTATAATATATATTTACAGGGAATTATCCTTTTTGAAAGGGATGTTGATGTTCAATCTGAATAAATCCGTCACCTGGAACTATACCGCCTCTCTGCTCAGGAAGGAGATGGCGGTTTAGATGCCCGGGGTCGTCGGCATACGGTTTAAGGCCTGTGGAAAGATCTACGACTTCGAGGTCAACGGCCTTGAGGTGCGGCCGGGCGACCGGGTCGTGGTCGAATCGGAATTCGGCCTGAGTATCGGCAATGTCGTGGCCGGCCCGCGCGCGGCGGAGGACCCCGGCAAGGAGCTGAAGAAGATACTTCGTCTTGCCTCTGAAGACGACGTTAAACAGAAAAGGCAGAATGAGCAGTTCGAAAGAGAGGCCCGTTCCTTCTGCCTGGAGCGGATCATGGCCCGCGGGCTACCCATGAAACTCGTCTGTTCTGAAGTGACCCTTGACCGCAAAAGGATCATATTCTATTTTACCGCGGACGGCAGGATAGACTTTCGCGAACTCGTGAAGGACCTGGCGGCCCGGTTCAGGACGAGGATCGAGATGAGGCAGATCGGGGTGCGCGACAAGGCCAAAATGGTCGGCGGACTGGGGCTCTGCGGCAAGGAACTCTGCTGCCGCCTCTTTCTCACCTCATTCGAGCCGATATCGATCAAGATGGCAAAGCAGCAGGAACTGGTGCTCAATACCGGCAAGCTCTCCGGCGTCTGCGGCAGGCTCATGTGCTGCCTGGGCTATGAATACAGCGAGGCCGGGCCGGCTTCGAGGAGAATAGCCGCAGCCGGGCCGGAGGAGCAGACCGAAGCCGTGGCCGACGAGGCGCTGGAACCCTTTGATGAGCCTGAACCCCTGCCTGAGATTGTCTGCTGCCTTCCTGAAAATGCCTCCCCGGAGGCGGCACCGGCTGCAACTGCGCCTGGGGCGCAAACAACGGAGAAAGGGAAACGGAGGAGAAGAAGGCGGAGATTCAGGAAAAGGTCGAAACAAAATGAGTGAACGCTTCTACGTAACTACGCCGATCTATTATGTCAATGATATACCCCATATCGGCCATGCCTATACGACCATAGCCGCCGACATCCTGGCGCGCCGCAACCGGATGGCAGGCAGAGAGGTCTTCTTTCTCACCGGGACCGATGAGCATGGTCAGAAGGTCGAGAAGGCGGCCCAGGAAAAGGGGCGGTCGGCAAAGGAACATGCGGACCTGCTGGTCGAAAACTTCAAGGGCATCTGGCAGCGGCTCAACATATCCCATGACGCCTTCATCCGCACAACTGACGAAGGCCACATCAAGACCGTCCAGGGGCTGCTCCAGAGGCTCTGGGACCTGGGCGAGATAGAGAAGCGGGAGTATGCAGGGTGGTACTGCACCCCGGATGAGCGGTTCTGGACTGAGAAAGACCTTGTCAACGGCAACTGCCCTGACTGCGGCAGGCCTGTTGACCGGATACAGGAGGAAAACTATTTCTTCCTCATGTCCGGATACCAGTCCCGGCTGATCGCGCACATCGAACAGAACCCTTCCTATATCCTTCCGGATACGAGAAGGAATGAGGTCCTCGGTTTTCTGAAGCACAATACCCTGGGAGACCTCTGCATCTCACGGCCGAAGCAACGCCTGGCGTGGGGCATTCCCCTGCCTTTCAACGGGGATTTTGTCACCTATGTCTGGTTCGACGCGCTCGTCAATTATTTCTCCGCAACGCGCTATCTGGCCCCTCATGCCGCTCATGCGGGAGAGGGCGATTTCTGGTGGCCTGCTGATCATCACCTCGTGGGAAAGGACATCCTCACCACCCATGCGGTCTATTGGTCCACGATGCTCATGGCCCTGAACCTGCCTTTGCCGAAAAATATCTTTGCCCATGGGTGGTGGACGGTCGGGGGGAAGAAGATGTCGAAGTCCCTCGGCAACGTGGTCGATCCGCATGCGATCGCCGATGTCTATGGGGTTGACGCCTTCAGGTATTTCCTCTTCAGGGAGATGCCCTTTGGTCTTGACGGCGACTTTTCAGAGGACGCCCTCATCCGGAGGATCAACACTGATCTGGCAAATGACCTGGGCAACCTTCTCAGCCGTTTTATAACGATGGCGGAAAAATATTTCCAAGGCGCTATCAGGCGGCCTGCTTCAGCAACCTTTACGGTTGATGAACACGAGATCGAGTCCCTTGCCGAACAGGGCATGGCCCGTCCGGAGTTCAAACCTGATTTCGTCCTTGACTTCATCCATGCGAACATCGAGGCCCGCGCTGAGCGAAAGTGGAGCGAACTTCGTTTTTCAGTCATCCTCGAGGGCATCTGGTCCCTTATCAGCGAGGCGAACAACCACATAGCCCGAACAGAACCGTGGAAGCTCGCCAGGACTGATCCGGAGGCCCTCAAGACGGTGATGTACGACCTTTGGAATGCCCTTCGTCTGATAGCTGTTTCGCTGTATCCCTTTATGCCCGGAACGGCGGTGAAGATGTGGAAGCAACTCGGACTCCGGGTGATGGAGGAGGAGATCCGGCAGAGCTGGACCGAGAAGCCTGCTGAAGACCTCCGCTGTTATTCCAGGATATTTTATTGGGACTGGCAGCCGGCGTATGACATACAGGTTTTGAAGGGGGAGCAGCTCTTCCCGCGTATCGAGAAGAGCAGAGAGAAGCAGTATATAAAGTCCCGAAGCGCAACTGCAGATGAGATCGAGGAGACGAAAGAATCACTTGCCGGGGAGGATAAGAAGGTGGAGACATCCGATGCAGCGGCAGAGCGGGAAGAGGAAGCGGGCGCGAACCTCATCACGATCAATGATTTCGCCCGGGTTGAACTGAAGATCGGCAAGGTCCTGTCCGCTGAAAGGGTAAAGAAGTCGGACAAGCTGATCCGGCTGCAGGTGGACACCGGTGAACAGCGGCAGATTGTTGCGGGTATCGGCAAGACGTATGCCCCCGAGGACCTCGTGGGCAGGAAGATTGTTGTGGTTGCAAACCTGCGGCCCGCCAGGCTTATGGGAGTAGAGTCCAACGGCATGCTCCTGGCTGCCACGGGTTCAGACGGCGTGCCGGTGATCCTGATGCCGGAAAAAGACGTGGAGCCGGGGTCGAGGATAAAATAAGGACTATTCTTCCCGGCGAAGCGTAGTCAGGTACTCCTCCCATTCGAGCGGGAGCATATGTTTTTTTTTGTTATTGCATTCCTTGCAGGCCGGCACGACATTGCCCTTTACGGATTTACCCCCCCTGATGATAGGAACAATGTGGTCCATGGTGAGCGCTGCCGGGGGGAACTTCCCGCCGCAGAAATAACAGATGCCTTCGCCCCTTTTCCGCTTCCACCACGATGACTGACGGAGTTCGCGGGCCTTTGCCCGCTCCCTCCTTATCTCTTCCTCGGTTACCGGCGAGACAAAATAGTCCATAAATGGATTACGCTATCCGCCTCCGCAGCACGCAGCGGTTGCGGCCATTGTGCTTGGCGTGATATAGGGCCTGATCCGCCTTCTCGATCAGCTCTTCCTTGGTCTTCGCATCTCCGGGCAGCACGGCTATCCCCATACTGATGGTTATTCTGAATGTCTTGCCGTCGGCAGTGAAGGTCTGTTCTCCTATCGTCTTTCGCAGGCGTTCCGCTATCTGCAGCGCTCCCTCGGCATCTGTCTCAGGCAGGATAATGGCGAATTCCTCGCCTCCGTATCGCGCAGGGATGTCGATTGTCCTGACAGTCTCGCGGATGATCGCCGAGACCCCCTTCAGCACCTGGTCGCCAACCGGGTGGCCGTAGGTATCGTTGATCTTCTTGAAAAAGTCGATGTCAGTGAGAAGAAGAGATACCGGCTTGCCGGTTCTGCCCGAGCGGATCAGTTCAGCAGAGAGCTTTTCCTGGAAGACGCGGTGGTTGTTAAGCCCGGTGAGGCCGTCGGTTGTCGCCATCTTCTCGATGGCGGCGTGGAGGCGGGCATTTGCCAGGGAGGCTGACGCCTGATTGCACATCACCTTCAGGATATGGAGTTGGGCGTTGTCGATAAAGTCTTTCCTGCCTCCGTAGGCAGCAAACAGCCCGAGGACCGATTTTTCGTAAAGCAGCGGTATAACCGCTATTGCTTTGATGTCCGTTACCTTGAATGGCAGGATCGGCATCCTGCAGTCCGAGACATCGGCGAGACCGCCCGGCTGTCTATTCGCCACGAACACGTCCATGATGTGACTGACAAAGGTGCCCCGGAGGTCGTAGAGCTTGTCGGATGCCGCTTCCCCGGTATGGTGGAGGAGCCTGAACTTCCCGTCCTCGGCGCTGAAGAAAATGATACCGGCCTGCACGATCCTTTCCGCGCCTTCGCATAAGGTGCGGGCGATAACACCTGCGTCCAGCGATGAGAGCATCTTGGAACTTTCTTCACTGAGGACCTTGAGACCCAGATGTTCACGCTTTATCTGGAGGTAGACCCTCTCCCGTTCAAGGACCTTCTCCATCTGGCTGGAAAACATCCTGCCGGTCTCCTGCTCCACACTGCCGAAGGCGTGATACCTGGCGCTGTCAGCCGCGAGCACCCCGATTGCAGTGGGGCCGGCGTTTACGGGAAATGCCATGACAGAGGTAGTCTTGCCGGATTTCTTGATGTAGCCGAGATCGATCTTTTTTTCTTCTGCCTCTCCTGCCGCGAATGTCCTTTTTTCGGTGAGACAACAGCCGATTTCCCCCTTTCCGGTGATTATGATACTTCCCTTTTCCTCAGTGGAACACCGCAGTCCTATACCGTTGTCAGTCGGGACAAAGAGGTTGGCCGAGTCGGCGAAGACCGCTTTCTTCAGGGTGAGAAGCAGTTGCCCGATCTCTTCGTCGGTCTTCAGCATCGAGGCGAAATAATGCGAGGTCACCTCGTCGCTGCTGAGGGATTCCATCCCGGTCTGGGGCACGATCGACTGAGCCCGGTCCCTGATCTCCGACAGCGACGAGACGGCCTGTTCACGCTCTTTTTTCAACCTGGTGAAGATGAGAGACGAGAGTACCGCTGTTGCCAGGAGAAAGGCGGCAAAAGCCCCCTGCTCGGCCAGGTTTGTTTGAGAAAAGACGAAACCGAAACGGGCAGCGAGGATGCCGAGTGGGACCAGCAGAAAGAGGAGGGCGAGAGAACCCAGGACGGTCCAGAGGGAGTACAATCCGGTCATGCCGATGACCGCGGGGAAGTAGGCAAACTTGAGCCACGGAAGCCCTGACGCCCTCGTCACCCCTTCAGACAGAACGAGCAGCGAAAAGAGGAACTCAACGGCGAACTCCCGGCGCTTGTCCGTTGCGTGGAGAACCAGACAGACAGCCGCCGCAGCAGCGCACAGGGGAAACCAGACAGCCGGCCTGTTGACAGGCATGCCCGTCAGAAGGAAAAAACAGACGATGGAAAGAAAAGCGGGTGGCGCGCCCCTCCTGAGCCGGGTCAGCCAGACGCCCTGCCCTTTTTTATCTCCTCTTCTCTGAAGAATTTCTTGTACAGGACTTCCCATTCAGGGCTGCCTTCTATGAGTTTTCTTGAAAAAGATTGGAGCTTCTTCCTGACGTTCTGGTCGATCTCCTCGCCTACCTTCAACTCACCCACTATCGTCCGCTTTATCTCCTTCCGGATCGCGCTCTCGTCCGTGAGGAGTTCAACGAGATTGCCCTTGATCAGGCTCTTCAGAAGGACATGGCTGAGATGGGATATCTTGTCCTCGGAGAGCATCATAAAACGAGATTCCTCTCCTTGACCAGCCTCTGTTTGGTGAGGTCGAAGAGTTTCCGGTAGTCCATTCTCCCCCTCTCGATGTCGGTCGCGTGGTGCTTGAGGAGTTCCCGCACTTCATCATTGAGCCGGTCCTCAACCGTAAGTTCCTGCATGATGATGAGCTCGGCCTCCGCAATGAACTTCTCCATGGATACCGTCGGCTTCACCATCTCCCTGGCGACAAGGTTGTTGGTTATCCGTTTTACAAGGAGCGGGACCCAGGACTTCGGGACGCGCATTCTACTTCTCGACGAAGGAGAGAAGGGTGATATTGCGCGCCCGCATGATCGACTCGCTGAGTTCCCGCTGGTGCCGGGCACAGTTGCCGGTCATGCGACGCGAGAGGATCTTGCCCCGTTCCGTGAGATAGCTCCGGAGAAGCCGGAGGTCCTTGTAATCTATGAACGGCGTTTTTTCGGAACAGAATCTGCAGAATTTCCTTCTTTGAAATCTCTTCTGAGGCATTGCCATGATAAACTCCTTTTATTATCCTGTTAGTCTTGGTTTTCTGTCAGAACGGCTCAAGGTCCGTTGTCTCTTCCGGCGCGGAGA
Organism: Nitrospirota bacterium; assembly: GCA_021825805.1. GTDB lineage: Bacteria > Nitrospirota > Thermodesulfovibrionia > Thermodesulfovibrionales > UBA6898 > JAKAGF01. The sequence goes on from JAKAGF010000074.1 coordinate 10,349, forward strand.
GCTCGCCTTCCCCACTGCCTCCGCCGGAGGCGCTCTTCCGGCTGCTCGAGAGGAACCTGACCGTCTGGGCGACGACCTCGAACTTGCTCCTCTGCTGTCCGTCAGTCTCCCACCGCCGTTCCTGGAGCCTGCCCTCAACGAGGGCCGAACTGCCCTTGTTCAGATACTGGCCGCAGGTCTCGGCCTGCTTGCCGAAGACGACGACATCGATGAAGAGGGTCTCTTCTTTCATGTTGTCGCCGCTCTTGTAGCGCGAGGACGATGCTATCCGAAGGGTGGTAACCGGCGTCCCCTGCGGCGTATACCGCAGCTCAGGGTCTTTGGTGAGGTTGCCTATGAGGATGACCTTATTGAACATCTATGCCTCGGCCTTGACCTCGGGTTTCGACTGTTCCGCCTCAGCCGCCTGCGCGGCCTCGAGCTGCTTCACCTGTTTTGGGCCGAGCTTTATGACCATGTGTTTGATGACCGGATCGAAGACCTTGTAAAAGTCCTCGAGTTTCCTGATGGTTGCCGAAGGAGTCTTGAAGATGAGGAGGGTGTAAAAACCCTTGTTCTGCTTCTTGACCTCGTAGGCGAGTTTTCTCCGTCCCCACGTATCGGTCTTGATGATCTCGCCGCCCGTGTTGACGATGATGTCCTTGATACGCGTGAGTGACGCCTGGATTTCCTCGTCAGAGAGCGCTGCGTTAAGGATGACGATGTTTTCGTAGATGTTCAACGAACACCTCCTTATGGATTTTTCCCCGCTTGCGGGGACTAAAGCCCTCTCCAAGGGAAAGAGCAAGGAGTCTTCATTTATACCACAATGCAGGAGAATACGTCAATGAACCGATAATTTCAGCGGCATGGACAGATGATTTGCCCCCCTCGACAGCCGAGGGTGTATTTCAATACAATAAACTGACCAGGAAAGGAGCAATGACATGAGTAATGGCGACGATATTTACCGTCTCCTGCAGCAGCATCTCGACAGGCAGGCTGTCGGTTTCCCGGCGGTCGGGTCCGGGGCGGATATCCGCCTGCTCCGAAGACTCTTCACGCCTGAAGAAGCAGGTATAGCTCTACATATGTCCTACAGGCCGGCCCCGACCGCTGTGATAGCCGATAAGTCAGCTCCGGATGTTTCTGAAGGGCAGACCTCAAGCCTGCTCAACAGCATGTTTAACAAGGGCGCCATAGGATGGAAGAAAAAAGACGGTATCGACCACTGGCACGTCATGCCGCTTGTGGTCGGCATGTACGAAGCCCAGGACGGCGACCCGTCGACAGCATTCCTGGAAGATGCGGATGCCTATATGAAAACCATGGGCTTCGCGAAGTCGTTTCTCTCGGTTAAGCCCTCCCAGATGCGCACTATCCCCATCAACAAAGTCATAACCGCAGAACACCGCGTTGCAGGTTATGACCATATCCGCGCGATTGTCGCGAGTTCGCCCGGTCCCTTTGTTGTTCTCAAATGCATCTGCCGTGAGAGCAAGGCCCTTCGGAACACGCCCTGCGCCAAGACATCCCGTCAGGAGACTTGTCTCGTCATGGGAGATATGGCTGCTATGGTCCTTCGGCGGAAGCACTGCAGGGAAGTGTCCAGGGATGAGGTTTTGGCTATACTTCAGATGAACGAGGATGACGGTCTGGTGCTTCAGCCGGCCAATTACGAGCGGCCGGAATTCGTCTGTTCCTGCTGCGGCTGCTGCTGCGGGATGCTCTCCTTTCAGAAGTTCCTGCCGCGCCCGGTTGACTTCTGGACCAGCAACTTCCAGGCTGAAGTTGACGCTGACAGGTGTTCCGGGTGCGGCGCCTGCGTTGACCGCTGCCAGGTCAATGCGGTCTCACTCACAGGCCCGTCCGGAGAGGCGAGGATCAACGTGAACAGATGCATCGGATGCGGCGTGTGTGTCCCCACCTGCCCATCGGAGGCAATGCGGTTGAAGAAGAAGGAAGCCGAAGCAGTCCCACCGGCGACCGAGGAGGATCTCCATGAGGAAATCATGCGGAACAAAAAAGGGGCCGCGGATCAGCTGAAGATGCTGCTGAAGGCCGGCGCAAAGATGAAGCAGTAACAACGGAAACCGGATAGTAACTGTAATTTGACGTTGACAGGAATGAGCCCCGCTGTTTTAATAACCCGTATGAGACCGGTTGTCGCGCTGCTTGTTCTGTCCATCTTTGTTTCCCCGCTTCTCTGTCAGGCGCAGTCTATTGCTGTTCCCGGCGAGAAGGGTGCCCCTGCTCT
>JAKAGF010000075.1 GCA_021825805.1 Nitrospirota bacterium
CCCTCGAAGACACCCTGCTGAAGGAAAAACAGAAACGGGAAAACCCACCTGTGGATGGAGAGTAACGCTTCAGCCCCCGGTATCGAGCGGGCCAGGGGCATCGGACCCCAGCGGGCGAGGATCCTTGACCGCATCGGCATCAGGACCATCAACGACGCGCTTCTTTACCTGCCCCGGCGGTATGAGGACAGGTCCAACCTTTGTTCCATTTCGTCGATCCAGGAGGGACATTTCGCGACCATCAGGGGCACGGTGATCGCTTCCGCTGTCAAACCCCTGCGCAGGGGCCTCAGGATATTCGAGCTGACAGTGAATGACGGGACAGGCCTCATCAGGGCAAAATGGTTTAACCAGCCCTTCCTCAAGAGGAACTTCAGGATAGGACAGGACGTTATACTAAGCGGAACGGCCAAAAGGAACCCTTATGCCGGAGGGCTTGAACTGGACGGCCCTGAATATGAGACTGTGGAAGGCGGCTCTGATGACTTTATCCACGCCAACAGGATAGTCCCGGTCTACAGGCTTACGGAAGGCATCAGCCAGAAGCAGTTCAGAAAGATCATGTTCAACGTTGTGGGAGAATATGCCGGGGCTGCACCGGATACAGTGCCGCCGGGGATTATCAACCGCTGCGGTCTCCCGCCCCTTGCGGAAAGCATCAGGGAAGTCCACTTTCCAGAAAAATTCACGGAAACCGATTCCCTCAATCAGGGAGACAGCATATACAGGAGAAGACTTTCCTTTCATGAACTTTTTCTTTTCGAGCTTGGCATGGCTGTCATGAGGAAGGGGAGAGGCAGGGAGCCGGGGCATGTCATACAGGGCGACGGCTCGCTGCGGACCAGGCTCATCCAGTTGCTCCCCTATCGGCTGACTGAAGCTCAGGAGCGCGTTGTCTCCGAAATCCTTTGCGACATGGAGTCGCCGTATCCGATGCACCGTCTCATACAGGGAGATGTCGGGTGCGGCAAGACCGTCGTGGCGCTCATGGCCATGCTCAATGCGATTGAAGGGGGTTTTCAGGCAGCGCTCATGGCGCCGACCGAGATACTCGCCGAACAGCACTTTATCAACATTCATGGCCTGGTCCGGGGTCTCGGCCTTGATATGGAACTCGTCACCGGCAGTCCGCGTAAAAGGCGAACCGCCGACATTTCCGGAGGACAGATCCCCCTGGTCGTAGGTACCCACGCCCTGATACAGGAGGGGATCGCTTTCAAGCGGCTCGGGCTTGCTGTCATCGATGAGCAGCACAAGTTCGGCGTGGTGCAGCGGGCCCTCCTGAGGAAGAAGGGAGAGCATGCGGACGTACTGGTGATGACCGCCACTCCTATCCCCCGGTCCCTTGCTCTGACAGTGTACGGGGATCTCGACTGTTCCGTCATCGATCAGCTCCCGCCCGGCAGGAGGCCCGTGGAAACCAGGGTTTTCAGCGCTTCTCAGAAGGACGAGATATACGGGATAATGACTATGGAGATCAGCGCAGGCAGGCAGGCATACGTGGTGTATCCGGCGATAGAGGAATCCGACGCAACAGGACTCAAGGCCGCTGTGCAGGGCAGGGAGGGCTTTCAGCGGATATTCCCTGATCTCCGGGTGGCGCTGCTGCACGGGAGGATGTCCACGCAGGAAAAGGAAGAGGTGATGGCCGCATTCACGAGGGGAGAAGTTCACATCCTCGTGGCAACCACGGTCATCGAGGTCGGCGTTGACGTTGCCAATGCCACAGTCATGGTGATTGTCCATGCAGAGCGGTTCGGCCTTTCCCAGCTCCACCAGCTGCGGGGCAGGGTCGGACGGGGCGCTGAGAAGTCCTGCTGCCTGCTGGTCGCCTATGAACCCGCCGGTGAAGACAGCAGGCGCAGGCTGGAGGCTATGATTGAAAGCGGAGATGGATTCCGGATAGCTGAGGAGGACCTCGACATAAGGGGACCTGGAGAATTCTTCGGCACGCGGCAGGCCGGTCTGCCGGACCTGAGGGTTGCGGACCTGGCAAGGGACAGACAGATCCTCGAAACAGCGAAACGCGAGGCCTTCTCGCTCATTGATGAAAGCCCTGACCTCAGGGACTACCCTGATCTCAGGAGAGACCTTGAGGTCTTCTGGCAAGGGAAGATAGAATTATTTATGACAGCGTGACAGGCTTCGGAGAACAAGGAGGCGATATGGTAAAACGGATCAGTGACAACTTCATCAAAGGTATCGGTCAGATCAGGTGGTTTTCCTCGGTCTTTTCCGAGCGGGTGAAGATCGAAGTGGCGGTCGTCAAGCTGCTCTTCAGGTCCGACGAGATGGAAAAGAAGAGGGAGCTGCTGCTGCGGACAATAGGGGAGCGGGTCTGCGAATTCAGGGGGCAGCAGGACAAGAACCTCCTGAGAGACAGGGTCATCACCGAGGCGATGTCCGAGATAGAACGCATAGAAAAGGACATGGACGAACTCAAACATAAAGTCTCGGAGATAAGCAGCATCAAGGCATGATAATCCCCCTTCCGATACCCGTCTTCATCGCCGGACTCTTTATCGGGTCCTTTCTGAACGTCTGCATCTTCCGGATGCCGAGGAATATCTCCGTTGTAATGCCGTCGTCGCGGTGCCCCCGCTGCAGCACGCCCATAAGGGCATGGGATAACATCCCCGTGCTTAGCTACAGCCTCCTCAGGGGACGGTGCCGCTACTGCAGGGAGAAGATATCCCTGCGGTACCCCCTGATAGAACTTGCCAATGGACTGCTCTATGCCGGGTCGTTGTGGAGGTTCGGCTTGGGATGGAGCTTCGTGGTCTATTGTCTGCTTTGCTCCGCCCTTCTGGTGATCACCTTCATTGATATTGACTTTCAGATCATCCCTGACAGGATAACCCTGCCGGGGATTCCCCTCGGCCTTGTGCTGGGGTCTCTCCTTCTTCCTGATCCGTTTATGCGCGCGGAACCCCTTGGGTACAGGGCCTCCTTCATCGGCGCTGCCGCGGGTTTCCTGTTTTATTACAGTGTCGCCCACCTCAGCATCAGGATACTCAGGAAGGAGGGCATGGGCGGAGGAGACATTAAACTCATGACCATGGTCGGCGGGCTTCTCGGCTGGAAGGCCGTATTGCTCACCACCTTTGCGGGGAGTGTCTCGGGTTCTGTCGTAGGTATCCTGATGATGCTCAGGAAGGGACAGGGGAGGGGCATGCTCATTCCCTTCGGGCCGTTTCTTGCGCTGGGCGCCCTGGCGACCATCTTCTTCGGCCAGGAGATCCTTCTGTGGTACCTGCGCTGATCTCATGGACCAGATGATCCTCATATACATCACCGTTTTCCTGGTCGTCATCCTGTCGCTCGCCTATTTCATGGTCAGGGCCGTTCTCAAGCTGATCAGAAAAGAGACTGAAGATGAAAAAAAGGCGAAGACCGAGGTGGGGTTTGTGGTTGACACGTTCCATGACCTTGTCTCGAAGTTGAAGGACAAGGGGCAGGAGCTCGAGACACTGAAACGGCGCGCCGAGGACCGGGCGTCATCCGTTGCGCTTTACAACGAAAACATCCTCCAGAGCGTGCCCAGCGGGGTGGTGGGTTTTGATGAGGACCTCTGGATAACAAAGATGAACCATTCCGCTGAGCGGATACTGGACCTCAGGGAATCCGATGTTATCGGCAAAGGGTATGCGGAGGTCTTTACCAATCCCATCTCCGATCTTGTCGGACAGAGGAAGACGATCGAGCGGGCAGAGGTGGGATACACGACCCGGAGCGGCAAAAGGATATGGCTGGGGCTGAACATGTCTCCCCTCAAGGACGGCGCTGAAAATACCATCGGACAGATACTTGTCTTTACCGATCTCACTGAGTTGAAGGCATTCCAGTCCCAGATGGAACTCAGGGAAAGGCTGTCTACCCTGGGGGAGATGTCAGCCGGGATCGCCCATGAATTGAGGAACCCCATGGCGGTGATATCGGGATACACCAGGATACTGTTGAAAAAGGTGGATGACTCCCATAAGGCGGCTGTTGAGGCGATCTCGCGCGAGGTTAGCGTCATGGACCGGATTATTACGGACTTCCTCTCTTTTGCCCGGCCGCCGGAACCGGTCCTTTCCCGCATCGACCTGGGGGAGCTTATAGACGGCTGCCTTGCGGCTGTCCAGCCTCCTCCCTGCATTAGGGTTGAAAAGGCATCAGCAGGGCTTCCGGAGATGAACGTTGATGAGGTGCTTCTTCGTCAGGCCTTCTCGAATCTCCTTCAGAATGCCGTGGAGGCGATGCCCGACGGCGGCGCCCTTCGCATAGGAGGAACGCTGGCTGACAGTGTTGTGCTGACTTTTTCCGATACAGGCCACGGCGTGCCTGAAAACATCAGGGACAAGATATTCCTTCCCTTCTACACCACCAAGGAGCGTGGAACGGGTCTCGGCCTTTCCATAGTACACAAGATCGTCGTATCACACGGTGGAACGCTTACCGTTGATTCAGGCGAGCAGGGGACAACGTTTACGATCAGACTGCCTCTCTCCTTGATCGCGGGATAGTCTGCTGTCCGGGTTATCGTGTAAAATCAGGCTGTTAGTATTGCTAATTTCCTTTCCGCGTGTTACCCTACAGTCAAAGGCGCGAAGGCGGTTTTCTCTCAGCCTATAGACATGCTCGACAGACTATTAAAAGACCCGCAGTTCCTGCCCGAGGTGTTCGAGACCATGCGGGACGGTCTCATGGTCATAGATAACAAGGGCCATATCCTGCTGTTCAATCGTGCTGCCGAAGAGATGACCGGGTACCGGAAAGAAGAAGTCATCGGCAAACCGTGCTCCCTGTTCAGCTGCGACAGCTGCCTTGCGTTGAATGAGGCCGAGGTCCCGGGCGATGCCCGGCTCAAGAAAGTCGACTCCGTGCATAACAGGAAATGCATGATAACGTCGCGTGACGGAAGGGCCCTGCGCCTCCTGAAGAACGCTGTTGTCCTGAGGGACGACAAGGGCGAAATACTGGGCATGGTCGAGTCGATGTCCGATATAACCTCGCTCTACAGAAAAGAGATGGAATTGCAGGGGCTGAAGCAGGAGCTGAGCCAGGACTACTGGTTTATGGGACTGCTGGGCAAGAGCGCAGCCATGCAGCGTCTGTATGAGCACATACGCAATGCCGCGGCGAGTGAGGCCCCGGTGCTGATAACCGGGGAAAGCGGGTCAGGAAAGAATCTCGTCGCCCAGGCGATACATAAACTGAGCAGGCGAGGGGCCGGGCCGTTCGTTCAGATGAACTGCGCCGCCCTGAACGAGCAACTCCTCGAAAGCGAGCTTTTCGGCCACAGGAAGGGCGCCTTCACCGGCGCGATCAGCGACCGCATAGGCAGATTCGAGGCTGCGCACGAGGGCGCCTTTTTTCTCGACGAGATCGGTGATATGTCGCTGACAATGCAGGTGAAACTCCTGCGCGTCCTGGAAGAGAAGGTGGTCGAGCGCGTGGGTGATCATAAGCCGATACCCATCAACATACGGCTTATTTCCGCAACGAACAAGGACCTCACCAACCTCCTTCAGTCCGGCAGATTCAGGGAAGATCTCCTGTACCGGATCAACTCCATCATTCTCAAGGTGCCCCCGTTGCGGGAGCGGCGTGAAGACATCCCTCTCATCGCCCTGCACTACCTCAGAAAAATTTCAACGGTGAATAATAAAGACATCCGCAGCATCAGCCCAGCCGCGATGGAGATGCTGGTGGAATTCCCCTGGCCGGGCAATGTGCGGCGTCTTATCAACGCCCTTGAACACAGCGCCGCGACCTGCAAGGGCGATTCCGTCGAAGTTGGAGACCTGCCGGACTACCTTCTCCACGACAGCAGGTCAGAGGGGCGCGACGGCCCTGTAGATCAGGAGCAGATACGGTCCGCCCTTTCGCTCTGCAAGGGCAACAGGACCCTGGCTGCAAAGCAGCTGGGCATCAGCAGGGTGACCCTGTGGAAAAGACTCAAGTCCCTCGGTATCGAGGCGTGAAGGCGGGGAGATGAAATGAAAGGGTATTTTATCATCGTCGGGATCCTCGTTGCCGTTGTCTTGTCTCTCATGACCCTGAACGTCTTTTTTCAGCGGACGCTTGAGATGGAGATGGCCGAACAATTCAACAGGCAGCAGTTGCTTCTCGCCCATGCCGAGGCCTCCAACATGCAGGACTATCTCGGCGGCATAAGGGACGATATGAGGCACATCGCCCGCCTTGCATCCCTCTTTGAGGTGCGCAGGGAAACGGACTTCAGGTCCCTGACGAACGTGGTCTTTGATGACGCGCGCGCTGTCAAAAAGCGGATTCAGGTGCTGGGCGGCAGTGGAGAGGTCCTCTTCAGCCGGGGGAGCAATGCGGTTGATGGGCCTGAGGAAAAGAACGTCCTGGCCGGGGTCAGGAGATCGTGTCCGGGAGATATTCTGATACAGCAGGACACGAAGCGGTTCTCGCTCGTGGCGCCGGTATGCCGCCATGAATCTTTTCTCGGAGCGGTGGTTCTTTCCCTTGATATTCAGGATATCGCCCATTCGTTTCTCGGGCCGATCAAGTCGGGTTCCCGCGGGTATGCGTGGATGATGGATGAAAAGGGGAATCTCCTCTACCATCCCGCCCAGCCGGACATGGTCGGAAGGAATCTGTACAAAACCGAATCTTCCTGTTTCCGGTGTCACAAAACCTTTGATGTCGAAAAGAAGATCATCGAGGGCAAAAGCGATTATTTCGGCAGATACGTAGCGCCGACAGGGGAGGACAAGATCCTCGCCTTTTCAACAGCATCGGCCGGAGAGTCGCGCTGGATCGTGGCGGTGTCAGCCCCTTATTCCGAGGTGACGATGTCGACAAGGAGTTCCATGAAGTTTTATTCGTGGATCATTATCCTGATCTTTGTGCTTACGAGCGGCATCGCGGCGATGCTGATCGTTCAGTACCGGAAAAGGGAGAAGGCCGAAGAACGCGCCAGGCATGAGAAGGAACTTGATATGGCGCATTCCGAAAAACTCGCATCCCTCGAACGGCTGACTTCGGGAATAGCCTCTGAAATAGGGAACCCCCTGACATCGGTTTTCTCCTTTGTGAACGTATTGATGGACATGGAAGAGGATGAGTTCAAGAGGGAGACCCTCGAAACCATATATTTTCACATGAACCGGATCGCCACGATCCTCCAGCAGCTTTCCGGCTATTCGAAGATGCCGTCAGCGGAGTTTGAGCCCTGCCGGGTGAACGGTCTCATAGAGGGCTCGCTCTCACTCATCCAGTACGACAAGCGGGTGCAGGACATCACAATAGTGCGGAACCTGCAGCCTGATCTTCCCGAGATCGTCACGGACCGGGGCCAGCTCTCGCAGGTCATCGTCACTATCATCCTGAACGCGGTCGACGCGATGCCGGACGGCGGGACGCTCAGTATACGGAGCAGGGTGAAGGATGCCGGCATAGCCATAGATTTCGAAGACACGGGAGTCGGCATGGACAGGGAGAAGCTTGCCAGGATATTCGACCCCCTGCATGCAGCAAAGGAAAAAGGGACCGTTCCTGCCCTGGCGGTGAGCTACCACATTATCAGTAAGCTCAACGGCAGCCTTACGGTCGAGAGTGAGCCGGGCAAAGGGTCCCGCTTTGTCATCAGCCTTCCTCTCAACGGGGCGCAGTAACTCAGGCTGCGCGCACTTTTTGTTTCCGCCTTGCGGCGACAGGCGTCCGGCAACCGGCCCCAACATCCTCAGGAAAACAGCTTGAAGAGCAGGAACGTGAGCGAAGAACCCATCAGGGCCCCGGCGATCACCTCCCACCGCGTATGGATGCGGCCCGCCATCCTGCTCTGGGCGATGAGCACGGCAAGCGCGAAACAGAGCAGAGAGGCGATGAAGTTTCCGGTCGTATAGGTGACGGATACCCAGACTGAAAAGGCGAGCGCAGAGTGACCGCTCGGCATGCCGCCGCTGAGGGGATGCCCCTTGCCAAAGCGGGCCTTCAGTATGATGACAAGGATCAGCACGAGTATGAAGGCGATGAGGGATATCTCTTCCGTGGAGTGCCTTGCGATGTAGAATCCGTCCATGAAGAGCGCCTTCAGATAGGGGAAGAGGACGATATATCCGAGCACCGCCGCTCCAAAGGCGGTGATGAAGACGGCCCCCGCGGAAATGTCCTTGGCGATGCGGGCCTTCTCCGCATACTCCGGAGAGAGCATGTCAACCACCGTTTCGATGGCGCTGTTGAGCATCTCCGAGGCGAGGACGATGATGACCGCAAAAGACACCATGATGAACTCGGCGCGCGTGACCCCGACGATATAGCTGAAGAGGAGGACAACGGCTGCTGAAAAGAAATGATAGCGCAGGTGGCGCTGGGTCCTGGCGGCGTGAAGGATCCCTTCAACAGCGAAATTTGCGCTCTTGAGCCACTGACTAAAGGGCATCGAGGAGTTCCCGCTCCTTCGCCTGCATCCTTCTCTTCTGATAAGCGCTTGTCTCGTGGTCATAGCCCAGCAGGTGGAGAAGCCCGTGGATGAGCAGCCGGCGCAGTTCCGCTGACAGGGTGACCCCGTATTCTCTTGACTGCTCAACCGCCCTCGGGATACAGACAACAACATCGCCGAGCACGTTCGCGGGAATGGGCGGACCTCCCTCCATGGGGAAGGAGAGGACATCAGTTACCTTGTCCTGGCCGCGGTAGCAGAAGTTGAGTTCCCGCATCCTTGCGGCATTGACAAAGAGGACGCTCACCTCAGACCCTGGCAGTCCGAGCAGCGTGAGCGCCCTGCGCAAATCCCTTTCTGTCCTCCTGAGGTTTAGTCTTGTCGCCCTTTGCAGGTTCCTTAGATATAGTTCCATTGCCGAAATCGAAGCCGGGGTAATCAATTCTTTTGTGGAATATCCCGGTCAGGATATACGTAAAGCGCTGTTTGATCTCGGAGATGTCCTTGAGGGTGAGTTCACACTCATCCAACTGGCCGTCGAGAAAGATGTGGTTGATGATCCGGTCCACGAGCGCGGAGATGCGGGCGGGCGTCGGATCGCTGAGCACGCGGGAGGCGGCCTCCACGGCGTCCGCCATCATGACGAGGGCTGCCACGCGCGTCTGCGGCTTGGGACCCGGATACTTGTAGTCTTCCGCCTCTATGGGTTCATGCTCCTGCTCCTGTTCCTTTGCCTTCTGGTAAAAGTAGGTGATGAGGGAAGAGCCGTGATGCTGTTTGATGATGTCGATGACGGTATGGGGGAGCTTGAACTGCCTGGCCAGTTCGACCCCCTCTTTCACATGGCTCGTGATGATCATGCTGCTCATGTGGGCCGTGATCTTGTCGTGCTTTGAGGGCCCTCCGCCCTGGTTTTCCACAAAATACTCCGGCATCTTGATCTTGCCGATGTCATGATAGTAGGAGCTGACGCGGGCGAGGAGGGGGTTCACGCCCACCGCCTCTGCCGCCGACTCGACCAGGTTCCCCACGATGACGCTGTGGTGGTAGGTCCCGGGAGCGGTTATCATGAGGTTCTTCATGAGGGGCTGGTTGAGGTCAAGGAGTTCAAGGAGGCTGATATCCGTTGTGATCGTAAAGGCATATTCAAGAAAGGGCAGAAGCATCGATACGATGGCGGACACGGTGATCCCGGAAAAAACGGCAAAGAGCAGGGCCGGGATGACCTTTGTCAGATGGAACTGGTTCTTGGTGAGGAGCAGAATTAGGACAAGCACGATATTGACGAGGATGACATAGAGCCCGCCTCTGAGAAGGGCCGAACGCTTCTTGCAGCGGATAACGCTGAAGGCGGCGGTCAGGCTGCTCACAAAGGTATAGACCGGGTAATAGGGGTCGTTGAGCCAGAAGCCCGTCAGCAGGCTGATCGTAAAGGAAAAGGTGATGGAGGTGTGGAAATCGAAGAGGAGCGCGACGAGCATCGCGCCGGCAGCGATGGGGATGCCGTAGATAGCCGTATCTCCCGAAACCGAGCCGAGTCCCTTCGAAAGGTTCTGGAGAAAAAACTCGAAGAACCTGCCGATGATGATGGTGCTGACTATCATCAGCCCCAGCAGGAGAAACATGTTGTAGTTGTTGATATAGGCCGGCTTGTAGCGCATGATGTCGCGGTACAGGATGAACAGAAGCACGAAGGAGATGAATGCCCCTCCCACGAGCCGTTCCGGACTGAGGTCCGTCATCACGGAAAAAGAGACGATGGAGGCGAAGACCGCCAGAAAGAAGGTCTTTTGCGCTGCTGCGCGGGCGTCCTTGCCCTTGGGTTTATCGACCGGAATGCCGTTTTTCATGTTTGTCGTATGCCTTGATGATCTCCTGGACGAGTCGGTGCCTGACAACGTCCTTTTCGGAGAAATGCACGAAACTGATGCCGTCGATCCCATCGAGTATCTTCATGATCTCGACGAGACCCGAGGTCTTGCCGGCAGGAAGGTCGATCTGGGTTATGTCCCCGGTGACGACTGTCTTTGAGTTGAAGCCCAGCCGCGTCAGGTACATCTTCATCTGCTCCGACGTGGTGTTCTGCGCCTCATCGAGGATAATAAAGGAGTCATTGAGGGTCCTGCCCCTCATGAAGGCGAGGGGGGCTATCTCGATGATCCCCCGTTCGATCAGTTTCAACGCCTTCTCGGAGTCCATCATGTCGTAGAGCGCATCGTAGAGCGGACGGAGGTACGGGTTCACCTTCTCGAACATATCTCCGGGAAGAAACCCGAGCTTCTCGCCGGCCTCGATGGCCGGCCTGGCCAGAACGATCCTGCTCACCTGTTTGCGGTGAAAGGCGTTGATCGCCATCGCCATGGCGAGATACGTTTTGCCGGTGCCGGCCGGTCCGACGCCGATGACGATGTCGTGGTCCTTGATCGCCTCAACGTACTGCTTCTGGTTCTCAGACTTGGGGATGATGAATCGCCGCTTGGATGAGACGGGAATGTTGTTCAGAAAGACGTCCCGGAGCGAGGCCTCGCCTCCTGACGACACCGACTTGATGGCATAGCGCAGGTCGTCGGCGCTCATATCAGGCATCTCGGCGCTTATCCTCCCGAGGTCCTTGATGAGCTTCTCAGCCGCCTTTACCTTCCGGTCGTCACCCTTAAGGAAGATCTTGTTCCCCCTGGAACTGGCCTTCACATCAAGGGTGTCTTCGATGATCTTGAGACTCTTTTCGATGGCGCTGTGGTGCGCCGGGTATTCTTCCTCGCTGCCTAATTCTATGACGAGTGTATTCGTAAGGGCTCCTTATTCGTTCTTCAGGCTGACGAAGGTGTTCAGACCTTCGTTCTTCTTCAGCTTCAGGGCGAGGATATCCGCATCCTTCTTTTCCCTGAACTCTCCGGTCCTTATTTTATATATTTTCTCATTTTTTTTGTTTTTTGCGGCGATAATTTGTACCTTAAATCCCTTTTTTGTCATCTTCTCCTTCAGCCTTCGGGCCTCGGCCGGATTTTTCAGGGCAGCCAACTGAACGGTGTATATCTCGCTGTCGGATGTGACGGCCTTTTTTGCCTCGCGACCGGATTCCCCGCCGGCCGTCTGACCGCTTCCCTTCTGATCGGCTGTCTTCTTCGGAACAACGGTTTTTTCAGCCGGCATTTCAGTGGCCCTCTGAACCGGTTGTGTCGCTGCCTCACGGGGCTGGTCGGCAGTCTGGGGCTGCAACGGCTGCGGGTCTTCAGGTTTTGACTGGGCAGAGGGTATGTCGGCAACCCTGGCTGCGGTCCCAGGCCTTTGATCCGGATTGTTCCTGCCTACAAAATACCCCGCAGTAAAACTGAGAGACGAACAAATGACAACGAGAACGATCAGGAACTCCTTGCCCAATATCCTGGGAGATCCGGAACATTCCGGACTGTTTACATTCATAGAACAAGCATAGCATCCCCATAGGAGAAAAATCTATATCCCATGGAAATAGCTGTTTTATAAGCAGAAAGCAGTTTTTCACGTCCCGCAAAAGCGGCTGTGAGCATAAGGGGAGTGGAGTGGGGAAGATGAAAGTTCGTTATCAGGCTGTCAACCGTCCTGGGTCTGTACCCCTCGCGGATGAAAATGTCCGTCGTGGCCCTGACGATGCCGTTATTGGAGAGTGTCTGAAATCTGCCGCAGGCAAAGGCCTCAAGGCATCTCGTTGTGGTAGTCCCGACTGCCACAACCCTGTTCCCCCGGGCCTTGACCATACCTATCTCTTCCATCAAACAGGGATCAAGTTCGAAGTACTCCCTGTCCATCTGATGCTCCTCAAGATTTTCAGTCCTGATCGGCCTGAAGGTGCCGGTTCCCACATGAAGGGTCACTGCTCTGACCTCGATATTCCGTTCAGTCAGTCTCCGAAGGAGAGAAGGCGTAAAATGCAGACCAGCGGTGGGAGCGGCGATGGATCCTTCTATTGCCGCATATACCGTCTGGTAGCGGTCCCGGTCAAGCGCGTCCGGCCGGCGTCTGATGTATGGGGGAAGGGGCATTAAACCCTCCTTCCAGAGAAGGGTCCTGAGGTCTGAGTTTCCGTCAAATACCGCCTTGGACCCTTCTGCAATCCGCGCTGTAATGCCGCTGATCTCCACACTTCCGGTATATTTCCCCTTTGATACGATCTCCCACTCGC
>JAKAGF010000076.1 GCA_021825805.1 Nitrospirota bacterium
TATGTGAAGGTCAGCGATAAAAGACATGTCGGATTATACCATGCGGGGAAGCAGTCTTACAGACCGGCAAATGCGCGGTACAATCCCATTAAGACATATGCGGATCATCGCGTTGCTTGTGGCGCTGGCGGGAAACATACTATCATGTACCATGGGTTTTATGGCTCATCAGTTTACCCACACTCTTACACGATGAGCCAAACATAATATTGGACGGTGGATATGACTGCAAAATCTCGCAGAAGATTGGAAATACGACAATAAAGGGAACAACAAATCCGGCGATATCGATAAAGACGGGATCGGCGATAATGGACGGTGTTGCCATAGAGTAAGGTAAGAGTTCAATTTTGCAGCGGCGCTCCTCTTCCGCTGACAACAGGGAACAAATTTATAGAGGGTGTGTTATGAAAGGTAAATGGAGGCTCATTAAATCCGGCCGGTGCAGGGCGTCGCTGAACATGGCGCTGGATGAGGCTATCGCCGTTTCCGTGAGAAAAGACGGCCTTCCCCCAACCCTCCGGCTCTATGGGTGGGACATGCCGTCCGTCAGTCTCGGCTGTTTTCAGAAGACATCGGAGATCGACTCCGGATACTGCGCTGCCCATGACATACCAATTGTCAGAAGACTGACCGGCGGCAGGGCGATACTCCACGGCGAGGAGCTTACCTATAGTTTTTCGACGAGGACCGATGCGCCTCCCTTTACCAAAGGACTTCTGGAGAGTTACCGTCTCATCAGCGAGGCGCTTACCCTCGCTTTTTCGAAGATCGGCGTTGCGGCTGACGCCAAGAGACAGCGCGAGAAGGGGAGCGTGCTGGCAGGTAGCCCGCTCTGCTTCCGGTCCTCTTCCTATGGGGAAATCCTCGTGAACAGGAGGAAGGTGGTCGGTTCGGCCCAGAAGAGGTGGGAAGACGGCCTTCTCCAGCAGGGCTCCATCCCCTATGACTTCAGGAAAGAGGATCTGCGGAAAATCTTCAGGCTGGGCGACGACGAAGCAGGCATGCACATGGCCGGGCTCAGGGAAGTTGCGCCGGACTTTGATGAGGAGACCTTCAGAGGAGCAGTGATCAGCGCCTTTGAAGAGGCCTTTGCTATAACCCTTCTTCCCTCGGTCCCGACAGAGGAGGAATTGTCCCTGTCCCTGGCTCTGGAGAAGGAGAAGTATCTTCATCCTCAATGGACCCGGGGGCGATAGGTCCCGCGGCGGGACCGGCGGACTGCAACTCTGAATCGTAATAATACCTGAAGATAGCGGCGAGTATCACCAGGCCGAGATACCCCTGCACGATATAGGAAAGGATCTGAAAGGGGAAGGAGATGATCGGTCCGATAAGGGGGATGAGGTTGAAGGGATAGATGACGAGCATCACCAGGAAACTTACCAGGATATACCCTACAAAAAGGATGACATAAAGCCAGAAGGCGTGCTGGTGGTCCCGGAGGAACCTGAACGACTCGCTGAAGGAGCGCACCGCGCCGGTCCTCTTGAAATAAAGAACAGCGATGCCGAAGACCGTCACGGAGAGGACGCCCATGATGATCGCCAGGCCGACTATGACCAGCAGCAGGTAGAAGAAGCTCCCGAGGAAGAGGGCGAGGGTCGAATCCTGACCCTTGGCCGCGCTCACCACCATCCCGATGCCTCCTCCCAGGATTCCGAGGCCAAAGGCGATGGCGATGAAGATGAGCCCGGCAAAGCCGGTGTACCACATGAGCGGGAAGAAGAAACGCTTTGCCTCGCCGAAGAAGTCATGCATGTTGAACCTGAAGGCCGGTTCCGTGATCGACCTGCCGATGATGCCTATTGATCCGCTGAAGACATAGAGGCCCACGGTTGCGACGAGGAGCAGGTACAGGAGAAAACTCGCTACAATGATAAGCACCAGGCTGAAATACTTCGAGATCAGGTCAGCGGGGTTCCTGAAGACGCTGAAGATGTCCCGCATCTCCGCAATGCCGGTGAGGTCGAGCCCGAATATGATGAAGGCGATCCCCAGGGGTATGCCGACCATGATGAAGAAGCCGATGCAGTTGAAGAACATCATCCCCACCTGGACCAGCACCAGCTGCCAGCGGCTGTTTACGAGCTTGAAACCGTCTTTGATCGCCGAGATATATGACATATCACCAGTCCTTTGCGTGCGTCATGTTCTTCCGGGTTCTTCCCCATAGAGAGGGATGCGCAGTCCTATTATACATCTTCAACCGTGATCTCCTCAAAGGAATCAGGCTGGAGTTCCTTGATGAACCGCGACGGACGGAGAAGACCGAGGTTGTTCCAGTCCTCCGCTGAGACGGGATAGCAGAGGAAGAGGGCCTCCTTCGCCCTGGTTGCCGCCACATAGAAGAGCCGCCGCTCTTCCTCTTCGTCGTCTGTCCTGAGGGACTTGGCAGAGGGGAACCTGCCGTCGTTCATCCCGATGATAAAGACAGTCCCCCATTCGAGTCCCTTTGCCTGGTGCACCGTCGAGAGGACGACCTTCCCTTCAGGCGCCTCCGCATCCCCGGACTCCGCCTCGGCAACGCCTTGAAGGGCGAGGTCGCTGAGAAAGGTCTCGAGCGAGTCGTACCTGAGGGCGAACCGCGTCATCTGCTCGATGTCCTCGATGCGCATCTCGGCGTTGGGGTAGGTGGTGTAGAGGTGGTCTTCGTATCCGTGGCGCAGGGCGTAGTCGATGGCAGCCGACGGCGAAGACAGGTACCGCTCGTCGCGGAGCGAGCCGATCAGCTCCAGAAAGCGGTTGAAGCCTTCGACGGCTTTGCGGGGGACGAGGCTGGAGGCCCCGGCCAGGGCATCGAGGGGCGTGTTGGACACCCTCAGAAGGTCCCAGATCCTGGATGCCGTTATGTTGCCTATGCCTCTCGTGAGTTTCAGTATCCGCTTCCAGCTGATCTCATCGTAGGGGTTGACGATGATCCTGAGGAAGGAAAGGATGTCCTTGATATGGGCCTGCTCGAAGAACTTCAGTCCGGACCTGATCTCAAAGGGTATCCCCCTCCGCTGGAATTCCATCTGCGTCTGCATGGACTGATAGTGGGACCGGTAAAGGATGGAGATCTCGTCGAAGGCCGTGCCATCGGAGTTCATGTCCATGACCATCGACGCAACGTACTCGGCCTCTTCGAAGACATCCCTGAGGGGGACGAGGCCCGGCCGGTCGCCCGGCTGCCGCACCGCGTGGAGTTCCTTGCTGAACTGGTTTTTGTTATGGCTGATGATCCGGTTGGCAAGGGTGAGTATCTCGGGAGTCGAGCGGTAATTGGTCGTGAGCTTATATACCGCCGCCTCCGGATACCGCTGCGGGAAGCGGAGGATGTTCTCGAAATCCGCGCCCCTGAACGAGTAGATCGACTGTGCGTCGTCGCCCACTGCCATGAGATTCCCGTGACCCCTGGCGGTGAGGTCGATAATGTCCGCCTGCAGGCGGTTGGTGTCCTGGTATTCGTCCACAAGGATATATTTGAACTTGAGCGAGTAGTATTCCCGGATGTTTTCGTTTTCCTCAAAGACCTTTTTCCACTGTACGAGGAGATCGTCGAAATCCATGAGGTTCAGGTCGATCTTCTTTTTCTCATAGAGGGAGGCTATCCTGCAGATGGCATCCGCGGCCTCGGCGAAATGGGGGAAACGCAGGGTCACGACGCTGCCGAGCTCCTCCTCCGTGTTCTTCGCAAGGCTGTTGATCTCCGCGAGCACCGCGCCCCGCGGCAGCACGGAGTCCTTTTTATAAACCTCGGCGATGCAGGCGTCGAAAAGCTCTCTTGAGTCCTCCCGGTCGAGGATCGAAAACCCCTGTTTGTACCCGGCGAGGCGGTAGTGCTGCCTCAGCAGGAGGTTGGCTATGTGGTGGAAGGTGCCGCCGTGGAGGCCTGCGATATTGCGGCCGATGAGCTGTTCGGCCCGCCGCATCATCTCGCGGGCAGCCTTGTTGGTGAAGGTGAGCAGGAGGATATTTTCAGGCATGACTCCCGACTCCGCCAGCCGGGCGACACGGTAAGTCACGACCCTTGTCTTGCCGGCGCCTGCGCCGGCGAGCACGAGGGCGGGTCCGGCGTTATGCAGGACGGCGGCGTGCTGCTCGGGGTTGAGGTCCTTTTCGTAATCAACCCTGAAAGAGGCGGCCGGCCGGTGAATGAAGTACTTCTTCATGCGGATATTGTAACAGAGGCGGAGGGAAAGGATACTCAGCCGAACCTCGCGATCTTTCTTCTCTTGAAAAACTTCTCTATTTCAACGGCAATGAAGATAAGGGAGGATGATGCTACCGCTGCGCACAACTCAGGCAATGTAAGCGGTTCCGTCTTGAATACGGTATTAAGGGCCGGCAGATACACTGTTGCCATCTGAAGGACAAAGGTCAGCGCGACCGCGGCCAGGAGATATTTGTTGGAGAATATTCCTATCGTAAACAGAGATTCTTTTTCCGACCGTATGGCAAGGACATGGCCGAGCTGCGTCAGGCAGAGCACGGTAAACACCATCGTCTGCCAGTGGGAGTGTCCCGTAGTGATGGCCCCTGCCTGGACGGTCAGAACAACGGCCCCCATCAGGAGACCGACCCATGCCGCATGAACTCCGAGTCCGTGGGCGAATATGCTTTCCTTGGGATGTCTCGGGGGCCGGCTCATGACGTCGCCCTCAGCGGGTTCAACGGAAAGGGCGAGCGCGGGGAGTCCGTCCGTGACGAGATTGATCCAGAGTATATGGATAGGCAGAAGGGGGACCGGAAGACCCGCCAGCGGCGCAAGGAAGAGGGTCCATATCTCGCCTGAATTCGTTGTCAGCAGGTATTTGATGAATTTTCTGATGTTGTCGTAGATCTTCCTGCCCTCTCCCACCGCCTTTACGATGGTGGCGAAATTGTCGTCGAGGAGGATCATGTCCGCGGCCTCTTTTGAGACATCAGCGCCGGCAATGCCCATGGCAACGCCGATGTCCGCCCTCTTGAGCGCAGGGGCGTCGTTTACGCCGTCGCCTGTCACAGCCACAAACTGTCCCTTGTCCTGAAGGGCCCGCACGATCTTTAATTTCTGCTCAGGGGCGACGCGCGCATACACGCGCAGGCGCTCGACCCTTTCTTCAAGCGCCTCTGGTGATAGTTTCTCAAGCTCTCTTCCGGTGATCACCGCCTTTGAGTCATCTTCCATGATGCCGAGTCTGACGGCTATAGCCCGCGCTGTGATCGGATGGTCGCCGGTTATCATCACCGGCTGTATCCCGGCAGCCCTGCACAGGGCAACAGCTTCCGCCGCCTCTTGCCGGGGCGGGTCCATCATGCCGACGAGGCCGAGGATGGTGAGACCTCTTTCCACAATTTCAGGAGACATGTCTTCAGGGGGGCTGTCCCATTTTCTCATCGCAATGCCAAGGACCCTCAGCCCGGCGGCGGACATGCGTTCGTTCACGCCGCGGATCCCGTCCGGATCGAGCGCCGAGGGTCCGCCGGAGGTAAGGATGCCAAGCGCGTGGTCCGCAAGGGCCTCCGGAGCGCCTTTGGTAAAGGAGATGCAGGAGCCGTCAGGCAGGGCATGGACCGTTGTCATGCATTTTCTGCCGGGATCAAAGGGTATTTCAGATATCCTCCTGAAATCTTTCGCAAGCGTCTCTTTGACAAACCCCGCGTTATGGGCGCTGGTGTACAAGGCGACCTCCGTAGGGTCTCCGAAGACCCTGCCGGATGCGTCTGTCCGCGCATCATTGCTCAGGGCCAGGGCGGTAAAGAGCAGGGACGCCGCGGTTGCGTTATCAGGGGTTCTCCTGTCTGCATCCGGCAACTTGTCCATGTCCGTTCCTTTGTGTATCCCGCCGTTCACATAGATCTCTTCCACGGTCATTTTGTTGAGCGTCAGGGTGCCCGTCTTGTCAGAGCAGATGTATGTCACGGAGCCGAGCGTTTCCACCGCGGGCAGTCTCCGTATGAGAGTGTTCTGCTTTACCAGCTTCTTGGCCCCGAGCGCAAGGGAGATGGTGATGACAGCGGGGAGGGCCTCGGGTATGGCCGCAACGGCGAGGGAAATGGCTGTCAGGAACATCAGGAGAGGCTGCTCTCCGCGCATAACGCCGATCCCGAAAATAACGGCGCATATGGCGAGGATGGCAAAGGCCAGTTTCTGTCCGAAACGGGCAAGCCTTTTCTGCAGGGGTGTCTTCACCTCCTCTTCTTCCTGAAGCATGGTTGCGATCTTGCCGAGTTCCGTCTGCATTCCCGTTGCCGCAACAAGGCCGATGCCCCTCCCATAGGTAACGAAGGTCCCTTTGTACGCCATGTTCTTTCTGTCGCCCACCGGCAGATGCTCATCGGCAAGGGGAGAGGCATGTTTGTCCGTTGGGACGGATTCACCGGTAAGGGCAGCCTCCTCGACCTTCAGCAGGGCTGACTCTATCAGCCTCAGATCAGCGGGAACAACAGCCCCGGCCTCGAGGACAACGACGTCGCCGGGGACAAGCCGCGAAGCCGGCACGACTTCGGGCAAACCGTCCCGCACTACGGTCGCGGATGGCGCGGCCATCTTCTTGAGGGCAGCCATCGCCTTTTCAGCCCTGTATTCCTGTATGAAGCCGATGACCGCATTAAGCGCGACTATGACAACGATCGCCGCGGTGTCGGACAGTTCGCCGATAAGCCCGGAGATCAGGGCCGCTGCGATCAGGACGAGGATCATGAAGTCCCTGAACTGGTCGAGGAGCATCCTCAGAGGGGTCTTCTTCTTTTTCTCCCGTAATTCGTTGGGGCCATATTGCTGAAGCCGCTTTTCAGCCTCAGCAGCGGCAAGGCCCCGGATGGATGATCCGAGTTCCCTGAACATCCGGTCTGCGGTCTTCTGGTGGTGATGCGCAGTTGTTTCCATTCAATCAAGCTTCTCTTGTGTTTCCAGCGCCGGATATTGCATCGCGTTGACCTCTTCGTGGTCATCCCCTGCCATAGGCAGGGAGCTCTACTGGAATTGTACCAAACACGGGCGGGAATCGAGCGGGCCGCTGAGGGAAAAAATCGCGCTGCGCTATCGTAACCCTTGAAAGAAAAACGATAAAGAGAGTATAGTATAAAACTAATCTTTTTCGGAGGTGTCCAATGTTTGCTGACATAGCTAATGCCATGGGGGGGCCGGCTCAGTCGGGCGGCGCGGGACAGGGCGGCGGATTGATGGGCTTTTTGCCTCTTATACTCATCTTTGTCATTTTTTATTTCCTGCTTATCCGACCCCAGCAGAAGCGGGCCAAGGAGCACAAGCAGATGCTCGACAACCTCAAGAAGGGCGACAAGGTCGTTCTCAGCGGCGGCGAGTACGGCGTGATCGAAGAGGTGAAGACCAACAGCGTTGTCGTGAAGATCGCGGAAAACGTGCGCGTGCGATACGGCAAGGCCTACATAGCCAGCCTGCGGGAGTCGGACGAAGAGTAAGACCGCAGAGACGTCCCCGCGGCATCGAGTTTTTATATACAGCGGAGGTTAAATGAAGAAAAACATACTGTGGAGATTCTTGTTTATCGGTTTCACCGTTCTTGTTGCGATCATATTCTTTTTGCCCAATACGCCCCTCTTCAAGGCGATGCCCGACTGGTGGAAGAAAAACATGCCGGGCAAGGGCATCATTCTCGGGCTCGATCTGCAGGGAGGCCTGCATCTGGTCTTCGAGGTTGAAGGGGACAAGGCGGTGGAGACCTCGACCGACCGTTATGTCTTTCTCATACGGGACGCTCTTCAGAAGAAGAAACTGACGGCAGACGTAAAGCGCAATGGACTGAACATCGAGATAACTCCGTCGAGCCAGGAGATCCCCGCCATCGTGAAGGAAGGCTTCCCTGCCCTCGATACGGTCTCTTCCGGCCAGAGCCTTGTCCTGAAGATCTCGGGCAAGGAGTCGGCGCGGATCAAAGACAGCGCAGTGGACCAGGCGCTCGAGACGATCAGGAACAGGATCGACCAGTTTGGCGTTTCCGAGCCCACCATCCACCGTCAGGGTGAAAACGAGATCGTGGTGCAGTTGCCGGGCGTCAAGGACCCCCGCCGGGCGATAGAGCTTGTAGGCAGGACCGCCCAGCTTGAGTTCAGACTGGTGGATGACGAGTCCCCTGTTGCCGCGCAGCTTCCCCAGTCAGCCGGTCCCGGCGATGAAGAGAGGATACTGGAGCAGTTCAGGGACAAGATTCCCGCTGACGACGAGATCCTCTTCGAAAAGAAGCTGAACCGGGAGACCGGGGTGGTCGCGAGATTCCCCGTGCTCGTCAGGAAGCAGGCCGCCCTTTCAGGCAATCTCCTGAGCGAGGCGCGGGTGAGCTTAGACACAAAGTTCAGCGAACCCTACGTGTCCATATCCTTTAACACCGAGGGAGGCAAGCTGTTTGAGGAGGTGACCGGCGCCAATGTGAAGAAGCGTCTCGCCATTATCCTTGACAGGACCATCTATTCGGCCCCGGTGATCCAGGAGAGGATCGGCGGCGGCAATGCCCAGATCTCCGGGAGCTTCAGCATGGAGGAGGCAAAGGACCTCAGCATCGTGCTGAAGGCCGGCGCCCTGCCTGCTCCCCTGAAGATGCTCCAGAATGTGACCGTCGGACCTTCCCTCGGCGAGGACTCGATAGCAGCCGGCACCATGGCCGGACTGATCGGCACGCTGGCTGTCGTTGTTTTCATGATCGTCTATTACCGTCTCTCCGGAGTGATCGCAGACTTTGCGTTGCTGTTGAACATCATCCTGCTCTTCGGGGCCATGGCGTCGCTTAACGCCACCCTCACGCTGCCGGGCATCGCCGGCATCATCCTGGCCATCGGCATGGCCGTGGACTCCAATGTCCTGATGTTCGAGCGGATCAGAGATGAGATAAGGACCGGCAAGCCGCCCCGCTCCGCGGTGGACTCCGGGTACCACAAGGCGTTCTGGACGATTTTCGATGCCCACGTCACGACCCTTATCACCGCCGCGGTGCTCTTCCAGTTCGGAACCGGCCCGATCAAGGGGTTTGCCGTGACGCTCAGTCTCGGCGTTCTCATCAATCTCTTTACCGCCCTCATCGGAACGAAGGCGGTCTTTGACCTGATAAACTCCCGCCGGGAAGTCAAGAAGCTGAGCATATAGGAGGAAGCATGTTAGAAATAATAAAAAGCACCAACATAGATTTCATGGGGAAACGAAAGTATACCTTCGTCATCTCCGGCATACTCTCGATCCTCGGCGTCATCGCAATCGTCCAGGTGGCAAACGGGAGGGCGAACCTCGGCATCGACTTTGCCGGCGGCACCGCCATCCAACTGAAGTTCGAAAAGCCGGTGAGCCTGCATGAGGTGAGAAAGGCGGTTGAAGAGAGCGGTATCAAGGACCCCGAACTCCAGGACTTCCCCGCTGTCAACAAGGTTTTGATCAGGGTGAAGAAGACCGAGCAGCAGCTGGGACAGGTCTCCGACGCGATAACTCTGGCGATCAGCCAGAAACTGCCGAACAATAAATACGTCGTCGACTCTACCACCGTGATCGGCCCCAAGGTGGGCAGCAGGCTGCGGGTGGACACGGCCCAGGCGGTCCTCATCTCGGTCGTCGGCATTCTCGTCTACGTTGCCTTCCGGTTCAAGTTCAATTTTGCCGTGGGCGCGACGATCGCGACGTTCCACGACGTTCTCGCCGTCCTTGGCATATTCTATGTCCTCGGCAAGGAGATCAACCTCATCCTTATCACCGCCCTGCTGACTATCGCCGGTTATTCCCTCACCGACACGGTCGTCGTCTTCGACCGGATCAGGGAAAACCTCAAGATACGGCTGAAGGACTCCGTCGAGACGGTCATGAACCTGAGCATCAACGAGGTGCTCTCGCGGACGATTGTCACGTCCATGACCGTTCTGATCACCTCCATCGCCCTCTTCTTTTTCGGCGGCGAGGTGATCCATGACTTCAGCCTCGCGATGATCGTCGGGGTGATTATCGGAACCTACTCCTCCATCTTCGTGGCGAGCCCCGTCGTTCTCCTCTGGCCGTCGAAGAAGCCGTTGGCAAAGAAATAGATACGAGCGTGAACAGGGAAGCAGGAGCAGGGAAGTAGGGAATGGGAAGTGCGACGTGGGGTGTGACTTCATCTTTACAGACGATGTAGCGGATTCACCTGATTGTTTATTCCCTGTTTCCTGCCTCCTGTTCCCGGATTTCCGCGATGCATAGGCGCTGGTTCATCAACAAGACCAATCCCGAGTTTCTTTCCTACATAACGAAGAGCGCATCCATATCACCCGTCCTCGCGCAGGTCCTCATCAACCGGGGGATCAGGACGCCCGAGGCGATCCGCGAGTTCATGCGGCCCTCGGCCACCGCCCTTTCGGACCCTTTCGAGCTCTCGGGCATGCGCGCCGCCGTGGAGCGGATACAGGCTGCCCTGAAGAAAAACGAACGGGTGCTGGTGCACGGCGACTACGACGCCGATGGTCTTACCGCAACCGCGATCGTAGTCCGTGCGATGACACAGGGCGGTCTCGATGTCAGGTATTTCATCCCGGGCAGGATGATCCACGGGTATGGTTTCACGCCCCAGGCGGTGGAACTCGCTATGGAATGCGGCGCCCGACTCATCATAACGGTCGACTGCGGCATTACTTCTTTTGAGGCTGCGGCAGCAGCCCGCAGGGCAGGCATCGACGTTATTATTACCGACCACCACGAACCCTTGCGAAAAAGGAATGATGGACATAACGGAGACTCCGACTCCGCTGAACAGCCGACCGATGAGCCGGTGATTCCCGAGGCCCTGAGCGTCATCAATCCGAAACTGCCCGGCCATGCCGAGGGGGTGGGCAGCCTTTCCGGGGCCGGCGTCGCCTTCAAGCTTATCCACGCCCTGGCCTTGGAGGGCATTCCAGGTTTTTCAGTTGACAGCGCCTTTTCCCTTCTTGACCTTGCTGCTGTCGGGACAGTCGCTGACGTAGTTCCGCTGTCGGGTGAGAACAGGGTCTTGGTGAGAGAAGGGCTCAAGCTGATGCAAGCAGCCGGCCGGCCGGGGCTCCGGGCGCTCAGGGATGTCTGCAACCTCTCCGGCCGCGAGATGAAGTCAGGCCTTCTCTCCTACACCATGGTCCCGAGGATCAATGCGGCGGGACGGATGGCTGAATCAAGAGACGTTGTGCGACTCCTGCTCACCGGCGACGATGCTGAAGCGGCTGAACTCAGCGCATGGCTGGACCGTCTGAATGCCGAGCGGCAGGCAACGGAAGAGGTGGTTTACCAGGAGGCGATGGCAAAGCTGGAGGGCAGCGGGGTCGACGGCGCGGTCGTCCTCGCCGGTGAAGGCTGGCACCAGGGGGTCCTGGGCATCGTCGCTTCGCGCATCGCAGAGGCTTATTACCGTCCGACGTTCATCCTTTCCGTGGAGGACAGGGTTGCCAAAGGGTCGGGACGGAGCATCCCCGTCTTCGACATCTGCAAGGGACTTGCGGAATGCAGTCATCTCCTTCTGTCCTTCGGCGGCCACCGCCAGGCTGCCGGGGTACGGCTGAATACCTCCGACATACGGACCTTTCACAAGGCGATCAATGAGCTGGTGAAGCGGAGCGTGGACAGCCGCGACCTCACCCCTACCATCGAGATCGACGCGCTCGTTTCACTCTCCGATATTACCCACCCGCTGATGGAGGAGATCGCGATGCTCGAGCCGTTCGGCTACGGCAACGCTGAGCCCCTTTTCGGATCGAGAGGACTCGAGGTGGTCAACCCCCGGTCCGTGGGCCACAACCACCTTAAGATGCGGCTGAAGAAATTTGCCCAGTCGATGGACACCATCGGTTTCGACATGTGGGGGGTCTTCGATGACCTGAATCAGCCGACCGTTGTTGACGCGGCCTTTACGCCGGGGTTCAACGAGTGGAACGGCAACCGTTACCTGCAGCTCGTCGTGAAGGCCCTGCGGCCGAGCAGGTAAGGGGGCTCCGGCTGCAGCGGCCCTCGAACCCGATAACCGGGCAAAAGGTTCATAATTATGGGATTGTTGACGGCGCTTTACATTTTGTGATGCCGCATCGAGGCGGCGACATCCACCCTGACACTGCTTGAGTTGCTCGTTCAGCCCTACCTTTGTCTGCAATGACAATACCTTCCGGAGGGTAAGGGATATCGAGTGCATTATACTGAGTGACGGGTTTTAGGGTTTCAATCCACGCGCCCATGCGGGGCGCGACCCGAAGAGACGCTCTACCAGGCGCGGATACTCCAGTTTCAATCCACGCGCCCATGCGGGGCGCGACATCAAAGAGATCCTCGATCCGATCAACGCCGATATGTTTCAATCCACGCGCCCATGCGGGGCGCGACCATGTATGCGGTCGCTGGTTTGGCTCATTACCCGTTTCAATCCACGCGCCCATGCGGGGCGCGACGGGACGGGATCGTCCAGCGCGTAGTCCTGGGTGGT
>JAKAGF010000077.1 GCA_021825805.1 Nitrospirota bacterium
GGGTCGCCCAGGACGGAGAGGCGGTGCTTCAGGATGTATTTCTTGAGAAAATTCTTTCCAGCCGGAGCCTCGTCACCCTGCTCTCTCTTCAGGGCCACCACCTTCGTCCTCCTCTTGCAGAGGATATAGTTCACTGTCCTTGTCTTAAACAGTGGAAGTATATCTTCGGGGTGGGAAAAGATGATGATCCAGCTCCCTCTGAAATCCCTGAGGCTGATGCTGCTGTCGCCAACCGCTGCCTCGAAAAAAGGGGCAGGCTCGCCGATAGCCGGGCCACGACCATGTTCTACAGTGTCATCCATAGGGCGCCTGCGTTACGGAAGTCGTGATTACATAGTTCGGTCCCGTGCTTCATGAAAGCTGCTGTATGTGACGCTGTTGCTCTCGCGAGGACCATCAGCTTTAAGTATAGATAATTCGGCGCTGAAGTCAAGGGCAAAGTTGCGGCTGTCAGCCTTGCGGACGCGCTCCTTTTTTTTCGCGGGAAATCCGTCCCATCATGGGCGGGATACTGCCGGACCAGGCAGTCTTCTTCGCTGGATACGGTTGGTTGCAAACAGTATAAATACCGCGACGTCAAAAAATTTCTGCCTTTGCTGTTTCATAACTCATTATGCTTTAATATACTATGTATTAGGCCTGAGAAGGTGTCCAGGCACTCTTTTCATGTGAGCATGAAGGCAGGGAGAATCGATGGCAGTTACAAACAAGAAAGACAGCAAGGCAGCGAAGGATGCGCTCGAGATCCTGTTGAACATCCTGCCGAAGTCGGAAACGGCGATCCACAATATCGCCTATACTTTCGGCCTTATATCCCGCGAGGCCGGGATCAAGGATGACCAGGCGCTCACGGTGATCATGTCGTGGAGCGACCGGCTGAGGGCCCTTCCCAATTTCAAGGAACTCTATCCGCATTACCGGAAACCGTCCCTGTACCGTTACCAGGTGCGCTATGCCCTGCAGAGCGCATACAAGAGAACGCAGGACAAACCGTCGTCTCACTGGTTCAAGGCCCTGACAAACAAGAAGGCCCCTGAAGCATCCTTCTGGGATACCCACGAGCCGCCGCCGGCAAAAAGCCGGAGAAAGAAAACTCCGTCCGGGTAGTCGCGGCTGCTGATCAGCTCCTTCGGCTGATAGCCGGTCAGGACCCCGGCATAGTGAGCAGAATCGGCTGCGACAACCATTAATTTGGTCTTCAGTGGACAGACGCGAATTGATCAGGCGGGTATTTAAGGGGGAGCGCAGCGAGCGGCTGCCCCGGGCCCTGTATGGCGCGGGCCGCTGGGCATACCGGCAGGCCGGACTGAAGATCAGCAGCCTTGCGGAAGATCCGGACCGTTTTGCGGAAGACCTCGCAGGCGTGTTCGGGGAATTGGACACTGATATCATTTTTGGCGGCTCGGGTCTGAACACCTTTCCCGCCGAGGCGATCGGAGGCGAACCCGCCTTCCGCGGGGAAGAGGCGCCCCTCCTCTCCTTTCCGATAATCCAGAAGACCGAAGACGCGCGGCACCTGGAGAAGATAGAAATCTCCGCCTCCCGCCATACCCTGGCCCTGATCGAGATGATCGCGCGCATGAGGAAGCTGCTCCCTGACCGCTTTCTCTGCGTCACGACCTGGGGCCCTTTCACCTGGGCCATGATCCTCTGCGACTGGAACCTCCTCAGGGAAAAGACGGCTGCTGACAGGACATTCGTGCGGGAGGTGTGCGAACTCGGCGTTCGCCTTTCCTCAGCCCTCATCGGGCAGCTCGCGGGGCGTAGTCTCATCGACGGGATCGCAGTGCCGGACGGCGCAGCAACGCTCATACCCATGGACCTTTACCGGGAAGTGGTCCTTCCCTGCGAAAGGGCCCTCTTCGAACAGGCCGGGAGACAGGGTCTGACGGGCATCTTTCACCAGTGCGGGGACATCCGCTCCCAGCTGCCGTTGTATCCGGAGACAGGCGCTGACTGCATCTCGATAGACGCCGGCGTCCCCCTCGGCGAGGCGTATGCGCTCTACCGCGACAGGGTCGTTATCGCCGGGAATGTGGATGTGATAAACACTATATTCGGCGGCGACCCGTCCCTGCTGCGCGCCTCGGTTGCGGAATGTGTTGCGGATATGCCTGATCCGTTTCGCAATTACGTGCTCATGCCCTCCTGCGACCTGCCTGTGGACACCCCTCTGCGCAATGTCCGGGAATTCCTCGCCTGCGCGGACCGGGTCAGGTAAACAGGAGGGGGGTGAGGGGCTTCCCGTGGGGGGGATGAGGAAGCCCCTCGTGGGGGGAGCTTAGATATGCCTTTCAGGAGACCTTCTCAGAAACGCCGGCAGGTCAACGGCCTCCTCGTAATTGATAAAATCACTCTTGCCTGGGGCATCAAACGACAGGCTCTTCGAAAGCACCCTGTCAGAGCCCTTGAATGTCATCGGCTCTTTTACAGGCGTCCATTTCTTGATCTGCGGCAGCTCCACCTTCTCTTTCTTCTCGGTAAATCCGGTGGCAATGACCGTAACGCGCACCTCGCCGCTCACATCCGGGTCGATCACCGCGCCGAAAATGACGTTGACGTCTTCGTGCGCTGAGTCATATATCAGGGCGGTCGCCTCCTGCACCTCGCTCAGGGAGAGTTCGAGCCCGCCGGTTATGTTGATCAGGATCCCGCGGGAGCCCTCTATGGATGAGTCTTCAAGAAGAGGGTTCGAGATCGCCTTCTTGGCGGCCTCGAATGCTCCCCCTTCGCCGCTGCCGGTCCCTGACCCCATCACCGCGCGGCCGGTGTTTTCCATGATCGTCTTGACGTCCGCAAAGTCCACGTTGATGAGCCCGGGCACAAGGATGATGTCGGAGATCCCCTGGACCGCCTGCCGAAGGACGTCATTCGCTATGGAGAAGGACTTGAGCATCGGCGTGCCCTTGTCCACCACCAGGCTGATCCTGTCATTGGGGATAACGATGAGGGTATCGACATACTTCGCCAGTTCCCTGATGCCCTCTTCCGCGTTCATCAGACGCCTCTTGCCCTCATAGAAAAAAGGCTTGGTGACGATCCCCACGGTAAGGACGCCCATCTCCTTCGCAAGACTCGCTATGACAGGGGCGGCGCCGGTGCCGGTGCCTCCGCCCATGCCCGCGGTTATGAAGACCATATCGCAT
Organism: Nitrospirota bacterium; assembly: GCA_021825805.1. Taxonomy (GTDB): domain Bacteria; phylum Nitrospirota; class Thermodesulfovibrionia; order Thermodesulfovibrionales; family UBA6898; genus JAKAGF01. The sequence continues at coordinate 3,147 of JAKAGF010000077.1, forward strand.
CCGTCCATCGCCTCCATGAGGCTTGTCCTGTCCTCCAGGGCTGCCTGCCTGCCGATCTCAGGGTTCGAACCGGCCCCGAGCCCCCTGGTCAGTTCCTTCCCGATCTGGACCTTGCTCGGCGCAAGAGAGGTCTCGAGGACCTGCAGATCGGTATTGACGCTGATGAATTCAACCCCATGCAGGCTTGACGCGATCATGTTGTTTATGGCATTGCCGCCTGCGCCCCCTGCGCCGATAACCTTGATGCTCGCCTTCTGCCCCCTCACTTCCTCGATTTCAAACATAATGTGCCCCCTTCCTTTTTGTATGAATGCGATAGATCACTGAATCTGAAAAAATCACTCACCCGCTGCTTCACCTTCCCGGCAAGGCCGGCCATGGCAGCAGCGTATGTGTCGACATGCTCTTCTTCGTAATGCTCCGGCATCGTCAGGCCTATGCCGGTCGCATACGGCGGACCCTCCACAAGCGATCTGCGGCCCCCGATGCCGGCGGGGTTTCCTATCCGCGCCGGCAGGCCGAGCATTGACGCTGCGAGCCTGCGGAATCCTCCGAGCAGGGAAGCGCCGCCGGTCAGGACAACACCGCATGCCGCGCCGTCAGCGCCGCGAAACTTCGCTATCTCCTCCTGAACGAGCTGTATCATCTCTTCGCACCGGGGCTGCATGATGCTGATAAGGTCTCCCCGGGATATGGACGCGAGCTGCTCGTCAGGAAGGGTGATCTCGATCCCGGCGTCCCTGTCCGCGCCGGACTCAAAGGCAGCGCCCTTTGTCTTCTTGATCCGTTCAGCCTCGGCGATGGTCACCTTCAGTCCCACGGCAATGTCATTGGTCAGATGGTTTCCGCCCACCCCGATGACGGATATGTTGCGCAGGCAGCCGTCGCGGAAAAAGGCGATGTCCGTCGTGCCGCCGCCGATATCAACGAGCACAACGCCTGCTTCCCGCTCGTCGTCGGTGAGGACAGCCCTGGCTGACGCGACCGGCTGGAAGACCGTGGCTCCGACCTGCAGGCCTGCGCGTTCGCAGCATTTCGTCAGGTTCCTCAATGGAGCCGCGCCTGCCGTGATGATATGGACCTTTGCTTCAAGCCTCACCCCGGACATACCGACAGGGTCCAGTATCCCCTCCTGTCCGTCAAGCGAAAACTCCGTCGGCAGCACATGGAGGACCTCGCGGTCAAGGGGGATATACACCGTGCCGGCCGCCTCCACCGCCCTCTCCCTGTCCTCTTCGCGTATCTCCCTGCCCTGTATGCCGATGGCGCCGGCGCTGTGAAACCCTGTCACATGGCCTCCGGATATACCGGCCGTGACAGAGGCGATCCTGACGCCCGAGGACAACTCCGCCTCCCTGACCGCCTTCGCGATCGCATCAGAGGCTGCCTCCATATTTACGACCGTCCCCTTCCTGATCCCGGAAGAAGGAGAGATGCCCGCGCCCAGGACGCGCACGCCACTGCCTGTCCGTTCCGCAACCACCGCGCAGACCTTGGTCGTACCCACGTCGAGTCCGGTTATTGCAGCCGTCTTTTTCACCTGACCACCTCGTTGACCGGCTTGACGATTATCCGGTTCGCAAACCGCACGTCTATATAGTCCACGGGGATGCGCCTTGCCTTTATCTCCTCCTCAAGCTCCATCAGCCTTCCGAGTTTATCATCGTATTCTCCGGTCCCGATCTTTACCACCACCCCGTCGATGTTCACCGACAGCTCCGTCGGCTTGTGTGCGATGATCTCGATCCTGTCCTTGCGCGACTGCAACCCTGTTCTCCTGATGGCTGCCGCAAGGCCGACCGCCTCGGTATACGCCGCCTTTTCGCTAAAGGGGTTCCCTGATATCACCGGGAGAAACGGCACGGGCGTGTCTTTCAGCTCCTCGAGCATCCTGCCCTGTTCATCCACGATAAAGAGCCTGCCCTTCATGTCCAGAAGGGCGAAGGGCTCGGCCTCCCTGATGAGGACATGGAGGCTGTCGGGGAACTCCTTTCTGACGGATGCGGACCGTATCCACGGCGATCCCAGCATCTTCTTCGAGACAGCCCCGGCTGAAAGCGCGAGGAGGTTTTCTCCGGCCTTCAGGCCGGAGATGTTCCGCAACTCCTCGTCCGGCAGATGGGCGTTGCCGGTAAAGACGACCCTGGCGAGGGGAAAGGCCGACCGCGCCGCCATGGTGAAGAGATATACGATCACACCGACAGCGATGACCGGAAGGACAAATACCGCGGCAGCCCTCATCTTCCCGAGGAGAGAACCCGCGCGCTGCCGGGGCATTGCGCCTCCTGACGCCTTTGTCCCGCGCCTACCCCGCAACGATGCCTCCGAGTATCTCCTCAAGGAGATCAGGGAACTGCAGCCCCGCCTGTCTCGCGATCTTCGGCAGCAGGCTCGTCTCCGTCATTCCGGGGATGGTGTTGACTTCGAGCACGTAGGGATTGCCGCGGGGGCCGATGATCAGGTCCACCCGAGTTGCGCCGCGGCAGCCGAGGGCTGTGTGCGCCTGAAGGGCAACGTCCTGGGCGCGGTGGTACGTCTTTCCGTCAAGCTCGGGAGGAAATATGTATTCCGTAAGGCCTGCCGTATATTTCGCCTCATAGCTGTAGAATTCGAGGGAAGGCCTTACCTCAACTCCGCCGAGGATCTTGTTGTTCAGTATGCCGATCTGGACCTCTTTGCCTTTTATGTACCCCTCGATGATCACTCTCTCCCCATACGAAAACGCCTTTTTCAGTGCCCTGCGCAACCGTGCGGGCTCTTTCACGATCTCAACGCCCACGCTCGAACCCTCCGCAGCCGGCTTGACGACCAGCGGTATTCCAGCCGGCATCGCCGGAAGGCCCTTGCCTTGCAACGGCCCGCGCAGGATCACAAAGGGCGGCACCGGGATGCCGTGGTGGAGAAATATCTTTTTTGACGCCTCCTTGTCCATCGCCAGGGCCGAGGCCAGAACTCCGGAGCCCGTATAGGGGATGTCCATGACCTCAAGCAGGCCCTGAACCGCGCCGTTTTCGCCGTGACCGCCGTGCAGGACGACGAACGCGATGTCGATCCCCGATCTCTTCAGCTTCGCGCAGAGGTCGCCGCTCGCATCAATGGCGGTTGCCTTGTAGCCGCGTCCCTTGAGGGCCTTGAAGACCGCTGTGCCGCTCCTGAGCGATACCTCGCGCTCGGAGGATGTCCCTCCGAGGAGGACCCCTATCTTTTTCTTCCGAAGTTCCGTCCTGTTCACCTGTTGTTCTCCTCCCTCTCTCACGTCTTTCCCACCACGCGTATCTCAGGTTCGAGGACAACACCGAACCTGCGGTGCACAACGGATACGACCTCGTCCATGAGATGCTGATAATCAGCGGCCGTGCCGCTGCCCCTGTTTATGAAGAAATTGGCGTGCACGCCGCTCACCTCGACCCCGCCCATACGCATGCCCTTGCAGCCGGCCTCATCTATCAGGCGGCCTGCCGGTCCGTTTGCCGGGTTCCGGAAGACGCATCCTGCCGACCGCTCGGCAAGGGGCTGTGTCTTTTTCTTCTCATTGAAAAACCCTTCCGTGCGCGAGGACACGGCCTGCGGCTCGTCCCGCGCAAGCCGGATATTGGCGCTCAGGACCAGTTCGCCCGGCCGGACGCCTGACCTCCGGTAGCCGAAACCCATTGCTGAAGCAGCCTGCCGGTCGAGCCGCGCAGCCGAATCCATGACAGCCACTGATACGACGACATCCTTCATCTCGCAGCCGTATGAGCCGGCATTTCCGGAGATGGCTCCGCCGACAGTGCCGGGGATGCCGGCAAGCCCTTCGATGCCCGCATACCCCTTCTCCTTGCAGAAGTTCACAAGACGCTGCAGGCCGACGCCTGCCTCCACGAAGAGTTCCGCGTCCGCATTTCCCTCCCTGATGACCTCGATCCTGCTCAGGTTTCTCAGGGAAATGACAACACCGTCGATGCCGCCGTCCCGCACCAGGATGTTCGTGCCGCCGCCGATGGTAAAAAAGGGGATTCCCATAGGTTCGAGGACGACCAGCATATTGCGCAGCGAGACCGGTTCCCCCGGTTCGGCGAGGACATCGCACGGCCCGCCGATCGCCAGGCTCGTCCGTTCCTTCAGGCTGACCCCGAATTTCACGTCTCCCCTGAAGCTGCCGGCAAAGGTCTCCCGCCATTCCCGCTCGTCAATCATGGAGTCTCTCCAGCACCGCCTCTCCCATTTTCCAGACATCGCCTGCGCCGAGGGTGAGCAGGATGTCGCCGCTGCGCAGCTCTGCCGCGAGACGACCGACCGCTTCGTCCCTATCCTTTTCGTACACTACTCCGGCCTGGCCTTCCTTTGCGACACGATCAAAAAGCGTCTGGGATGTAATGCCCGGGATCGGTCTCTCTCCGGCCGGATAGATGTCCAGAAGCACAAGCCTGTCCGCACCGGCAAAGGAAGAGGAGAATGTATCCATGAGATCGGCCGTGCGGGTATAGCGGTGGGGCTGAAATACCACAAACAGCCGGGGGCTGCCGCTGAGATAGGCGAGGTTGTCCTTCGCAGCCGCGATTGTTGCCCTGACCTCGGTGGGATGGTGTCCGTAGTCGTCATAGACCCGGACGCCCTTTGCCTCGCCCTTGAATTCGAACCGCCGCTGGATGCCGCTGAAGGACGCCAGGGCATCCCTGATGTCATGCACGCTCATCTGAAGTTCAAGGCCGACGCCGATGCAGGCGAGCGAGTTCAGGACGTTGTGCATCCCCGGCGTCGGCAGGGTGAACCTGCCGAGGTTCTTCGACCGGTATGAGACGTCAAAAGAAGTGGACATGAACGCCTTCTCAACGCGGTCGGCGATGATGTCGCATGATGCGCTGAAACCGTAGGTGACGAACCTCCGGTGTATCCGGGGCATGATCTCCCGCAGACGGTCATTCTCCGCGCAGAGAAAGGCGACTCCGTAGAAAGGGACCTTGTTCACAAAAGAAAGGAATGCGGCGCTGAGGGTCTCCATGCTCTTGAAAAAATCCATATGCTCGCGGTCGATATTCGTGACAACCGCTATGGTGGGAGAGAGTGTGAGGAACGAACCATCGCTTTCGTCCGCCTCCGCGACGAGAAAATCGCCCCGCCCCAGGCGGGCGTTGCTGCCGATGCCCTTGAGCTTGCCTCCTATGATGATCGTCGGATCGAGACCTCCGTGGCCGAGGACCGTTGAGATCAAAGAGGTTGTAGTTGTCTTTCCGTGGGCGCCTGCAACGAGGATGCCGTATTTCAGCCGCGCAAGCTCCGCCAGCATCTCGGCGCGGGGAATGGCCGGGACAGCGCGCCGCTTCGCCTCAAGCACCTCGGGATTGTCTTCCCTGACAGCGGAAGAGACGACCACCACATGGGCGCTGTCGATATTCTCCGCTTTGTGAGAGATGTATACCTGTATGCCCATGTCCCTGAGCCGCCTGGTTGTCTCCGATTCCCGAAGGTCCGAGCCGGTCACTTTATATCCGAGGTTCGAAAGCACCTCCGCGATGCCGGACATGCCGACCCCTCCTATGCCGACGAAATGGATTACCTTGTACCGCTCAAACACGGGGACCCCTCGCAGCTCCGGCAGCCTTCCGGCCGTTTCCGCGCTCTTTCACCAGGCTGAGCGCTATATCAACGATCCGGGCGCAGGCATCGGGCCTGCCCAGCCCCCGCGAGGTCTTCTGCATCTCGTTCCTCAGGGATTCGTTGTCATAGAGGTCGCGGATCTGCCTGGCGAGCGCCTCGCCGGTGAGCTCATGCTCCATGAGCATGAGGGCCGCTCCCATCTCCCTGAGCTTCAGCGCATTGAATTCCTGATGCCTTCCCGCGGCATGAGGATAAGGGATGAGGATGGCGGGTTTGCCGATCGCCGTGATCTCCGCCAGGGTCGTTGCGCCCGCGCGTGAGACGACCACATCAGCCGCTGCATACGCCTCCGGCATCTGGTAAATAAAGGGCGCCACAGTGCCCCTGACTCCCGCCTTCCGGTAGGCCTCGCGGATATTCTCGTAGTCCCTGTCTCCGGTCTGGTGGAGAAACTGGACCTTGTCCCTGAGGTCGGCAAGATGGTTCAGGGCATCCACCATAGTCCTGTTGATCGACCTGGCGCCGGAGCTGCCGCCAAAGACGAACACGGTGAAGAGTTTCTCGTCAAGGGAGAAGAGACGGAATGCCGCCTCGCGCTCTCCCCTGAGTATCCTCGGTCTGATGGGGTTGCCGGTGAGGTATGCCTTGCCCATCGGAAAGGAAGAAATGCTCTCCTGATAGGTGACGCAGACCCCGCGCACAAACTTCCCGAGGACCTTGTTCGTGAGACCGGGGATTGAGTTCTGTTCGTGAATGAGGGTAGGCAAGGATTTCAGGTGGGCCATGAGCACGATAGCGCCCGAGGCGTACCCGCCGACGCCGATGACGATGTCCGGCCGCGTCTCCCTGAGTATCCGCCCGGCGTCGAACATAGCCAGCAGCAGCTTGAAGGTTGACCGCGCCTTTTTCAGGAGCGATCCGCCCACGAGCCCTTCGGCCCTGAGGAACTTCAGGGGATACCCTTCCCTCGGGATGATCCGCGCCTCGATGCCGTGCTCTGTTCCCACAAAGACCACTTCCGTGGCGCTGTCCCTCCGCTTGAACTCTTCGGCCAGCGCAAGACCGGGAAAGAGATGGCCTCCTGTTCCGCCCCCGGCGATGATCACCTTCACCGGCACCCCTTTCTGTTGTAAATATTTCTCTTCGCGATGATCCTCGCCTTCAGGTTCTTATTGTCTTCAGCAGGCGGCTCGTCGTCCCCCCGGGATATCCGCAGCAGCATGCCCACGGCAGCCATGTTCACCAGGAGCGCTGAACCTCCGTAGCTCATGAACGGCAGGGGGAGTCCCTTGGTCGGCACCAGGCCGGTCACCACGGCAAAATTGATCAGCGCCTGGAGGGATATCATGAGCGTCAGGCCGTAGGCCAGATAACTTACGAACCTGTCCCTTGTCCTGGATGCGATCGAAATCCCCCTGGCAAAGAGAAAGATGAAGAGCGCGATCAGGACGGATGCGCCCACAAGGCCGAGTTCCTCCCCCACAAGGCAGAAGATGAAGTCCGTGTGCGAGGCGGGCAGGAACGCCAGTTTCTGCCGTGACTCGCCCAGACCAAGGCCGGTGATCCCGCCGCTGCCCAGAGATATGAAGGACTGCGCCAGCTGAAACCCACTGTCCAGGGGGTCCTTCCACGGGTCAAGGAAAGAGGTGATCCGCCGCAGCCTGTACGGCTCAAGGGCGAGCTTGTAGATCACGGGGATTGCAAGAACGAGCACTGACGCTATATACCTGAGCCTCATGCCGGAGACGAAGAGCATAGTCAGGGTAAGGAAGGCGAGGCTCATCGTGGAACCGAAGTCAGGCTGTTTCAGAAAGACCGCCTGAAAGACCGCCATAACCACCAGCGGTTTGATGAACGAGCTGAACTGCTCGGTATTATAGTCCGTCATGGACATGTACCGTGCGAGGAATATGACCATGGCGAGCTTCACCAGCTCAGAAGGCTGGAAGGTGGTCGGCCAAAGACGTATCCAGCGGCGCGCCCCGCCGGCTGTCACCCCGACATACGGAAGGAAAACGGCAAGGAGGAGCGCAAGGGAAAAGACGAGCAGCGGTACCGCGGCCCGCCTGAGCACGGATGGTTTCAGCCGATAGGCGAAGAGCAGGACGAGCCCTCCGAGCAGCATCGTGAAGAGATGCCTCTTGAAATAGTAAAACTCGCCTATGTGCCGTTTCGCAAAGACCGGGGTCACAACCGACGTGGAACTGTAGATCATGAGGGCCCCGAAGGCGATAAGCAGCAGCATGATGAGCAATAGCAGGCGGTCATAGGTTCTCGCCGAAGGCGCCTTGACACACGCGGCGTTGTTCGTCATCCGTTGAGTCCTCTCACGATCTCCTTGAACTGCCTTCCCCTGTCTTCGAAGTCCCGGAACATGTCGAAGCTGGCGCAGGCTGGGGAAAGAAGGACCACATCGCCCTTCGCCGCCCTGCTGCGGGCCACCGAGACGGCGTCGCCGAGGTCCCGGGCAAGGACCGTCTCGGTGACGTCAGCCAGGGCGTCGCGTATCTTTCCAGCCGCCTCGCCGATCAGCACAAGGGTCTTGACCCGCTGCGCTGCCAGGTCCCGCAGGGCGGAAAAATCACCCGCCTTGTCCCTGCCGCCTGCAATAAGGACCAGAGGCTCAGTGAAACTGTCGAGGGACTTTATCACCGCGCCCACGTTCGTGCCCTTCGAGTCGTTGAAGTACCGGACTCCGTCGAGTTCCCTCACGAATTCGAGTCTGTGTTCGAGTCCCCTGAATTCCCTGAGCGCATCTATCACCGCCCCGTGGGGACAGCCTGCAAGAAGAGCCATGGCCGAAGCGGCCATGGCATTCTCCAGGTTATGGACACCCTTGACGGCAACCTCTGCGGCAGGCATAAGCCGCCTCCGGCCTTCTCCGCCGCCGGCTGCCAGATCAGCGTAAATGATTCCCTCTGCGCAGTGGACGCCCCTGACCTCTTTCATCCGGCTGAAGAAAAAGACCTGGGGCAGGTCGGCCCGCCGTTCTTTCCGCAGCTCCTCGTACAGCCGCATTGTCTCAGGGTCGTCCGCATTCAGCACGAGGCTGTCATGCCCGTCCTGCCGCTCGAATATCCGCGCCTTTGCAGCGCCGTATTCCGCAAGGGAATGATACCGGTCCAGATGGTCCGGGGTTATGTTGAGCAAAGAGGCGACATGGGGCCTGAAATCCCTGATGCCTTCCAACTGGAAGCTGGAGACCTCAAGGACAACAAAATCAGGGAGGGAGACTTCCCGGCCGGCCGCGCCGGGACCCAGTCTGTTCAGCTCCTCGGAAAGGGCGTTCCCGATATTGCCCGCAAGGACCGTCGTAAAACCGGCCTTCCTCATCATGAAGTCAAGGAGCGTCGTTGTCGTCGACTTGCCGTTGGCGCCGGTCACCGCGAGAAAAGCGTCTCCGGCGCGGGACCCGTTCTCCTGATAAATTTCATAGGCCAGTTCCAGTTCGCCGATGACCGGAATGCCGCGTGCCCTCGCCAATGAAAGGGGCTCGATATCCATGGGCACGCCGGGGCTCACCACCACCAGCTCAGCGGCAGCGAAGAGTTCAGCCGGATGGGCCCCGAGGCTGAGCCGCACGGACTGCCGAAGCAGCGCAACTTGTTCCCTTAGTTGTGCGCCGGACTTCATGTCCGTGACCGTCACCTCAGCCCCCC
>JAKAGF010000078.1 GCA_021825805.1 Nitrospirota bacterium
ATGCGCGCTGTTTCCGCCGCGGGAAGCCTCTGAAAAAAACCGCCGCCGTGTATCATCCTATATCATGCCGGCATCCACCACCGGCATGGCCTCGTCCTTCATCGCCCAGAAACTGGGAATACGAGGCCACTGTATCGGGATATCCAATGCCTGCGCGTCCGGGGCAAATGCGGTCGGGGAGGCGTTCAGGCTCATTCGAGCAGGATATCCCGGGCCCATCGCAGCGGGTGGTTCCGAGGCTGTTGTGTGCAGATTCTGCCTCGAGGGGTATGGGGCTGCGGGCGCCCTGTCAAAGGGGACTGACGCCTCGTCAAGCAGACCCTTTGACAAAAGGAGAGCTGGGTTCGTTTTGGCAGAGGGCGCATGCGTCCTTATTCTTGAAGAGCTTGATACGGCTGTGCGGCGGAATGCGGCTATCTTCGGAGAAATTACGGGATACGGCACATCAGTCGATGCCTTTCACCAGACCCGGCCCCACAGTGAGGGAGAGGCGCGCGCGCTGGCAGCGGCGCTGGCGGATGCCGGCGTGTCCGCCGGAGATATCGACTGCGTGAATGCCCATGCAACAGGCACGGTGATGGGAGACGCCGCGGAATGCGGGGCGATGGAGCGCATCTTCGGTAAGAGGGCTCCGGCGATCCCTGTCAGCGCCGTCAAATCCATGACCGGCCATATGCTCGGCGCCTCAGGTGCGTTCGAAATCGCAGTTGCCGCCATGAGCCTCAGGGAGGGGATACTGCTTCCAACGATCAATCTGACCGAGCAGGACCCCCGGTGCAGCGTCAATACCACACTCGTCGCGGCGCGCGCCGATCTTCGAACCGCCCTGTCCAGCTCCTTCGGCTTCGGCGGGGTAAATGCGGTGGTCGTCCTGAAGAGATTTGATTAGGAGGTTGAACGGTCAGATCGACTTCTCATATATCCTGTACTGCTTGTACAACCGGCCGCCGATCATCTCGATGATATTCTGGACGGCGAAGTTATCTTCGAGTATCCACGAGAACTCAATCCGGTTATAGCCGCCTCGTCTGACCGCATAATATCCTTCCCGCAGGAGGAGCGCATCGACCGCCTTGTTGCGGAACTCCTTCTTGATGCCCAGGAGCATCAACCGAAGGTCGGTTATCCTGCGTGAATAATAAAGCGCCTTTGCGATGCTGACCGGGTTCAGGCTCCCCTTCATCTTCGCAAGGACCATATTGAAATCAGGGACAAGCCCCATAAAACCGACCGGCCTGCCGTCGTCTTCCGCAACGAATGTCAGCTCGGGAACGATGATCTGTTTCAGTTTCCCGCCCGCATAGAGTATATCCTCATCCGTCATGGGTATGAATCCCCAGTTGTTCTCCCAGGCCGAATTGTAGACCTCCTTGAAGATCATCATCTCTTCCTCGAACCGCTTCATCTGAAACGGCCTGACGGATATGCCGCGCTTTTCAGCGATGGCGGCAACGCGCAGCACCTTCTCCGGAAGACGGTCGCGGACAGGGTAGATGTAGGCGTAGAGGTCCTTTGCCTTCTCCATCCCGCAGTCGCCGGCAAGGCGATTGTAATAGGGACGATTATAGGGCATCATGAGCATCGGCGGTTCGTCGAACCCTTCGAGCAGGAAACCGCACTCCTCATTGGTCGAGAAGTTCATCGGCCCGCGCATGAGGGTCATGCCCTCTTCCTTCAGGTGGCCGGCGGCGCGGTCGAACAGCGCCCCGGCAACCTCCGTGTCTTCAACAGCATCGAAGAAACCGAAGAAGCCGGTCTTGTCGCGGTGGACCTTGTTGTGCAGGGGGTTGATGAAAGAGGCGATCCTGCCCTCGATCTTCCCGGCCCTCCGCGCGACAAAATACCGGACCCGCGTATGCCTCATAAACGGATTGTCCGCGGAGAAATGCGCCCGCATGTCGCGGGTCAGCTGCGGCACAAAATGGGGGTCTCCGGCATGCAGCTTCAGGGGAAAGAGGATGAAGCCATCGAGGGAGCCGGTTGCCTCAATGACCTCTATCATCAGATAAGGCCGATGGACCTGCCTACTTTTTCGAAGGCATGAAGCACGATATCGAGATGCTCCTCGGTATGGGTCGCCATGTAGCTCGTCCTGATGATCGCCTTACCGGTGGGGACCGCCGGGCTGACCGCCACGTTGGCAAAGACACCTTCCTGCTGAAGCATCATGATCATGGTAAACGCCTTGAGGTCGTCGCCGACGAGGATGGGGATGATCGGGGTCTCTGTCGGACCGATCTCAAAACCGAGCGCCTTGAACCCCTTCTGCATCTTCTCGGTGTTTGTCCAGAGCCTCCTGAGCCGGTCGGGCTCGTTCTCGATAATGTCCAACGCCGCGTCCACCGCTGCTATGGACGCCGGCGGAGGACTGGCGCTGAAAATGAGGGCCCGGGCAAAATGCTTGATAAAGTGCACTACCTTCTCCTCGCCGGAGATGAACCCGCCGATAGAGGCGAGCGATTTGCTGTAAGTGCCCATGATAAGGTCCACTTCCTTCTCAAGGCCGAAGTGTTCGGCAGTGCCCCTGCCGGTTTTGCCGAGTACGCCGATGCCGTGGGCGTCATCCACCATGAGGCGGGCGTTGTATTTCCTGGCAAGAGACACCACCTCCGGCAGATTGACGATGTCCCCTTCCATGCTGAAAACGCCGTCAACCACGATCAGCTTTTTCCGGTCCTTATTGTCAATGAGGAGGCGTTCGAGATCAGACATGTCGTTATGCCTGAACTTTTTCACCTCAGCATAGGAGAGGCGGCACCCGTCGATGATGCTCGCATGGTCCATCTTGTCGATGATGACCACGTCGTCCTTTCCCGCGATCGCCGAGATGACCCCGAGGTTCACCTGGAAGCCGGTCGAAAAGACAAGGGCAGCCTCTTTGCGGATAAAACGGGCGAGTTTCTCCTCAAGCCTGACGTGAATGTCGAGGGTCCCGTTAAGGAACCGCGACCCCGCGCAACCGGACCCGTATCTCTTCACCGCGTCGAGGGCGGCGTCCTTCACCTTCGGGTGGTTGGTCAAACCGAGGTAATTGTTCGATCCCACCATGATCATCCGCCGGCCCTTGATGACCACTTCGGGGTCCTGGGCGCTCTCGATCACCCTGAAATACGGGTAAAGCTCGGCTGCCATCAGCTCTTTGGCCTTCGTAAACCGGTAACACTTGTCGAACAGATCCGCGGATTTATCTATAGCCATCGGTGAATTCTGTACCAGTCTGCCGTCCATTTTATCCCTTCCCTTAGCGTAATTGATGTCTTAAACCCCAGCTCGGTCCGTGCCCTGCTGCTGTCGCACGTCCAGTTGGAAAAACGGAAATCGTTCATCCGGTCACGGTTAATTATACCTTTTTTGCCGATTTTTTGGCCGACAAAAGCCACTATGGGCAACAGCGAGCAGGGCAGCCGTATTTTCATCGCCTTTGTTCCCAGCGCCTCTCCGATCTCGCCGGCGATATCGTCGTTAGTATATACGATATCGTCCGCCAAAAAAAACGTCTTTCCCTCAGCCTCCGTCTGTTCGGCCGCGGTCATGATCCCCTGAACAAGGTCTTCCACGTACAGGAAAGAGTAGCAGCACCTGCCCCAATAGGGGAACACCCCTTTGCTCACCATCTTGAAGACTACAAAAAGGTCGGTATCCCTCGGCCCGTAAACAGCCGGGGGCCGGATGATAGTCACCGGCATCAGCCCCTTATATTCGAGAACAGCGCGTTCCCCGGCGAGCTTGCTCCTGCCGTATGAGGAGACCGGCTGGGACGGGGTATCCTCCGCCACCGCCCGGCCGTCCCTGCTGGGACCGACAGCCGCCAGACTGCTCAGATAGACGAACCTCTTCAGTCTCGTGTTCCCTGCGGCAACCCCCAGCAGGTTGCGCGTGCATTCCTCGTTTGCCCTGAAGAACTCGCGCTCGGTCTGTGCCTTGGTGGCCCCTGCCACATGAAAGATGATGTCAAAATCAGCCAATGCACCGGCATAGGCGCCGGGTTCGGCCAGGTCGAATCTGAGATGTTGTACGGTCAGATGTTCAATCCACCTGAGGTTGGAGGAAGGACGCGTGAGGCAGGTCACCTCATAGCCTTTTTTGAGCAATGCCTCAGCGAGATAACTGCCGATGAAGCCTGCCGCTCCTGTCACCAGGGCTTTCATAGGGTGCCTCTATTGTTATGGAAAGAACCGCCAATAGTCAAGTGCGGGGGAAGGCCTGCAGCGTGATCCTCCGCCCAGGGGCGGAGAGGGGCGCTTACTCGTCGAGGCAGCCCTTGAGGGTATTATTGAGCTCTTCCAGCTTGAAGGGTTTCTTCAGAATGCAGATGCCTTTTTCCCTGAATTCCTCCTCAAGCTCTGCGGTGATAAATGCCGAGCAGACAATGATTTTAGGAGGATTGCGGTAATTAACCACTTTTTTGATGAGTTCTGCGCCATTTCCCTCAGGCATCCTGAGGTCAATGAAGAGCAGGTCGATATCCCCGGTCTCCAACTTCGAGGAAGCCTCCATGATATTGGCCGCGGTGATGACCTCATGGCCGCCCTTTCTCAGGGCCCGGTCCATGAACCATCGCACTAATTGCTCGTCATCGACGACAAGTATCTTCATGTTCGTATCTTCATGTTCGTACCATTGTATAAGGTTTACCCGCCTTTAGCAACAAGCAAAAAACATGCTCACTTACGCCTTGCCCGGCAAAAATCCGAATTTCTGCATGCGGTACCGCAAGGCGTCCCTCGTCAGGCTGAGGAGCCGCGCAGCCCTGGTCTGGTTCCATTTCACCTGGTCGAGGGCCTGCCGGATCAGCTCTCTTTCGACCTGCTCAATGTCAAGCCCGCCCGGGGGGAGCTTGATGTCCGGCATCCCGACCGATCCCCTGGGCTGGCTCTCCTCTGAAAGCAGTTCTCCCGGAAGGTGCTCAGGCAGGATGTACTCTTCATTTTCAAGGATCATGGCCCGCTCTATCACATTCCGCAGCTCGCGTATATTGCCCGGCCAGGGATAATGCAGAAATGCCTTGCCTGTTTCCTTTGCAAAGCCTTTCACGTTTTTCTTGAACTCATTGTTGAATTCGTCGATGAAGTGCTTTGCCAGCACAAGGATGTCGTCCCTTCGGTCCCTGAGGGCGGGCAGATGCATGGGAATGATCTTGAGGCGGTAGTAGAGGTCCTCGCGGAACCGCTCGGCCTTCACCTCATCCACGAGGTTCTTGTTCGTGGCCGCCACTATCCTCAGATCAACCGTGATGTCTTTCACACCGCCTATCCGCTTGAAGGTCTTGTTCTCGATCACCTTCAGCAGCTTCGCCTGGGTGCTCGGCTTCATGTCCGCGATTTCATCGAGGAAGATCGTTCCGCCGTCAGCCAGCTCAAAGAGACCCTTCTTCATCTGTTTGGCATCGGTAAAGGCCCCCTTTTCAAAGCCGAAGAGTTCGCTCTCGATGAGGGTCTCGGGAAGCGCGGTACAGTTGATATCCATAAACGGTCGGTCGGCCCTGCCGCTTTCGTAATGGATCACCTTTGCCACGAGGTCCTTGCCGGTGCCGCTTTCGCCCTGCAGAAGAACCGTTGTGGCGTCGCTCTTTGAGACCTTTCTGATGAGGTCGCAGACCTTGACCATCTCTTCGGACCTGCCGACGATGTTCGCAAACCCGTACTTCTGCGACAACTGGGACCGGAACTGGGAGACCTCCTTGCGGAGGGACACGGTTTCGAGGGCCTTGCTGATCAGTATCTTGAGCTTGTCCATGTTAAAGGGTTTTTCCACGAAATCATAGGCCCCGATCTTGATGGTCTTGACCGCTGTCTGTATATCGCCAAAGGCGGTCACCATGATGATGATTGAATCCTTGTTCTCTTTCTTTATCCCCTCAAGGACATTGATACCGGAGATGTCCGGCAGGTGAACGTCAAGGAGCGTGATATCGGGCTGTTCATCAATGAAGAGCTCGAGCCCCTCCATGCCCTTTTCGGCGGTTATGACCGTATACCCCTCCTTGGACAGGTTCTGCTGCAGAGACCAGCGGAGGAGTTTCTCGTCATCTACAACCAGGATCTTCGCCTTATCCACCCTTATCCCCTCCCGAGGACGATCCGGAAGGCGCGGCCCCTTCCTTCCCTGCTCTCGACGATAACCGTTCCCTTGTGGCTCTCGATAATATTCCTGCTGATAGCCAGGCCAAGCCCGGTTCCCGAATGCTTCGTCGAGAAGAAAGGCTTGAAGACATCGCCCAGCTTCTCCTCGGGGACCCTCCCGCCGGTATCCGAGACGGTTATCTCGACACTCCCTTCCGTCCCGCCGCGCCGCGCCGCCACCGCAAGTTCCCCTCCCCTGTCCATGGACTGGATGCAATGCGCGACGATGTTCGTCAGGGCCTTCTCCATCTGTTCGGGGTCTACCATGATATCTGATATGTTATCCGATGCCGAGGTAATTTTCACGTTCTGCCGGGCCGCCTCGGGATCAAGCGTGTTTCTGACCTTTTCGATAATAGCACGGACGTCCGCGGGAATCAAACTGAGTTCAGGAGGCCGCGCAAAAAAGAGAAGGTCCTTCACCGCGGTGTCAAGTCTGCCGATCTCCTTGAGCACCTCTCCGGCGATCTCCTTCCGGGGGCTGTCCGCGGGAAAATCCTCGGCAAGCACCTGCAGGGCGCCGCTGATGCCGGCCAGGGGATTCTTGATCCCGTGAGCAACGGCTGCAGCCAATTCTCCGATACTCGCCATGCGCTCCACGTGGAGGTTCTTGTCGATAGTGCAGTGGGAAAGATCCTCCCGGGCCTTCAACAGTTCAGCGTCCAGCGCATCAATCCCGGCGGACAGAAGCGCCAGCTCATCCTGCCCGGCCGGCTGATGCGGGAGCGCATTGCCCGCCGGGGACTGCCTGAGCTTTTCGAGAGCCGCATCAACGGGCCGCTGCACCAGACGGCCGGTAAGCCACCGCACGCAGACAAAGAGAAGCGCCGTTGCCGCCGCCGCCACGAGCAGTATCCTTCGGGCGGCAGCGGCAACCTTCTGCCCGGAAGCGCGTCCCGAGAGCTCCACGTCCAACACCCCCCGGATGGTATCCCTGGACCCGTGGCACTTCTGGCAGAGGAGCTCATTCTTTATCGAGACGATATGCGAATAGACCTCTCTTCCGTCACGCTGCTCCACGGAGTAGAGGGAGGTCCCCGGGCCTGATGAATAGGCCTTCAGATAACGGCCTGGGACGCGTCTGCCTGCTTCGCCGGGGACCGAGGAATTGAGGATGGTGCCGTTTTCCGAGAAGATCCGCACTACCTCGATGTCTTCGGCCACGAGGCTCTCGATGAACCGCTGGAACTCCTTCCCCCTGCCTTCGATCATGAGGGTCCTGAGGCCGTTTTCCAGTATCTCCGCGATCAGTTCCACCCTGTCCCGCTGGTGGGCGTGGATTCTTTCTCTGGTGAATTCGAAGATCAGCCAGGAGGCCGCGGCGAAGACGGCTATGCTGACGAGCATTATGGAGAGCGTCAATCTGTTATGCAGACTCATGAGCGACGATACCGTCTATGCTGTAAGCCCTCAGAGGGCCTGTATCCGTCCGGACCGTAAATCCTACTGCGCGCCGTAACTATGCAGGCCCGAAAGAAGGAGGTTCACCCCGAGGTAGGTGAAGATCACCGCGACAAACCCCAGGACAGCGACCATGGCGACCTTCTTTCCCTTCCACCCGCGCATCAACCTGCTGTGGAGATAGAAGGCGTAGAAAAACCAGGTGATGAGAGACCAGGTCTCCTTCGGGTCCCACGACCAGTACTTGCCCCATGCCTGGTCAGCCCAAATGGCGCCGAAAATGAGACCGCCGAGGGTAAAGATCGGGAACCCCATGGCGATGCTCTTGTAAGTTATGTCATCGAGTGTCTCGGTAGACAGATCGAACCCGGATATGATCTTCTTCAAAACCATACCATACCGCCAGACAAGGTACATGAACGCAGCGGCGATAGCATAGCTCACGACGGCGATAAACCCCGCCTCATTGCGGAACGTCGCCCGGAACAGATAGCTCTTGATAAGTTCCTCCTGGTTCTTCACCGAAAGCTTGAAGGTCATGTAGTCAAGCCCCATCGCCGCCAGGACAATGATGAATATTCCCGCGGCAGCCGTCCAGAAGATGTACGCAGGTTCGTTCCTCTTCTCGGTCTTCACGATCAGATACATCAGTCCGGTGCTGAAGGAGATGGCGAACAGGGCGTATGAGATGAAGCTCATCATCACGTGCACCAGGAGCCAGTTCGACTGGAGCGCAGGGACAAGGGGCTGGATATTCGTCGACATGCCCGATATGTCTATGAAGGCAAGTACGAGGCTGGCGATGGGGGTCACAAATGCGCCGAACGACCGGTTCCGGTACCTGAACTCGACGACCAGATACGCCAGGATGAGACACCATACGAAGAAGATGAGAGACTCATACAGATTCGTCAGGGGAATGGCCCTGAGAATTCCCATCTGTCCGATCTCGTAGAATTCCTTCCACCGAAGCAGGATCGCGAAGGTCTGGGCGACAAAGCCGGCCATGGTGATGACGGTCGCTATTATGCCCACCTGATTCTGCCTGAACGCAAGATACGCTATGTATAAGATCATCGCAAGGACATAGGCGACTGTCGATAATCCGAATAAGACGGAGCTGTTCATTTGGTTCCCCCTTTGTGGCCCGCAACGAGCATGCCCACCAGCTTCTCGATAGTTCTTTCAAAGGCCGCCCTGTTCCGGTGAGCGGAGGCGGCGATGAAGATCTTCGACTGACCCTTCTCCTCGGATACGTTCACCCATATCCGCCGGTGGCTCATGAAGAAGGTGATATAGAGCCCGATAGCCATGATAATGCAGCCAAGGTAGACGATCCAGACGCCCGGGTCTTTCCGGACCTGCATGCCCGTATACCGGACCCCCCAGAAATTGAGGAACTCCACCCGATTGCCGTCGGGGAGTTGCCACGTCCGGTCAAGCCGCTTGAAGATCCAGCCTGAAAACCGCTGGCCCGGCCCGGTGAACTCGATGAAGAGAGCAGGGTTTATCATGTTCTCGTCGTAGGTGAACGGTCTGCCGTTCTGGTCAACCGAGAGGGCCGGGCTGAAATTGACGATCCTGCCCTGTATACCGGCGCCTGGTATCGAAAAGGTGTCGCCGACCCTCGCATGTATTTCTTCGCTCCTGCCGTCCCGGGAAACTGCGCGCAGGATGGCAATGCCGTGCGCGGCGCTGTCGGGAACAGTGCCGAAACTCGACTGGTAGAAGGTAATGCCCTCATAGGTAAGGGGGTCGTTTACCACTATCGCTTTCTGCATGACCACCTGCCCGTTCCGGAGGACCGTCAGCCAGCTCTTGTACGCCTTGGGCATGTCGCTCTCCCCGTAGTATTCCACGTCAAAATTATCGCAGCGTATCTCGAAACCAAGGGGTATCTCCTTGCCTCCCTCCTTGTGGGCGACACTTGATGTCTGTCCCTCCGGGAGGTTTAGAAAGGCGTTAAAGCCGAAGAAAACGCCGGCAATAGCGCCGGCGATGATGACAAGTATGCTCAGGTGAGTTATATAGACGCCGAGTCTCGTATAGTTACCCTTCTCAGCATAAAACTGACGGTCTTTGTCTACCTCCGCTTCCGCGGGCTTGAAGCCTATCGCTTTCAGGGAGGCGGCCACGAGGTCAGCGGCCCCGCCCTTTCCCTTCAAGGTCAGGGTCCTCTTGATCGACATCTTATCGAGGTGGTCCGGGGTCAGCGGGTGTATCGGCGCCGTGACGAGCTTCCATATTCTCGGGAGGCGGTCGATCGAGCAGACAATGAGGTTTGAGCAGAAGAGGAACAGCAGGAAGAGAAACCACCAGGAATGATACATGTCGAGGAAGCCGAGCCTGCTGAAGAATTCGTATGCAGCCGGAGCAGCCGATTCCCCGAAGAACTTCACGAGTATCCTGATGTTCTTGGCAGGCTCCGCGTTTTGTTCAAGCACCGTGCCGACCATGGAAGTGCACGCTATGACGGCGAAGATGACCGCAGCCAGTTTTACCGACGCGAACACATCCCATATTTTGTC
The DNA here is from genome assembly GCA_021825805.1 of Nitrospirota bacterium. GTDB lineage: Bacteria > Nitrospirota > Thermodesulfovibrionia > Thermodesulfovibrionales > UBA6898 > JAKAGF01. The sequence continues at coordinate 10,052 of JAKAGF010000078.1, forward strand.
CACAAAGGTCTTCTGCTTACCTGTTTCCATTACATGCTCTCCAGAGAAAGTTATATATAATAGACCAAGACTTTCCTACAAAACAAGGCGTAACGGCCTTCAGACGCCCCTTTTCCGGCGGATCACCTTCGGCCTGTCCCTCCGCGCGTTGACGATGCAGAGAAAACCGAAGGGCTGCTCATGGGGATTCATAAGCTGATGAACGTCTCCGGGCGCGATATATAGCGTGTCCATGAAGTCCATGACGCGTCTCTTCGCGCCGAATCTCACGGACCCCCTGCCCTTTACGCAGATGACCACATGCTCGTGCCGGTGCCACTCGAGGCTGCTCCGTCCGCCCGGCGCTATCTCGAAATACCTGACATGGAACCGGCCGGACTCTCCGCGGTTGCCGATGAGCACCCTCCTGACGATTCCCGCCCATTCGCCGCCGACCGTCTTGTACGGCTCGTCTCTGACGCCGGACCATTGCAGATCGCCCCTGTGCCGGTAGAAGGCGCTCCTGTTTGCCTCCGGCGCCGGGTCCTTTATCGGAGAGGAAAGATCGCAGAACGACTTTTCGGCTGCGACCCTCTTTTTCCTGCTGCTTCCTTTTTTTTCTTTCATGCCTATCCGAATACGATGAGAGACTTCAGGGACTCTCCAGCCCTAGAGGTGAGTCTGAACGCCTCGGCAGTCCCTTCCAGCGGGAAGCGGTGGGTGACAATCCTGTCTGCTGAAACGACCCCCTTCTGAATGAGTTCCCCCGCATCGGCGGTATCAGCGGGCCCGCACGAATAACTCGTAACAATCGAGATGTCATTGAAATAAAGATGGTTGGGGTCAACCGTGAGTATCTCTCCGGGCCTGGCTGGCGTGAAAAAGAGAACAGTCCCGCCGGGCCGGACACAGCATAGTCCCTCTGCCATCGCGCTGACACTGTTCGGTCCGACAATCACCAGTTCCGCCATCTCTCCCCCGGTCTTTTCCGCAAGACCCTTCTGAAGATCCGTTGCCGAAACGTCGATGACATCGTCGACGCCGAGGGCAAGGGCCTTATCCAGCCGGTATCTCACCCGGTCGGCGCCGATGATCCTTCCCGCGCCGTTATGCCGGGCAACGAGTATGTTCAGCATGCCCATGACCCCCAGCCCGATCACCAGGACCGTATCTCCCCGCCTCGGCCGTGCGCGTCTGAGCCCCTTGACCACGCATGCAACAGGCTCGATGAGGGTTGCGTCTTCATAACTCATCTCTTCAGGCAGCGTGAAGGTGTCGTGCTCGAGGTTCACTGAAGGGATGAGGATGTACTCCGCGATCCCGCCGGGGATGATCCCCGATTCCCTCCAGGTGCGGCACTGGACATAGTCCCCCCTGGCGCAGTAACGACAGGAAAAGCACGGCGCATGGTGGTGGGTAAAGACCCTGTTGCCGGGCCTGAAGGAGGTCACCTCTTCACCGACCCTGACGATCTCCCCGGCAGGTTCGTGGCCGAGGACAAGGGGGGCCTTCTTCTCGATATACCACGGCATCACATCCCCAGAGCAGATCCCGCACGCCCGAGTCCTCATGAGAGCGTCGCGCGGCCCCACTTCAGGGACAGGCGCCTCCTCTATCCGGATATCGTTGAAGCTGTAAAGCCGGGCAACCTTCATCTGCACCGCTTATTGTAGCACTTGCCGGCCCGGACAGAAAAATGTTTTTCAGGGTGATCGGGTAGGACGGCCTCATGTGCCTTATCTATTATGATGAGGATTCGGGAGGGTGGTATCTCGAGAATATCGCGACCGCGCAAGCGGTCTTTCAGGGGGTCAGCGCGTACTTGATGCCCTCGCCTCTGGCAAGACGGCCAAAAACCTCGCTTATCGACTGCAGGGGATAGGTATCAGAGATCAGCCGCCTGACGTTGATCTTCCTGTCCTTAAGGAGCTGGTACGACTTCCTGACATCATCGGGCGTAAAATGAAAAGTCCCCCTGAGCGTTATCTCATCATAGTGCAGCCGGTCGGCCTTGTAGCGGACCGTCGTGCCTCCCTTGCAGCCTCCGAAAAGGACAACCGTCCCTCCCTTGCGGATGTAGTCAACCGCCGCCTCCCATATATCCGGCTGGCCGGTGCACTCAAAGACATAATCAACGCCGATGCCGCCGGTCAGATCACGGACGGACTTTATGGTCTGGGTAGGATCAAAGGCAAGGTCAGCGCCCAGCGCCCTTGCTGTCTTTAGCCGTTCCTCTTCCAGTCCGGTGATAAGGACCTTCGCCCCTTTTGCCTTGGCGAGAAGCGCGTGCAGCAGCCCGATGGGACCCGCG
>JAKAGF010000079.1 GCA_021825805.1 Nitrospirota bacterium
CACGCATGAGGAGATGGAAAAAACCCATGAAGGTGTGCATTCAGGCGCCGTAAAGATCCCCCGGAACAGCGACAGGCTGGATGACTTTGTGCGGATGGACAAGGAGTTTCACGGGAATCTCGAGGCCCTGGCCCTGGCAGCCCGGCTGAACGATCAGCAGGCGATGCTGGGCCTAACAAAAAAACTTCTTGACGGTTGCGTAGCATGCCACCGGACATTCAGAAAATGAACGGATGCCGGGTTCATGCTGAGAGCTAATAGCTGAATCCACACGATGGGCGGTCATTCCGGAGCAGTACTCTGAATTTACGATTTCCGACTATGCACGGAACACTGACCCGGTCCGGCTTTCCACACTCGAAGCAATAATATGTCGGCTCATTCATCCTCGTTTTCATCATCTTCGTCGTCAAGTTCCTCGTAATTGAACTCGACTTTGCTCTGGAGAACGATCTCGTTCATTATACTGCTTAGATAGCCTTGGGCAACACCACTTCTGAATCGCTCTTGCAGTATGGGAATATTGATTATTTCCTCAATACACGCCATGTACTTCTCTACGATTGCCTTAACAGAGTACTGACGCTCTGCGCCCACGCGAAGTTTTGTGATGAGCGCTTCTGTAGATTCACTCGACTTTATCACGAAGGTGATAGGATAGCGTTCGATCTTATCGATGTCCAAGAAGTACTTCCGCACATCAAGTGTTTCCGTCACCTGAAAGAACCGGCCAAGCGGTTGCATAACGAAGTCGATCCCGCCGTCATTGGCATTCGTGCGGCCCGTCTTATAGAGGATTAGGGGCGATTTTTCTAAATCATCAAGTTGAAAGCCGAAGTATACAGTCTGATCGTGATAGAAGTATTTTAGGATTGCATAACTCACGATCTCGAAAATGCGCGCATCAACATTCGGGGCCAACAGTCCAAGAACGAACTCTTCCACTTTTTCATTCTTCTGTTTTGAGATGTCGTGCAGTTGCGCACAAGTCTTAATGAACCCTGTAAATGAGGCCTGCTTGGTGCTGGCATATGTGTTGATGATCTCGATGATTGCTTCAGCAATGTTGAATGTTTTCCTCCCAAGCGACAGGGCAATAAGCTTTTCATTAATCCAGTACCTTTTAGTCTCAACGACCCTGAGAATCGGCTGAGCATCGACCTGTGGAAAGTACTTCCTAAATTCTCCATTTAGCCGGTCGTTTAGCCCATGGTTCTGTAGTTTGCCTCCAAAGGGCAGCTCACGCTGCCTCTTGAATAGTATGGAAAATTGCGCCCCATCGTATTTAGAGTAATCACCTTTTTTATGATAGCCATGCTTGATGTAGTCTTCCACCAAAACAAAAATCGCATAGAGATTTGCGAAGCTGCTTCTTGCTTTTGAACCGCGAGTGGCAGAGACAGTTTTGAGGTTGATATACTGAAGGAGGGAGCTTTTATCAAACAAGTCGTCCGCTTTATTGGCGAAGTACCTTGTGAGAATGTCTTTGATTACCGGTGTGAAGTCGTGTTCCATTGTGCATGCCTTTCAAAGATGGCCAAGTGCTGTTGATCTGGCCCATCTTGTTGCTCGTAAGTCTTCGGCTCGCGGCGCAGGACTTCACCGTTGTAATGTTCCTGTATTGCCAGACGGCGAAGGCCGACCTTTACGTACTCCTCCTCGATTTCGATGCCGAGGGAATCGCGGCCTAACGACTGCGCAACGTATGACGTGGTGAACGTGCCGGAAAACGGGTCAAGCACAAGGTCGCCAGGGTTTGAACTCGCCTTTACAATCCTGTCTAATAGGGCTGTCGGCTTTTGCGTGGGGTGGTTTTCGTATTCATCCATCCGATACCTAACTCGGGGGATGTTCCAGACGTTTCCAGGCACCTTCTTGGTGTTATACTTGGTCGGGATGGGTTTTCGGTAGTCAATCAACTTGCGTGTTGCGCCAGTGCGAGCTGCAACAAGAATGTCATCTGTATTGAAGGTGTAGTTGTCCTTGTCTTTCACGCAAAATAGGATGGGTTCATAGAGAGAGCCAAAATAATTGCGTGCTTGTACTCCCGAACTGTCGTACGCCCAGACAATCCGGCTGAGAATATGGAGTCGTTTGCGAAGAAAAATGTCGAAGTAGGGCATGTTCTGAGTTGCTGTCATAACATAGAAGCTACCGTGTGGCTTCAGCTTAGCGATGCAGAGATTAAGCCACTCATAACACCACGAAAGATATGCCTCATCAGATGGCCAATGGTCTTTTCGACCGTTGAAATTTTTCCCGATGTTGTAGGGCGGATCAGCAAATATTAGGTCTACTGAGCCATCGGGAATTTCGCTCGAAAGGGCCTCAATGGTATCACCCCAGATAATCGCATGTCCATTCTTTTCGAAGAGTCTCATATTTTTGGGAGTATAACATTTTCAGGATCGGAAAGCCATGTTGCGCATTGCCTCATTTTTACTGAGGGCTGTCCGCACATGGATCGCCATGGGCGGTCATAATCCCCCCTTCACCGCAAAGGCAAACAGCCTTTTGAAGTTGAATTCAATGCCGTTTTCGGTTCTGTAGTTTTCAAAACCCATGGCAAAGGCGTATTTAAATCTCTCCCGCATATCTCGTGAAAGCCGCGAGAGATACGGCCTGAGCGGGGCGGACATCCCCCATTCAAGCACCTCATTGACGCTCCCGAAAAGGAGCATGTAGTCCTTGTAATATATCCCTACGCCCGAGAACCCGGCAGCCTCCAGAAAGGCCTGCAACTCGCTCTTCAGCGGAAACAGCCATGGAGTCGGCATCTCCCCGAATTTCGATTCGAGCCCGAGGGCCGATATGGCGCTGTTGATATTCTCCATTACCGGCCAGCAGAAATCCTTCGCAGGCAACTGAACCGCTATCCTGCCGCCGGGCCTCAAGGCCCTGTGCGCCAGTCCGATGACAGCCCCCTGCTCCTGTATCCACTGCAGTGCGGAGTTGGAATACACAAGGTCGAACTCCGACGCAAAACGCATCTCCTGGGCCGCCATCTTCAGGAGCGCTATGTTTTCGGCCCCTTGCGTCCTCTTTCTCGCCATGTCGAGCATTTCGGCAGAGGGGTCTATTCCGACAACCATACCCTTCGGCGCCTTCCGGGCAAGTTCCAGCGTCAGGTTGCCTGCGCCGCAGCCGATGTCGAGTATCGCATCGCCGCTTTTTACCTCTGTCATGGCGATAAGTTCCATGCCCGCTTCGGCCTGAGAAACGCTCACCGCGTCGAAAGCCTCATCACTCCAGTTCACCACGCACCTCCTGAAATAAAAAAGGCCACGGTGTTTATGCCGTGGCCTTTGAGTTTTTTTCCTGTATCCGCTAAGAGCTAAGAAAATCCCCCACCAGCCACGGTCCTGACGGGCCATGCTGCCTTATGAAGGTTCCGGGCAATATGCGGATTTGCGTAAAACATGTTTCTAATCTACGATGTTCTCAGGACAATGTCAAGATAATTTCAGAATCCTCTTGATCTTTGTATTGATTCTGTTATAGTTGAATCAAGGGAAAATCGGCGGGAAAACCACTCTAAAAATCACTCTTGATATCTATTTGTCGGAGAAAGATATGGACATCAGAGAGAGATAGAGGCCCAAGAAAAAAAATCAATGCGGGAACTCAAACAATTGTCGCCGCCGACCGTCCTTGCGGGAGTCTTTATCCTGTCAGCGTTGCCCTTCCTTGCGGTTGAATTATTCCCTTCAAGGCTGTATCGGGTGATGGACACAGCATCGTATCTCGTCTTTCACAATGCCGCCGAGTTTTTCAGTATTATGGTGTCGCTTTCGATCTTCGGCATAGGGTGGTATACATACGAACAGTCCACGGACCGCCATGCGCTTTTCTTAAGCTCGGCATTTTTTGCCATCGGCCTTATTGATTTCATGCATGCCATGGGGTATGCCGGCATGCCCGCCTTTATAACGCCAAACTCCGCCAACAAGTCGACACAGTTCTGGATTGCGGCGAGGTGCATCAGCGCGGCTGCTTTTTTTGGCAGCGCTTATATATACCGGGATGGTCCGGGCCGCTGGCTCTCAAAGCCCATCCTGATGACAACAGCCCTTGTTATTTCAGGCACGACCTTTGTTGCAATTACGTTCTTTCCCTCACACCTGCCCGCCACATTCATTGAGGGCGTCGGCCTCACCCCTTTCAAGAAGATTTCCGAATACCTGATTATCGGCTTATTGCTCCTTGCGATGGCTGCTTACTGGAAACGCATGTCAACAACTGGGGATACCCTGCTTATTTATTACCTTGCCGCGTTTATTCTCTGCATATTCAGCGAGCTCGTATTCGCCATCTACAAAAGTGTCTTTGATACTTACAACGTGCTGGGCCACGTCTACAAAGTGGCGGCTTTCTTCCTGATATATAAAGGGATATTTGCGGCGTCAGTCATGGCCCCATACGTCAGACTGGTCGATGCGAGCGAAAGACTCATGACAGACGTCATTGAGCTCAAACGGGCCGAGGAAGACAAGTCGAAGATGGAGGCGCAGCTCCGTCAGGCCCAGAAGATGGAGGCGGTCGGCCAGTTATCCGGGGGAATCGCTCACGACTTCAACAATATCCTGACGGCCATTATTGGGTACGGCCACCTGCTTCTCATGAAGATGGCAAAGGACGACCCTCTGCGGGTGAACGTCGCGCAGATACTCGAGGCTGCAGACCGGGCCGCGATATTGACGCACAGTCTGCTTGCCTTCAGCAGGAACCAGATTATCAATGTGAAGCCGGTTGCCATAAATGGACTGATCAGCAAAGTCGAGGCGTTTCTGAGAAGAATTATCGGCGAGGATATCGAACTCAGGACTGTTCTATCCGGCAGGGAACACGTTGTTATGGTGGACAGCGGCCAGATAGAGCAGGCCCTTGTAAACCTCGCCACAAACGCCAGAGACGCCATGCCGAAGGGAGGGGTGTTGACGATAGAGACAATGCTGATCGAGATTGACAGCGGGTTCGTCCAGTCGCACGGATACGGCGTGCCCGGTTCATATGTCATTGTCAGCGTTTCGGACACGGGCACGGGCATCGACGAGGAGACGAGAAAAAAGATCTTCGATCCATTTTTCACAACAAAAGAGCAGGGGAAAGGCACGGGCCTCGGACTTTCGATGGTCTACGGGATAATCAAACAACACGGCGGCTATATCAATGTGTACAGCGAGTTGGAGAGAGGCGCGACTTTCAAGATCTATCTCCCGATCGCGACAATCCCCGCCGAAGAGAAGAGAATGACTGAGGAAGCCGATGAGACTGAAGGAGGATCGGAAACGATACTGGTGGCCGAGGATGATGCGGCGCTGAGGAAACTCTTCGGGGATGTGCTTGAGGAGTTCGGCTACACCGTCATAACGGCTGCTGACGGCCAGGAGGCGATAACCAGGTTCAATGCGAATAGAGATAAAATCCGGCTCTGCATACTCGACTTGATCATGCCCATAAAAGGCGGCGGAGAGGTATACGATGAGATCAGGACGATGAACCCGGATATCGGGGTTATCTTTGCCAGCGGCTACACGGCTGACAAGATATATAAAGAAGGCATACTCACAGAGGGACCGGAAATAATCCTGAAGCCGGTCTCTCCGACAGACCTGCTGAAGAAGGTGCGGCAGGTGTTGGATGGGAAGCCCAACTCATGAAAGATATCCTTTTCCCCTGCCTTGATCTCTTCCAGTGAGGGAGCCCCTTCGAGGTCCGGCTGCAGCGTCCCCTGTTCGTCAGGAAAAAAGAGGCTACGCCGGCAGGAAGGTCGAGACCAGCTTCAACAACTGCTGGGTCTGGATCGGCTTGGGCAGGTAGGCGTTGGCGCCGATGGAGAGGGCGCGCTTGCGGTCCTCTTCCGCTCCTTCGGTGGTGACGATGATGATCGGTATGTCCTTGTAGGCGGGGTTGCCGCGCACCAGGCTGACGAGCTTGAGGCCGTCCATGACCGGCATGTTGATGTCCGCGAGGATGAGGTCGATCTTCTCGGAGGAAAGCTTCTTGAGGGCGTCTACGCCGTCGGTCGCCTCGATGACATGCGAACTAGGTATGCGCTTTATGGCGAAGCTGATGAGCTGCCTCATCGTCGGAGAATCTTCAACCACCAGAATATTAGGCATGAATCACTACCCCCCTATTTCCTCGGCTTTTCCTTCAGAAGGTCGAGGAAACTCTGAATTGTCGTGAGCTTTCTCTCCGACTGCGTGTACAGCCGGGACGAAAAGATCGCCGTCGCCGCGTGGCCGGCCAGCAGGTTGAAGAGTTCGTAGTCAACGTTGTTGAACCGCTCCTTCTGCATCAGGAGCTTGTAGATCGAGAGCACGCCTATGACGTGCTCCTTGATCTTAAGCGGGATGCAGACGATCGGCGCCAGCGGGTTGATCCCAGTGACGCCCGCACCCGTCATGTCGTCGGCAAAGAAACTTTCGCCTTCCCTGGCGACGGTCCCGATCAGTCCGTCGCCTATCTTGACTCGCGGGGCCTCGGAGACCGCCATCCCCTCGGTTGATACAGGAATCAGCTCGTTGGTCTTGTCGTCGATCAGGAGTATGGCGAACTTCTCGGCGCCGATGAGGTTGATGATGATCTCCAGAACGATCCTGAGGACCTCGGAGAAATCCAGGGTCGAATGGAGCTGGTAACTCGCCACGTAGAGGTTGGCGAGGTTGTTGTTTTCCTCCTCCACCTCGATGTACTTGGAGGCAAAGTCCTTGTTCTCCTCCTCCACCTGCCGGAACCGTTCCCGGAGGGAGTGGAGTTCGTCTTCCATCAGACGGATGCGATCCTCGTAGAGTTTGGTCCTGGTCTCGTCTCCTGACCGCTGCAGGGACTCTCCAAGCTGCGCTATCCGGAACCGCAGCTTCTCATTCTCCTTGAGGAGGTCCTTGGTGAATTCCTCACCCTTCCTGAAGACCTGCAGAAATTCATCCGCCTTATTGGAAAGACTGGCGTCCTTTTCCACTACTTTCTCTCCATATGCTCTGAAGTATTTACAACCCTGATAATCTCCGCCGGGATTTCAGAGATGGGCAGAACGGACTCTATTGCGCCCGCCTTGATCGCCTCTCCGGGCATACCGAAGACCACGGCGCTCTCCTCGGATTCTGCTATAGTATACCCGCCTTTCCTCTTAATTTCCACCATGCCTTCCCTGCCGTCGTTGCCCATGCCGGTCAGGATGACAGCCGTGGCGTTCGGCCCGAAGATCCCGGCAACCGAGTGCATCATATAATCCACGGACGGGATGTATTTGTCCGTCATCTTGCCCTCCTTCAGGACAACAACGGTCTTCTGCCCCTTCTGTTTGAGCCCCAGATGATGCCCTCCGGGGCAGATGTAGACCGTCCCCGGCTCCAGGACGTCAAGGTCTTTCGCCTCCCTGATACGCGCCTCGGAGAGCTTGTTCAGCCGCTCCGATAACGGCCCGGTGAACCCCTTCGGCATGTGCTGGCTCACCACAACGGCTGCGGGGAAGTCAGCGGGGAGACGCGTCAGAATGATCTGGAGCGCAGCGGGTCCGCCGGTCGAGGACCCGATAGCGACCACCTGCACGCCCTCGCGCACCCGCTCAAGGGGCGCGCCGACAGTCTCCTCCCGCGCGAGGAGTTCAAGGTTCCTGCTCAGAAGATCCATCCTGATCTCCTTGATGCCCCGCACTTTCCGGATGAGGTCTTTTTCGATCGACTGCAGTTCCACAGAGGCCCGCTTCGTGGGTTTTGCGATAAAGTCAACGGCCCCCAGTTCCAGGGCCTTGAAGACCGTTTTTGAATCGTTGTGGGAGCTGACCATGATCACCGGGGTGGGACGCTCCCGCATGAGCCACCGCAGGAAACTGAAGCCGTCCATCTCCGGCATCTCGAAGTCCAGGGTGATGATATCGGGCTTCAGCCGGAGGGTCTTGGCCATGGCGTCGATGCCGTCCGGGGCGATGCCGACAACCTCCAGCCCGTGCTCCTGCTCGAGGATGCGTTTGATCAGCTGCCGGGTGTAAGCAGAGTCGTCGACAATAAGTATTTTGGTAGCCACGGTGAACTGCTCCTCGCGTCGGAATTAGGACTTACAGCCGAACACCCACGTCCTTTTTCGGCTTCTGATATACCATATCGTTCTTCAGGTGCCTGAGGGTAAACGCAGTAGAAATATTGATCAGCGACTCGGCATGGCCCAGGAGCAGATAGCCGCCGTCCACAAGCCGGTCATGGAAATTGTCAATCACCTTCCGCCGTGATGCGTTGTCAAAATATATTAATACATTTCTGCACAAGATTACATCCATTTTCCCGAGGAAACGCGTCTTGAAAGGGTCAAGGAGGTTCAGATAACTGAAATTCACGTGCTTTTTCACGGTGTCGAGGATCCGGTAGGAGCCGTCCTCCTCTCCGAAGTACTTGCCCACGAAATAGGGATCAGCCGTCCTGAAGGAGTTTTTCCGGTATATGCCCTTCCTCGCCGTCTGCAGCACGCGCTGGTTTATGTCGCTTCCGTAGATCTCGATGTCCCAGTCGAAAAAGTTCCCTTTCTCCATGATAAGGATGGCGAGCGTGTAGGGCTCCTCTCCGGTGGAACAGCCCGCGGACCAGATCCTGAGCGTTCGGGTGTCCCGGTTCTTTTCCTTCAGTTCATCGAGTATCTCCTCGCTGAAGGCCCGCAACTGGTTCTGCTCCCTGAAAAAATAGGTCTCGTTGACTGTCAGGACATCGATGATCGCCGCCAGCTCGACCTCAAAATTCTTGTCGTACCGGAGCAGGCGGTAATAATCCCTGAAGTCGTTGAGGTGATGGTTGCGCACCCGCCGCGTCAGGCGTTTCTCCAGCAGATAGCGGGAGCTGTCGTCAAAGTAGAGGCCGCAGTAGTCTCGTATGATGTCCCGTATGAGCCTGAAGACATCTTCGGACAGGGGGATGATGTCTTCCTTTTCAAACACGCAGCATCTCCTCGACTGCCTTTATAACCGTGGGGTCTTCCTCAATGTCGAGGAGCCTCCCCAGTTCACCCCGGACCCGCTCGTCGGAGTTCCGGCCAAGTGACCTGACAGCGGCGATCCTCGTCGCCCAGTCCGGGTCCCGCAGGAAGGGGATGAGCTTTTCCTCGACCCCCTCGGCAGGGGCAAGGGCGATAATGGCGGTCCTCCGCACCTCTTCGTCCCGGGAGGAGAGCATGCCGATGACCGCGTCCCGCGCGTCGTCACCGCCCAGCTCGCCGAGGGACTCGACAGCAGCCGTGACCACGAAGCCGTTGCGGTCCCCGAGGAGATCGGCAAGGGTCTTTACCGCCCCGCAGTCGCCCAGTATGCCGAGAGACTTTGCGGCAGCCACCCGCACCGCGTTGTCAGGATCGGAGGCAAGGATGATGAGGGAATCCAGCACCCCGCCTCCGCCGATGCCGCCAAGGCTGAGGGCAGCGGATATCCGTATGTCGGAGGACTCGTCCGTGAGGGCATAGGTCAGATATCTTACCGCCTCAGCCGTGCCGATGCGGGAGAGCGCATCCACCACCGCCCTGCGTACGCGCACGTTTTCATCCTTCAGGGAGAAGCCGAGGTCGCCGACGGCCTCCACACAGCCGATCTTTCCGAGAACCAGCGCGGTATTGCGCCGTAGCGCGGGGTTGCCATCCCTCAGGTCCGAGATCAGTCCCCTGATGTCAAGCGCATCCCTGAGAAGGGCGAGGGCCTCGACAGCCGCCTCCTGCACATCCTCATACGGGTCCTTCAGGAGTCTCTTCAGTTTTTCAACCGCCCGGCTGTCCCCGAGTTTCGATATGCTGAGGGCTGCCGTGGAACGCACGTGGCCGTCCTCGTTGCCGAGCATGGAGTCGAGCACGTCGTAATATACCGGCGAGACGATCCTGCCCGCCACCTCGCAGATAAACCGCCGCTGATGCGGGTTGTCCGTATCAAAGAGCTTCAGGAGAGTCTCGGGCCTCGACCGGCCGATGAAGACAAGCGCATTCTTGACGTCCTCGGCGAATTCCTCTTCATGCGATATATCGAGGAGGGGGCTGTATGCGGCCTCATCCTTCATAAGCCCCAGCAGCAGTATCGCCGATATCCGCACCTCCCTCCTGTTCGACCACGCGTGTTTGATCAGCAGGTCGATGGCCGCGGTCCCGAGAATGCGCCGCATCTCTTCCACGATAAACCCGGCGTCCGCGCCGTTATGGTAATACTTCTCAATCGTCTTGAGGGACTGTTCCTGGATATTCCGCGAGGGGTCTTCCAGAAGCGGTATGACATGCCTCAGGGTCGAGGGGTCGGCGAGACGGCCGAGGGCCTTCAGGACCGGCTCCCGGAGGGGTTTTTTCTGCAGCGCGCCGACCAGGTGCGGGACCGCCTTGCGGTTCCTGATCCTCCCCAGGGCGTCCGCAGCCGGATATGCGACCCACAGGTCTCCGCTGTCGAGAATCTCGATGAGGGCGTCCACCACGGATATCTCGCCCACCTTCCCCAGATGCTCAACAGCCGTGGCCCTGACGTTTTCGTCCTCATCCTTGATCGCCTCGAGCATGAGGGGGAGGGAACGGTGGTCCCGCTGTTCGCCCAGTACGTCTATGATGAACTTGCGCACGTCCTTGTTGGGCGTCTTGAAGGCGTCGATGAGGAAGAGCGTCGCCTTCCTGCCGAGCCGTATGAGGGCCTCGATGGCCGAGTTGCGGGCCCCGGCGTTGTCCTCGATATAGAGGAGCTTGATGAGCCCGCCGACGTACTGCTCCACGCCGAAGTCCTCGAAGAGGATATCAACAGCCGTCTTCCTGACGCGCCAGCTTACGTCCTCCATGGCCTTGAGCAGAAGGGGGATGCAGCCGTCGTCCCGCATGCCCCGCATGCTTTCGACCGCCTCCCGCCTCGTTTCTATGTTGCCGTCATTGATCCGCCGCGATAGCTCCTGCACCTGTTGCCTCGATTATTCCCATAGTTTCCTGCAGTCTGATGCGCTCCTCGGACGAGAGAAGATTATCGATATTGAGCAGAATGATGATCGTGTCGTTCTTCCTGCCCAGGCCGGCGATGTATTCCGTCCTGAACCCCTTGAAAAGAGCCGGGGGCCTGGACACCGCATCGTCGGCCAGGGAAAGGATCTCACGTATCTCGTCCACGAGAAAGCCGACCTTCTCCACGCCGAACCTGACGATGATGATCCGCTCCTTCACGCCCGAAGTCTCCACGCCGAACCGCCGGCGCAGGTCGATGAGGGGAATGACGGTCCCCCTGACGCTCATGACGCCGGAGAGGAAGTCGGGAAGCCCCGGCACCGAAAAGACCTTCTGGGGCTTGATGATCTCGACCACGCGGCCGATCTCTATCCCAAAGAGCTCGTGTGCTATCCTGAAGACGGCGAACTTGCTCATCTACCTGATCTTGAAGACCTCCATTTCCCGTTTCAGGGCCTCGACCTCGGTATGGAGGGTATTCAGGGACTGCGAGACCTCCTCCATGTCCTTTACCGTGGCGTTGCCGATGCCGTTGATCTGGTTCATCGCCGTCATGACCGACTCGTTGAACTTCTTCTGGTTCATGACCGACTCATTGATCCGGGTGATGCGCTCGTTTGCCAGTTCGAGATTCTTGGATATGCCGCGGGTCCCAAGGGCCTGCTCCTCTGTCCCGCGTTTGCCGATGTCGGCCACTTCCTTCACCTCGCCGACGCCCTCGAGGAGGTAGCCGAGCGCGTGCTCCTGTTCGCTGATGGACTTCGCCACGCTGTTGACCATCTTCCGGATGTCCTCTATCGCGCCCGTGATCTGGCGCAGGCCGAGGGACTGCTCCTCCGTGGCGCGCTCGATCGCCTTGGTCATCTCGGTGGAATGCTCCGACGCCATCAGTATCTCCTTGAGCGCATCACCCACCTTGATGACGAGGCCGTTGCCCTCGTCCACCTTGGACTTCGCCTCGTCGATGGAGTAAACCGCGCCCTTGATGTCCCGCTGGATCGTCTTGACGATGCCCCCGATCTCGCGCGTCGAACTGGCGGTCCGCTCGGAGAGGCCGCGTATCTCGTCCGCCACAACGGAAAAGCTCTTGCCGTACTCGCCCGCCTGGGCGGCGAGTATGGCCGCGTTGAGGCTCAGAAGGTTCGTCTGCTCGGTCACGTCCTTGATGACGGAGAGCACCTTTTCTATGTCAGCGGAGCGCGTGCCGAGGCGCTGGATGATCTCCGACGACTTCTTCACCTCATGGGCGATCTTGTCCATGCCTTCGACCGCATTGACGATGGCGAGCATGCCGACATCGGAGGTGATCTCATTCACGCCCACGGCAAGCTTCGAAGACTCCCGCGCGTGCTCCTCCACTTCCCGTA
>JAKAGF010000246.1 GCA_021825805.1 Nitrospirota bacterium
TTAGAAGGCAGTTGCTCTATCCGACTGAGCTACAGGCGCATGGTGTCTGTCAGACAACTGGGATTTTGATTATAAGAGGTAGCCGGAAAACCTGTCAAGGTGACGTTGACTGTGACCGGCTTTTTCTGTTTAACTATTCCCAGCGCAACCAGTCCTGTCCGTGGGCGGTTAGCTCAGTTGGGAGAGCGCCACGTTCGCAACGTGGAAGTCGAGGGTTCGAATCCCTTACCGTCCACCATTCCTTCCCCCTCCGGCTGCGGGAGGCCGCTTTTGTTATAATAGATCATGGATGTCTCTACTGATGAGAGGACCGCCGTACTCCTTGACACCTTCGACCAGCTCAAGACCCCTGCCTTCATAACGAACAACCGCGGCATGGTCTGCGCCTGCAACCGCTCCGCGCTCTCGGCTTTCCAGTATGCTCCCGAAGAACTCGTGGGCGGAAAGATCTCCGATCTCCTGGCGGACATGGCGCGGGACTGTCAGTCTACGGATGGCGCTGCAGTCCCGCAGCCTCCACGAGAGATCATCTGCAGGAGAAAAAGCGGCGAGACCTTTGCCGCCCGGGTCTCCTTCATCCCAATGGGCGATGCAGGGCAGGCGCTTGTGGTCATTGCGGACATGACCGAAGAAAACCTTCTCAGGGAAAAGGCGTCCCAGATGGCCCGCGAGCTCGAGATATTCCATCTGACGAGCGAACTGAGCGGCATTATCAATTCAAGTCTCAGCATCGGCACGATCTTCCGGATCATGGTCTCCGAGATACGGAAGCTTATCGCATACAGCAGGGCCAGCCTCCTCCTGTACAATGAGGGGGAAAACAACCTCCTCATCTTTGCGCTCGACACGGACATGAAGACCATCATGAAAAGGGGCGTCAAGGCGCCCATAGAGGGGACGAGCGCCGGCTGGGTCATACAGCACCACCAGCCGTGGATCAATGACGACCTCTCTGAGGCCGTCTTTCCGCTCGACCGAAAGCTCTATGATGAGGGTATCCGCTCCACCATCAGCGTGCCTCTGTTTCATGACAAGATCCTCGGGGTCTTCAACCTCGACAGCACGGAGGCCTCGCGGTATTCGGAGCGGGACCTCGAGATCCTGCTGCCCGCTGCCAAGCAAATATCCATCGCCCTTGAAAACGCCCTGCTCTTCGGGGAGGTCTCGCGGGAGAAGAAGGAATGGGAGAAGACCTTCGACGCCATCACCGACATGGTCTGGATCGAAGACGGCAGGCAGCGGGTGATACGGGCTAACCGCACGCTTCTCGCGACCACCGGTTTTTCCGCGGTGGAGTTCAGCGGCAGGCAGTGCTGGGAGATCCTCGACAAGATAGGGATCAACAGCCGGGAGTGCCTCTGCGCTGAAACGCTCGCCCACCAGCAGCCCTCCTTCAGGGAGCTCAAGGGCGCCGGAGGTTTCCTCTACCACTTCTGGGCCTATCCCCTGAAGGACGAAGAGGGCGGCGTCTATGCAATCGTCCACTACCTGAAGGATGTGACCGCGCAGAAAAGGCTGGAGCAGCAGCTCATCCGCTCAGACCGGCTTGCGTCGCTCGGCACCCTTGTCGCCGGCATTGCGCACGAAATCAACAACCCCCTGGGCATCATCGCCGGGTACGCTGAGGCGCTTCTCGACCGGGCCGGGGAAGAGTCGCTCCTGAAGATGCGGGAGTTCGAGGACTTTCCCGAATACCTCTCCACGATCCACAACGAGATCTTCCGGTGCAAGGACATCCTGCGCGGCCTCCTGGATTTTGCGCGGCCCTCCGGCGGGACCTTCCGGGAGATCGACATCAACGAGCTGATCAAAGAGGTGATCCTGCTGGTCAACCACAAGGCAAAACGGCTCAGCCACAATCTCGATCTGAAGCTGAACCGTGATCTGCCGAAGTTTTACGCTGACCCCGGCAGCCTCCGGCAGCTCTTCATGAACATCATCATCAATTCCATATACTTCACGCCGGAGCGCGGCAGCATCACCATCGAAACATGGATGGATACCGGCGCAACCGGCACGGTGCTCCACGGCGGCTATGACAGGATTGTCGTCTCGATCTCCGACACCGGCCCGGGCATCCCGGCCGACCTCATCGAGAAAATCTTCAACCCCTTTTTCACTACAAAACCGGTGGGCGAAGGGACAGGACTCGGGCTTGCCATCTGCCACAAGATCGTCGAGGAGCACAACGGCGCCATCGACGCGGTGAGCGAGATCGGCAAGGGGACCACCTTCACGATACGGATTCCGGCCCATGAGCGAGACGATAAGAGTCCTCGTAGTTGATGACGAAGAGCCTTTCCGCAGGCTCCTCAAGAAGGAGCTGACGCGCAAGGGGTTCATCGTGGAGACGGCAGCCGACGGCCAGACGGCCCTGGACCTTCTCCGGGAACAGGTCTTCAGCGTCATCCTCCTCGATATAGTCATGCCGGGCATCGACGGCATCAGCCTCATGAACAGGCTCAGGAACGATCCCGCCTCTCCCGTCATCGTCGTCCTCACAGGCAAGGCGACCGTCGAGACCGCGGTCGAGGCGATGAAGAATGGGGCGTACGACTACCTCTCAAAGCCCTACAAGCTCGATGAACTGGTGATCATCGTGAACAGGGCGTATGAGTACGGCAGACTCAGCGTCAAGAACCGGCTCCTCCAGCAGGAACTCGTCAGGAAGGAATCGCCCGTGGAATTCGTCTGCGCCGGCGACAAAATGAAGGCGGTCCTTTCTCTCATCAGGAAGACGGCGCCCACCGACTCGCCGGTCCTGATCCAGGGCGACAGCGGGACAGGGAAAGAACTCGTCGCCGACACCATCTGGCACTTCAGCAGGCGCAACGCCTTCCCCTTGATCGCCCTCAACTGCGCATCTCTTTCCGAAAACCTGATCGAGTCCGAGTTGTTCGGCCATGAGAAGGGATCGTTCACGAGCGCCTAC
>JAKAGF010000080.1 GCA_021825805.1 Nitrospirota bacterium
GCCGGATGATTTGCGGCTGGTGTCCTTTGCTGAACCCCAAGACCGGATGTTCGCGACGCAGGCAGCCTATTCCCTCGTACAATGTCTCTTCAGGCTCTGCTTCAGGCTCGAGGCGCGGGGCAGCGGCCACATCCCTTCGGCTGCCAACTTCATCATGACCCCCAACCACACCAGTTACCTTGATGGTTTTGTCGCCATCCTCTGCCTCCCCTTCGGCAGGTTCAGGAATATCTACGCCCTTGGACTGAGCGAATTTTTTACCGGCTTCCTCAGGAGCCGGTTAAGCCCGGTGGCCCATGTTATACCTATTGACACCGCATCCTATCTCAACAAGGCATTGCAGATGTCCGCCCATGTGCTGAAAAACAACCGTTCTCTCTGCGTCTTTCCTGAAGGCGGCCGCTCCTTTGACGGAGAGCTGATGGAATTCAAAAAAGGCGTCGGCATCCTCGCAAAAGAGCTGGGCGCGCCTGTTGTGCCGGTATACATTGATGGCGCCTTCGAGGCCCTGCCACGCTATGCGTTCTTTCCGCGGTTCCGGAAGATAACCGTTTTCTTCGGCCCTCCACTGCGTGCATCCGACCTGGACTTCTCGGCAAAGCCTGAGGGCATGGACGACTATCAGTACTTTGCGAACGTCCTCAGGGAACGGGTGGAGGAATTGAGGGAGACCGCTCGCAAACAATAGAACCTATCTCAATATCGAAATTTAGTCAAAAAGCGGTCATACCCGCGGAGGCGGGTATCCAGATGTCTTTGAAAACGCTGGATTCCCGTCTACACGGGAATGACGAATAAAGGGTAACCATGAAAAAACGTTATTTTGAGATAGGTTCTATGCTCAACGCGCTTCACCGGCTGTTGTCCCGCCTCGTGTTGGCGACGGTTGCTTTTTCTTTGGACATCATGCAGCAGACCCTCCGGACAGCCTCACAGAAGGTTGCTGATCATGTCGTTATCGCTGTAATCTATCGGCACATCGATGATGACCGGCACGGTCTTTGTCAGGCCGTCCCTGAGCGCATCTTCAAAAGCAGCGGACGATTTCAGCCGTATGCCGGCGGCGCCGAAGCTCTCGGCAAGCCTGACAAAGTCAGGATTTGTAAAGCTGACGCCAAAGGAGGTCCCGAATTTCTTCTCCGACTTCCACTTGATGAGGTTGTAGCAGCTGTCGTTAAAGATAACTACAACAATGTTGAGTTGAAGCCTGCAGGCGGTCTCCAGGTCCTGCACGTTCATCAGGAAGCCGCCGTCTCCGCAGAGGGCAACGATGTTCCGCTCCGGATGGATGAGTTTTGCGGCCATCGCTGAAGGTAGCGCAAAGCCCATCGAGGCAAAACCGTTTGACAGGATAAATGTGTTGTTCCGGTAGACAGGGTAGAATTTTGCAGCCCAGAACTTGCAGACGCCGACATCGGATATGAGAATATCGTCCGGCATGAGTACCTTTCGTATCCCGTATATGATGCGCGGAGGTTTCGGTGGCCATGAATCCACCCTGCCCTCCCTCTCGAATCCCTCGATAAAGTCCCTTCTCAGGCTGACAAGGCACTCGCTCTTTTTGTTCGTGCTCAACATCCCCTCGAGCAGTTCCAGGGTTTCCCGGATGTCGGAGATGATCTCGATCTCCGGCACGTAGTGGAGATCAACCTCGCTCGTGGTAAAGTCGATATGGATTATCTTCTTGTCGAGCATCGGGTTCCAGTTCTTCGGGGCGAACTCGACGAGGTCGTACCCGACGGCAACGATGAGGTCTGCCTGTGAAAAGACATCCCTGATCTGGCGGTCATTGCTGAGGCCGAGCGTGCCGATGCAGCAGTCGCTTTCCGCACTTATCCCTCCCTTGCCCATAAAGGTCGTCACCACCGGCATGCAGAGGAGTTCGGCGAATTTCCGGAGCTGGATGTCCGCGGCCTTGCGGACAACGCCGTGACCGGATAATATGACAGGGAAGCGAGCCTGCTCAATAAGCTCTGCCGCCTTTCGAAGAGACTGCCTGTCAGGCGAACTCCGCCGCGGCCGGATGGCCGCGATCATCGTAGCATATGTGGGGTTGACCTCCATCGCGGCGATATTCTCCGGCAGTTCGAGATGCACGGGGCCGGGTTTTTCCGTGACAGCAACCTTGAAGGCCTTGCGCGCCATCTCAGGGATGATATCAGGGGACTCTATCCTTCCGTTCCATTTCGTCACGCTCTTGTTGATCTCCACAATGTCGATGTACTGGTGCGATTCCTTGTGTATCCTCTTGAGGTCCGCCTGGCCGGTGATCGACACGAGGGGCGACTTATCCAGGTATGCATCGGCGATTCCGGTGAGGAGGTTCGTCGCGCCGGGACCGAGGGTGGCGACACAGACGCCGGGCCTGCCGGTCAGGCGGCCGTAGGCATCGGCCATAAAGGCGGCGGTCTGCTCGTGACGGGTCAGAATGAAGCGCATTGAAGAGGTCCTGATCGATTCCATAAGGTCGAGGGTTTCCTCGCCCGGCAGGCCGAATATGTATTCAACCCCCTCGTTCTCAAGGCATTTCACCAGGAGATCAGATGCCTTCATTTCCTCTTGCCCGCCTTTCCTGTTTGCAGCAGGACATGAATTGTCCCGCCCTGAATCCTTAAGTTAATCTTACCCTATGTTCGGGCAGAGATGAAAAAATATTTCATATCGCGGCAGCGCATTTCTCGCCGGACCTGTGTTTACTTTTTGCATGTCATCTGCTATGGTGAGTCATGTGCGCTGTATGCCCGTCGTGGCTTTCGTTCATCCTTTATAATCCGATCCGCAAGGCCCTGACCGACAGGAGAAAGGTCCTGGAAGAATCAGGGATCACCTCTGATTCGGTTGTCCTTGAGGTCGGCAGCGGCAACGGGTTTCTCACCGAGGCGCTTGCCGGGGTCTGCCGGAGGGTCTATGCCGTGGAGCTGCAGGGGGGCATGGTGCGGAAGCTCAGAAAAAGGATCAGCCGCTTCGGCGAAACAGTGCGGGTCATCCAGGGTGATATAGTCTCAATAGAGCTGGATGAGGGTGTGGCCGATGTCTGCCTCCTTTATTACTGTTTCCACGAGGTGAGTTCACAGGAGGAGGCTGCGGCGCGCATAGGCAGGGCTGTCAGAAAAGGCGGAACGCTGGCGATCTATGAGCCGACTGTTGAGGTGCGGCGGGCTGACATGAAAAGGACCGTTTCACTCTTCGAGAAAATGGGTTTTCACATGGAACAGGAACGCTCCGGGGCCTTCACGAGATTCGCCCGGATGAGGAAGGTCTGAGAAGACGTAGCCGGAAGGTCCAACCAGGTTCCGTGTGCGTGAAAGTCTGTCATACCCGCGAAGGCGGGTCTCCAGAAGTTCTTAATACCTGGATTCCCGTTTCCACGGGAAGGACAAACAAAAAAAAGCCCTGGCTATTCTTAAGACTGTTGGGTTTGCCGGTTTTTCTTCCCGGTGAGCGTTGCGAGCCTGGCGATAATCTCATCCTGCACCGGCCCGAATCCCCTTTTCCTGAGTAAGCCGAGGACCTTCGGTGAGCCAAGCCCCTTGAGAAACGCCTCCCGCTTTTTCCGGTCCCCAATCTCCTTCAGCGCCCGCGCCCTGATCTTCCTCACAAAACCCAGATAACGAGCGATATCATTTCCGTAAAGGCGCTGGAGTTCCTTTCTGATCGACTTTGAAAGCGCGGGGCTCGCGCCGCTGGTGGAGATGGATAGGACAAAGGGACCCCGTTTGACTACCGACGGGGCGATAAAATTGCAGAGCTTCGGAACGTCCACCACATTCACCAGGCCGGGTGACTCGGAGGCGATGAGCCTGTTGGTCTCTTCGGAATCGGTTGCAGCGATGACAATGAAAGCGCCCCTGACATCTCCCTTCCGATAGGCGCGGCCGCGGTGGGTGATGGACCCCGCTGACTTCATTTCCATTAGTCCCTTTGTCAGAGAGGGGCTGATTACCGTGACCGAGGCGCCTGCCGCGATGAGGGAAAACACCTTGCGCTCCGCCACGGGACCGCCCCCTGCAACAACAGCCTTTTTTCCGCTGAGGTTAAGGTGGACAGGATAATAGTTCACTGCGGAGATGCGGCTTACTTCTTGCCTGTCTGCAGGGTGGACAGCTCCTTCTTGGCAGCTGCAACGAGGCGGCTGCCGGGGAACCGGTCAACGAGCTGCTTCAGGGATGTCTCTGACTTTTCCTTCTGGCCTGTCTTGCGGTAGGAGATCCCGAGGTTAAGCAACACATTGTCCTGTTTCTTGTACTCAGGATATTTCTTCAGGATATTTTCAAACCTGTCTATGGCGGCTGCGTAGGAGTTGTTCTTCATGTAAAATTCGCCCACGAGCAGCTCATAATCAGCGATAACGTTCCTGCATTTCTCGATGCGGAGTTCCAGGAGGTCCTTATACGGGTTTCTCGGAAAATCCTTCTTGAGTTTCTCGAATTCAGCAAGCGCCTGGGCAGCGCCGCCGTATCCCCGCTCAGGCCCATCGATCTGGTTGAAGTAGACCATCGCCACCTGGTACTGCGCATAGGACGCATGCCGGTGGTCAGGATAGAGTTCAAGGAACTTCCGGTATTCAGCGACAGCCAGCTCCGGCTCCTCCTCCTTGACGTAGGAATCAGCGATCCTGAGCTGCGCAAGGGGAGCGTATTTTTTGGTGAGGTCCCTGTTCCTGATCTCAAGGAGCGTGGCCCGTGCATCATTGTAATCCTTGGCATCTATCTGCTTGTTCGCCACGGCAAAAGACTTCTCAGGATCAAACTCGCCCTGAGGCTTTACCGTTGCCTTGCTGGAACAGGAAAAGAGCAGAAGCAGAACCAAAACAGCCGGCACACCCTTGAAAATATTCATGGAATTATTTAAACGTTATCCTATCATTTTAGTCAAGCCCATGGCGCCTGCTGCTTGCGCTACCGTCTGTCCCATAGCGGTTATAGCCCCATTATCCCCAGGGATGACGGGGCTATCTGCCTGTTTTTTCTGAGGAATCAGAGGGGTGTTGCTTGCTAAAGCCCTTTCATGGGTGTTATCTTTAACATGTGAACCTCTTGTCAGTCCAAAGGCCGAGCAGATACATAAATACCGAGTTCAACGCGGTCCATAAGGATGCGGCAGTCAGGGTTGCTCTCGCCTTCCCGGACATCTACGATGTCGGCATGTCCCACCTCGGACTGAAGGTCCTCTACAGCATAATAAATGATATGCCTTGTGCGTCCGCGGAACGGGTCTTCTCTCCCTGGGTGGACCTGGAAGCGCTGATGAAAAAGGATGGCATCCCCCTCTGTTCGCTCGAGTCCAACCGTCCGTTAAAGGACTTTGATATCGTCGGCTTCAGCCTGCAGTATGAACTTTGCTATACAACCGTCTTGAACATGCTGCACCTTGGAGGCATACCCCTGAGGTCAGAGGAAAGGGTGCGGAGGATGGACCTTCCTCTGGTGATCGCAGGCGGGCCCTGCACCCTTAACCCCCATCCGGTTGCCGCCTTTATCGATGCATTCCTGATCGGCGACGGCGAGGACGCGATCCTTGAGATCATCGAGACGTATTATCGCTGGAAGCGGGACGGCGCGCGGGACAAGGCCCCCCTCCTCAGGGCGCTCGCGGAGATTGAGGGCGTTTACGTCCCCTCGGTATCAGGAGGCAAGACCGTGAAGCGGAGAATCATCCCCTCTTTGGAAGAGGCGGCCTTTCCCGTCAAGCCGGTCCTTCCGTATACGTCTATAATCCATGACCGCGTCAATATAGAAATCAGCCGTGGCTGTTCCATGGGCTGCAGGTTCTGCCAGGCAGGGATGGCCTACCGGCCGGTGCGCGAACGGTCTCCCCGCAGGATACTGGAACTGGCTGAGGAGTCCTTGAGAAATACCGGCTATGAAGACATCTCTTTCACCTCTTTGAGCGCAGGGGATTATTCGTGCCTTCCCCAGCTTCTCAAGGAATTCAATGCAAGATTCAGGGACAGCCGCATCGCCACCTCCTTGCCCTCGCTTCGTGTCGCCACTGTCAGCAGTGATGTGCTCAGAGAGATCCGGTCTGTCAGGAAGAC
This sequence comes from Nitrospirota bacterium, assembly GCA_021825805.1. Taxonomy (GTDB): domain Bacteria; phylum Nitrospirota; class Thermodesulfovibrionia; order Thermodesulfovibrionales; family UBA6898; genus JAKAGF01. Next base: position 6,038 of record JAKAGF010000080.1, read on the forward strand.
CGGCTTTACCATTGCGCCTGAGGCGGCCACTGACCGTTTGCGGGCTGTCATCAATAAAGACTTTTCAGAGGAGACGTATATAAAGGCCCTTGAGACCCTTTTCTCCGAGGGATGGCTGAATCTTAAGATGTATTTCATGACCGGCCTGCCGACGGAGACGGGCGAAGACATCGAGGCGATCCCCCAGATGGTGCTTAAGGCAGCCAGGATATCGAAGAAGCTCGCCGGCAGGCGTGTGACTATCAGCGTTGGCGTATCTTCCTTTATCCCCAAGCCGCATACGCCTTTCCAGTGGTTCGGCCAGAATGACATCGCTGACCTCCGTGAAAAGAACGACTATCTGAGGCGGTCTTTTCTGAAAAGGGGCGTCAAGTATAAGGGGCACAAGGAGGAGATGTCTCTCCTGGAGGCTGCCTTTGCCAGGGGCGATGAGCGGCTTGCCCCTCTCCTGGAGAAGGCCTGGACTCTCGGCAGCAGGCTGGATGCATGGACCGATGCCTTTGATTTCGATATCTGGAAGCAGGCGATGGAGCAAACCGGCATTGACGTTGCCGACTTCAGCAGGAGGGAATTTGACAGGGACGCTAAGCTGCCGTGGGACAACATCAGCACCGGCGTTACCAAGGAATTCCTCTGGAAGGAATACTCCACTGCCTTGATCGGCAGCCATACTGCGGACTGCAGGAAGCTCTGTCATGCGTGCGGCCTCGCCTGCAAAGATACGGGCGCGGCAAAGGGTGATCAGGTATCGCTGACCATCCCGGAGGAGCCGGCGCCGCCTGTTGCGAAACGCCCCCAGCAGGGCGCGTCCCCTCTTGATACCATAAGGGCCCGTCTCCAGTATTCCAGGACAGGGAGGACGAGGTACCTCTCCCACCTCGAACTGACAGCGGCGATTGTCCGCGCATTGAGGCGGGCGGAGTTTCCGCTGAAATACTCAGGAGGGTTTCATCCTGCCCCCAGGGTTTCATTCGGCCCTGCGCTTCGCGTCGGTGTAGCCGGACTCAAGGAGTATCTTGATATGGAGCTTCTGTCTCCTTTTGATCTCATAGTCGGGCTGAAGGCCCTCAACCGGGCGCTTCCCGAGGGCATACGGGCGGAGGCGCTGGCGCCTCTGTACGGGCGGGAGAAGTCGTTAAACAGTTTTGTTATAAAATATGTGTATGAGATCAGAAACGGAGACCCCGCTGCTGTCGAGCAATTTGTCGCAAGGCCGGATTCCGTGATCTCGCGGGAGCAGACAACCATCAATCTGAGGGAGATGGTGGAAGAGGTCAGCAGGGTTGATGAGGGCGTCTATTCTCTTTCCTTGCGGGACCTGGGCGAGGTGAAGGTCCGGCTCGAGGAACTCCTCCCTGATATCTTCGGAAAGCCTTTTGCCGAGTTGGACATAACGAGAACAGGGCTCTTTGGCTGGGACGGCGGCTGGGTTGAGCCCATAGCAAGCGAAGGAATATGGGCAGCGAGATACTGATAAATGTGACGAGGGACGAGACCCGTGTGGCCCTTCTTGAGGGCGGCCAGGTGGTTGAGTTCTATGTCGAGCGGAAGCGCGACGCAAGCCTTGTGGGCAATATCTACAAGGGCAAGGTGGTGAAGATCCTCCCTGGCATGCAGTCAGCCTTTGTTGACATCGGCCTTGAGAAGGCGGCCTTTTTATATGTTGCCGATATCAAGGTGGACACGGAGGAATACGCCCCCCTCTTTGAGGAGGAGGACAAGGAGAACTCCCTTGAAGTAGTCCCCCGGAGGAGCCGGTCCGAGATGACGATCGAGGAGTTGATCCAGGAGGGTCAGGAGTTCCTTGTGCAGGTATCCAAGGACCCCATCGGAAGCAAGGGCGCGCGGGTGACCTCCTATATCACCCTGCCCGGAAGATATCTCGTTCTCATGCCTGACGTGGACCATATCGGCATCTCCCGGAGGATCTCCGACGAGGAGGAGCGGAACCGGCTGAAGTCCATGGTCGAGCGGATCAAGCCTGAAGGCTATGGCCTCATCATCAGGACCGCAAGCGAGGATTCGACTGAAGAGGACGTCCGGAAAGACCTGCAGTTTCTCATCCTTCTCTGGGAAAATCTGGTCGAGAAGAAGGACCGCATCCCTGCCAGGGGACTTCTCTACAGCGATCTGGATCTTGTCTTCAGGTCCGTGCGCGATCTTATGAGCCAGGGCGTGGAGCGTCTTATCATAGATTCGCCCGAGGAATACGGCAGGATTATCGAGTTCGTCAAGACCTATTTCGCAAAGCTGCTCGACAGGATCGAGTACTACGAGGAGACCGAACCCCTGTTCGACGCCTTTGGCATTGAGCTGGACATCTCCCGGGCGATAGGCAGGAAGGTCTGGCTGAAATCAGGCGGGTACATTGTCGTGGACCAGACGGAGGCGATGACCGTCATCGACGTCAATACCGGCAAGTTCGTCGGAAAGGAAGGCCTCGAAGACACCATCCTCAAGACGAACCTCGAGGCGGTGAAGGAGATCGCCTACCAGATCAGGCTCAGGAACCTCGGCGGGATCATCATCATAGACTTCATCGACATGGACAAACCGGAAAACCGCGAGCGTCTCTTCAACGCCTTTACCGAGGCGATGAAGCGGGACAGGGCGAAGAACACGATCTTCCACATATCCGAGCTGGGGCTGATCCAGATGACGAGGAAGCGGGTCCGCGAGAGCCTCGGCAGGACGCTCTCGACCACGTGTCCCTACTGCGAAGGCAAGGGTTTCGTCAAATCCCCCGAAACCCTCTGCTATGAGATCCTCAGGGCTATCAAGAAACTGGCAAAGCACGGCTCTGAGAAGATCATCATCACCGGCCACCCTGTTGTTGCGGAGATGCTTTCGGACGAAGAGATGCTCGGCATAGAGGATCTCGAAAGCAAGTACGGCGTCAAGGTGCTCATACGGGCTGACAACAAGATGCACCAGGAGAACTACGAAGTCAGCACGTTGTAGCAATGAAGGACTCCTTACCACCTGATCAGAAGCTGGCAGCCCTCGGCAGTCTTCTGCGCGGATACGGCAGCGGCCTCCTCGCCTTTTCCGGCGGAGTTGACAGTTCATTTCTCCTGAAGGCGATGCAGATGGCGGACATGAAGGTCCTTGCCGTCACCGCTGTATCTGAAACAATGCCGCGGCAAGACCGGGATGCTGCTGTTTCTTTTGCCGGGGCGCTCGGCTCCGAACATCTGGTCATCCATACAAATGAGCTTCAGAACGAGTCCTTTGCGCGCAATTCCGCTGACCGGTGTTTCCACTGCAAGGACGAACTCTTTGGAAGGCTGAAGGCTATCGCGGCAGAGAGGAATATTCCCGCTGTCTTTGACGGCTCAAACCATGATGACCTTTCAGACTACCGGCCCGGCAAAAAGGCGGCCAAAGACCACGGCATCATCAGTCCCCTTGCGGAATGCGGCATGACAAAGGAAGACATCCGGCTCCTCTCCCGGCAGCTCGGTCTTCAGACATGGGACAAGCCTTCTTCCCCTTGTCTCTCCTCCCGTTTTCCCTATGGGACCAGGATAACCTCCGAGGCGCTCGCGCGGGTTGGCAGGGCGGAAGACTCCATACGCGCCCTCGGCATCCGCGTGCTCAGGGTCAGGGACCACGGGGAGACAGCCAGGATAGAGGTAAAAGAGGAGGACATGCCGGTCCTTCTTGCGCCTGAAAACAGGAAGCGGATCGTCGAGGGGCTGCGGGCCCTCGGTTACCGGTTCGTTGCTCTTGACCTTGAGGGGTACAGGAGCGGCAGCTTGAACCGGATGCTTCAGGACAGGATATCCTGATGGAGGCGCAACCGCGGTTGTATGCAGATGACCTTGCCATGTGCGTGTTGTGCGGCGGCTGCAAGGCGGTCTGCCCCACCTACGATGAGGAACTCTCCGAATCCATGGGGGCCCGCGGCCGCGTCAGGCTCATCCGGGAATTGAACGCCGGCAGGTTAAGGCCTTCGGAAGAACTTAACGAACGCCTCTTCAGCTGCATCCTCTGCGGCGCCTGTTCCGGCGCCTGTCCCCTTGGTGTTCATATCCCGGAGGCGATATGCAAAGGCAGGGGAATGCTGAGTGGTTCGGACAAGAAGCGCAAACATGTACGCTCTCTCCTGAAGATCGCCACGCGGTGGCCTGATCCCGCATTCAGAGCGATACGGATGGCTAAGCATATCGTACTCCCTTTTCTCTTCCGTCATGGAATGATCCCTTTTGTCCCTGAGCTGCCGGATGCGCCTTTCAGAAGATCAGAACAGGTCCTGCGGGTGAACAGGAGGCGGGGACGGGTCGCTGTCTTCACCGGCTGCAGCGTCAACTATGTCTTCCCGCATTTCGGAGAGTCCCTTCTGAATGTTCTGCGCCGGTTCGGTTATGAGGTGATCCTGCCCAAGGGCGAGACCTGCTGCGGCGCGCCCCTGAGGAACCTCGGCCTCGAAAAAGAGGCAGCCGATCGGGCCCTGAAGAATTATCGCGTCTTCAGCAGACTGAAGGTGGATGCGATCCTCAGTCTCTGCCCTACCTGCACGCACAGCCTCAGGATCGACTATCCCCGGCTCATAGGCAAAGGCCTCGACAGGGCGATGGATATCTCCGTCTTCTTTGCCGACATTCTTGACAAGACATCCTCCATTATGAAATCAGCCGTCTACCACGACCCCTGCCACCTCAGATATAACCTCAGCGTCAGGCAGGAGCCGCGCGACATCATCAAGAGGGCCGGACTTGACCTGCTGTCAGCAGATGATTCCGGGTGCTGCGGTTTCGGGGGGCCGTTCAGCCTGTCCTTTAAGGATTTGTCCGTCAGCCTGCGAAAAAGACAGGCGGAAAGACTCAGCAATTCCGGCGCTGATGTGGTCGTGACTTCCTGCCCCGGCTGCATCCTTCAACTGGGGCAGGAGATCACCGACCGGCCTGTCCTTCACCTCATTGAGCTGATCGAAGAGGCGTATTGCCTGCGGACCGAGCAGCCGTCTCTTCTTGTGGTATAATGACGGTCGGGGCATAAGTCTGACTGCCTGTTATCGTTTAAAACTGAGGAGGCATTGTGAGCGAAGCGGAAGACAAAGACGCTGTCTCCCTTGAGGATTCCCTCCGGGGATATAAGGGAAAGATTATGCCTGTCAACAAGGGCACGCTGACCTGGGACAAGGAACTGATATTCAAGGGCAGGACCCAGAGGGGCGAGGAGATAGATTTCGATGCAGAGGCCCAGTGGGGGTGCATCCCCACGGAGAGCCTGCTTCTGAGCGTGGCCGGGTGCCTCGCCATCGACTGCGTGTCGTTCCTTCAGAAGATGAAATGCGTGATCACGAAGTTCAAGATCGACATCAGCGGAGAGCGGAACCCCACCCCGCCGCAGTACTACAAGAAGATGGAGATGAAGATATTGATCTCAGGCGAGAACATCACGCCCAGGAAGCTCGACCGGGTCATCTCCCTCTCGCAGGAGAAGTACTGCTCGGTGTATCATTCCCTACGCAAGGACCTGGAAGTCAAGGTCAGTTACGTAATCGAATAGAGACGTTCGTTCGTTTCTCTTTATCTCTTAATAGACTTATCCCCGACAAGACTCGATTTCCGGGGGAACTCCTGGGTTTATTTCCGGGGACAATGGATGTTGCATATCCGTTTGCGCATGTCTGCCGCATGTCTGCCCCCACACATTCCCCGGAGTTCATGGTAGAATAAACAAATTCCGCGGGGAATAGATGAGGACATCCGGACTTCTCGAAGAGATAAAATCAAGGGTAGACATTGTGGATTTCATTTCCTCGTATGTCCACCTCAAGAAGGCCGGCCTGAATTGGAAGGGTGTCTGCCCTTTTCATTCGGAGAAGACCCCGTCGTTCATGGTCAGCCCCTCCAAACAGATATTCCACTGCTTCGGGTGCAGCGCGGGCGGTGATGTCATCGCCTTCGCATCAAAGTACGAAAATATCACCTTCAACGAGGCCCTGACGCTTCTTGCGAAAAGGGCCGGGATTCCCCTTGACCGGGGAAAGCCCGCTTCCCGGACATATGAGAAGCAGGAGCGGATACGGGATGCCCTTCGCAATGCCGCGGAATTCTACGCCGGGAAACTCCGGGAGTCCGACACAGCCCTGGAGTATGTGAGACGGCGCGGCGTCAGCGACGCATCCCTCGAACAGTTCAGGATCGGCT
>JAKAGF010000247.1 GCA_021825805.1 Nitrospirota bacterium
GGGAGTGATCGTCTCGAAACTTGCGGCCCATGCCGCTGACATCGCCAAGGGCGTGAAGGGCGCGATGGATGCTGACAACAAGATGGCGCGGTACCGCAAGGCCCTGGACTGGAACGGCCAGATCAGTATGAGCCTCAACCCCGACAAGGTGAAGGAGTGGAGGGCTGAGGTACCGCCGACAGAGACAGAGGTCTGCAGCATGTGCGGAGAGTTCTGCGCCATCAGGACAGTCGAACGGGCGCTGAAGAAACAGTGACAACAAAAATGTCTGATGATTACCCATCGCAGAGGGCGGGCATGCATAAAAAGCCCATATATGGCGGCAAGATTATTTTGATCACGGGAACCGCAGGATTACCGCTTGTTGCACTGACAGGAACGCTGTCGGAATGAAGATGTGCATTTCAGAGCCGCCAGGATATGGATCTTTTTCTGCACACCCGCCCTCTTGAATGGAATGCGTTGTGCCTGCAGATGCCCTTCTTTTAATCGGGCCGACCGGCTCCGGCAAGACGCCGCTGGGGGATTTGTTTGAGCAGAAGGGCATCAACGGTACGCGGTGCCTGCACTTCGACTTTGGCAGCGAGTTGCGGTCAATCGCCGGAGAGGCCGGGCCGCCGGGGGGATTCGAAGACCGTGAGCATTCCTTCATCAAGGATGTGCTTGAGAAGGGCCTGCTCTTAGAGAACGAGCATTTTCATATCGCCGGGAAGAGCGTCCTCCACTTTATGCGGCGGAAGGGTTACCGCGCAGGCGATCTGCTGGTGCTCAACGGTCTGCCCCGCCACCGGGGCCAGGCGGAGGATATGAAGGGCCTGGTGAAATTCAGGGGGTTGATGGTCCTCGATTGCGCTGCTGAAACCGTCTTTGTCCGGATCAGCGAAAATTCGGGCGGAGACAGGACTGGCAGGGCCGATGACGGTCTCGCTCTTGTCAGAAAAAAACTACAGATATTCAGCGAGCGCACCGAGCCGCTTACAGACTATTTCACAGACTCGGGAATCCCTGTTCATAGGTTCCCTGTTACCCCTTCCTCAACCGCCGCCGATCTCTATTACACCTTCCGGGAACGGATGGACGTTATTCGCTGAGAGGCCTTCGCCCTATCCCCGCAGCAGACACGATTCCCTGTTTGTGGTAGACTTTTGGCATGCCTGCTCCACCAATCGATGCATATAAGGAGAACAGCCAGTGCGTTTATTTTTCAAGATCCTCATGGTTTCTTTTTTCTTGTTTCCGCCCCAGGCATCCGTAGCCGTGGAAGAGCATCCCGTTAATACGATAAGTGTGCGCTTTGATACGGCCCGCCACCTTGTCCAGGGTATCTCCGAGATCACGCTCCCACAGGGAAAGACCTGGGTCGTGGATCTTGCCGGGCTCACGGTGATCTCCGCATCGATCAACAATATGGCGTTCACTCCGGATCGGGACGCGAAGGTGTTGTCCGTGCAGACCGGCGCTGCGGCTGACACGCTTCGCATCGAGTATGAGGTCTCATTCACTGCTGACCCGGAAACCGACAGGGAAAAGAACCCCGGCGTTGTGCAGGGCAATCTCGTCAGCGCGGCGGGCATCTATCTCGCGGACGGCTGGTATCCCGTTGTCCGGGGACAGTCGCGGCACCGGCTGACAGCAGTCGTGCCGGCCGGGTTTGAGGCGATCTCCGAGGCGGATGAAATAACCGCAAGGGAACTCCCGGGCAAAGGCAGGGAGTTTTCGTTCTCCTTTCCCCATCCTGTCGGCGGTATTACTCTTGTTGCGGCAGCGTACAGGGTCGAGAAGGTGATCTCAGGCAATATTCAGATTTATACCTATTTTCTTCCTGAGGACGCGGGCCTCGCCGCGAATTATAGCGAACACACTAAAAAATATCTCTCCCTGTATGAAGGCCTTCTCGGGCCCTATCCCTACAAGAGGTTTTCTGTTGTGGAGAACATCCTGCCGACAGGTATTTCCCTGCCCACCTTCACCCTCCTGGGGAGGGAGGTCGTGCGGCTTCCCTTCATCGTCGAGACGTCCCTGGGACACGAGGTCCTTCACCAGTGGTTCGGCAATCTGGTTTATATAAGTTCTCAGGGAGGGAACTGGGCCGAGGGGATTACCACTTATCTTGCTGACCACTGGTATGAAGAGGAGAAGGGCAGGGGCTGGGATTACCGGAAACAGGCCCTTATCTCCCTTGAGAGCTATGTGAACGCTGATAACGATTCCCCCCTCGCAGCCTTTTCAGGCAGGACAGACCGGGCATCCAGGGCGGTGGGCTACGGAAAAGCCGCCATGGTATTCCACATGCTCAGGCGGCACGTGGGCGATGACCTGTTCTTTGCGTCACTCAAGGCCTTTGTGCAGCAGTACCGATTCATGCCTGCCTCGTGGGATGATATCAGAGTGGTCTTCAGCAAAGTGACGGGTAAGGACCTGGGATGGTTTTTCAGGCAGTGGCTTGAGGAAAAGGGCGCGCCTGAGATCGGGCTGAAAAACGCTGTGCTGCAATACAGGGGCGCCAGGGCCGAAGTCTCTTTTGCTATAGTTCAGAAGGGGAAACAGTTCAGGATACAGGTCCCTGTCCTCCTGAAACTCAGAGACGGCGAGGTGAGGAAGACCTTCGAGATAGAGAAGGAGCTGACGGCCCTTTCGCTCGATACGGAAGGCTCGCCTGTGGAACTGGTTATCGACGAGCAGTACGACATGCTCAGGCGGCTGAGTGAGCCGGAATTCCCCCCTGTGGTATCAAGGCTCATCGGAGATCCTAAAAAGACGTTCGTGATCCCTTCGGGTAAGGAAGGGGACTATGCCGGCGTTTCAGCCTTTCTCAGCAGGGAAGGATACGCTGAAAAGAAGGAGAACGATATTACCTTTGATGACATGAGGGAAGCATCGCTCATCATGGTCGAGGGCACTGCGCAGATC
>JAKAGF010000081.1 GCA_021825805.1 Nitrospirota bacterium
ATCTGCATAGGGCGTATCCATAGTGTTGTACGCAAGAAATTTCCTTGTTTATCATACCATAAGGCATATGTCCGGTTTCAGGAAACGGCTTCTCGCCGACTGGCAGGGCGTATAGTGTTTCTGAAGACAAAAAAACACCCCCCAGTCTCCCGCGCATGAGAGACAGGGGGGTGTCGGTAAGGTTATTCCTCGACAGCAGGGGTTGCGAACATGGGTGGAAGGTCCCTCTTGACAAAAGTATTGCGGTACCTCGCCATGCCGGTGCCGGCCGGGATGACCCGTCCCATGATAACGTTCTCCTTGAGTCCCCTCAACTCGTCGATCATGCCGTTGATGGCAGCCTCGGTCAGGACCCTCGTGGTCTCCTGGAACGAGGCGGCTGATACGAAGCTGTCCGTGGTGAGAGACGCCTTGGTGATGCCCAGGAGAAGGGGCTTGCCCTGTGCCGGCGCACCGCCTGCGGCCTTCACGCGGACGTTTTCTTCCTGGAAGACGACGCGGTCGACCTGCTCGCCGATGAGGAAGGTGGTGTCTCCGGGGTCTTCTATACGGACCTTCTTCATCATCTGTCTGACGATCACCTCGATATGCTTGTCGTTGATCGAAACGCCCTGCAGCCTGTACACCTTCTGCACCTCGTCCACGAGATAGCTCTGCAGTTCCTTCGGTCCGAGGATATCGAGGATGCTGTGCGGGTTGACGGCTCCGTCCATGAGCGGCTCGCCCGCCTTGACCCAGTCGCCCTCGTGCACGCTCACATGCTTGCCCTTGGGTATGTCGTACTCCTTGGTCGTCTCCCCGCCCTTGACCACGACGACCCGCTTGCCCTTCTGGGCCGACCTGAACTCAACAATGCCGTCGATCTCCGAGACGATCGCCTGCTCCTTCGGCTTGCGCGCCTCGAAAAGCTCGGCAACCCTCGGCAGACCGCCGGTGATGTCCTTGGTCTTGGTCGTCTCCCTCGGTATCTTGGCGAGGATATCACCAGGATAGACGATGTCATTCTTCTCCACAAGGATATGGGCGCCGGAGGGCAGCAGATACCGCGCAAGGTTGTTCGTTCCGGGGATCTTCAGGGTAGCCTTGCCGTGCTCGTCCTTCATGGAGATCCTGGGCCGCATGTTGGCCGAGTACTCGATGATGACCTTGTGGGAAAGGCCGGTGGTTTCGTCAACTTCCTCCTTGAAGGTAACGCCTTCGACAATATCGCCCAGGGCGATCTTGCCGCCGAGTTCGGTAAGGATAGGGGTGGAAAAGGGATCCCATTCCACAAGCCTCTGTCCTGCCTCCACTTTTTGTCCATTTGCAACGCGGAGCTTTGCGCCGTAGACAACAGAGTACTTCTCCCGTTCCCGCCCCTTTGAATCCGTTACAGCTATGCTGCCGTTGCGGTTCATGACGACGAGGACGCCTTCCTTGTTCTTGACCGTATTGATATTGATGAACTTGATGACGCCGGACATCTTGGCCTCGAGGACCGTCTGTTCGACGACCTTGGACGCCGTGCCGCCGATATGGAACGTCCTCATGGTAAGCTGCGTGCCGGGTTCGCCGATGGACTGGGCTGCAATGATACCCACCGACTCTCCGTTTTCCACGTGTTCGCCGCGGGCCAGGTCCCTTCCGTAACACCGCGCACAGACGCCGAACTTGGACTGGCAGGTGAGGACAGACCTGATCTTGACCTTGTCGATACCCGCCTCGATCACCTTCTGGCTCATGGTCTCATCCAGTTCATTGTTCTTCTTCATGATGAGTTCCTTTGTGACCTGGTCCCTGATATCCTCGACATTGTACCTGCCCAGGAGGCGCTCCTCCAGGGGCTGGATGATCTCGCCGCCCTCCACAAGGGCGGTAACGGTGATCCCGTCCGTGGTTCCGCAATCTTCTTCCGTGATGAGAACATCCTGGGCGACATCAACGAGCCTCCGGGTAAGGTACCCGGAGTTTGCCGTCTTCAGCGCCGTATCCGCAAGTCCCTTGCGCGCGCCGTGAGTTGATATGAAGTACTGGAGAGGGGTAAGGCCCTCTCTGAAGTTCGCCGTAATAGGGGTCTCGATGATTTCGCCAGAGGGCTTGGCCATGAGACCGCGCATACCCGCCAACTGCCTGATCTGGGCCGCACTGCCCCTGGCGCCTGAATCAGCCATCATGAAGATCGAGTTAAACGACCTCTTCTCCTGCAGTTCTTCCTCGGATGCGACACGGTCGTCCTCGGCGCCCAGTTCCTTCATCATCTCATCGGCGATCCGCTCGGTCACGTTCGCCCAGATGTCGATCACCTTGTTGTATCGTTCGCCCTGGGTGATGAGACCGTCGGCATACTGCTTCTGGACCTCCATGACCTCCTGCTCGGCGTGGTGGATCATCTCCGGCTTTGTCGAAGGTATATGCATGTCCGCCATGCAGATCGAGATCCCGGAATTGGTCGCGTACTGGAACCCGAGTTTCTCCAGCTTGTCGAGAAAGACTACCGTAGCGCGCCTGCCCGACTTCTTGTAGGAGAACTCGATGAGCTTGGAAAGCTCCTTCTTCGTCATGTCCTTGTTGATCATCGAAAAAGGGATCTCAGCAGGGGTGATCTCTGAAAAGATCACCCTTCCGACCGTGGTCTCCACCAGGCCGCCGTTGAGCCTCACCTTGATGCGCGCATGCTCGCTGAGCTTGCCGGCGTCATAGGCGGCCCTGAGGTCGGCCGGATCTCCAAATACCTTGCCCTCGCCGAGGGCGCCCTTGCGCTCTTTCATCAGGTAGTAGATGCCGAGAACCATATCCTGGGTCGGCACCATGATCGGTTTGCCGTTGGCGGGCGACAACACGTTGTTGACCGCCATCATGAGCACCCGCGCCTCGATCTGCGCCTCGATCGACAGCGGCACATGGACCGCCATCTGGTCGCCGTCGAAGTCCGCGTTGAAGGCTGTGCAGACAAGAGGATGAAGCTTGATCGCCTTGCCCTCCACCAGCACCGGATCAAAGGCCTGGATGCCGAGCCGGTGCAGTGTCGGGGCGCGGTTGAGGAGAACCGGGGTCTCCCGGATCACCTCTTCGAGCGCGTCCCATACCTCGGGGGATTCCTTTTCCACCAGTTTCTTGGCGGCCTTTATGGTCGTGGCATGCCCCTTTTCCTCAAGCTTGCTGAAGATAAAAGGCTTGAAAAGCTCCAGAGCCATGCGCTTGGGAAGTCCGCACTGGTGCAGTTTCAGCTCAGGCCCGACCACGATGACCGAACGGCCTGAGTAGTCAACACGCTTGCCGAGGAGGTTCTGGCGGAACCGGCCCTGTTTGCCCTTGATCATATCGCTCAGGGACTTCAGCGGCCGCTTGGTCGCGGTCTTGAGCACCTTCGACCTTCTGCCGTTGTCGAAGAGCGCGTCAACCGCCTCCTGGAGCATCCTCTTCTCGTTCTTTATGATGACGCTCGGCGCCTTCAGTTCAACGAGCCGCTTCAGCCGGTTGTTCCTGTTGATCACCCTGCGGTACAGATCATTGAGGTCAGAGGTCGCAAACCGCCCGCCTTCCAGCGGCACGAGGGGCCGCAGGTCAGGAGGCAGAACCGGGATGACGTCCATGATCATCCATTCGGGTTTATTGGTCGACTTCCTGAAGGCCTCAACGACCTTCAGCCTCTTGGTGAGTTTCTTCTTCACCCCCAGGGAGACAGCCTCGCGAATCTTTGTCTTGAGATCTTCCGCCAGGCCGTCCATATCAAGGGCCTTTAGGAGTTCCCGTATCGCCTCGGCCCCCATGCCCGCCTTGAACCGGGAACCCAACTCGCTGATCCTTTTCTTGTAATCGTCCTCGCTCAGGAGTTCCTTTGCCTTGAGCCCCGTATCCCCGGGATCGATGACGATATAGCTCTCAAAATAAAGCACCTTCTCAAGGTTCCGCATCGTCATATCAAGAAGGGTGCCGATGCGGCTCGGCACGCCCTTGAGGAACCAGATGTGGGCCACCGGCGTTGCAAGCTCTATATGCCCGAGCCTCTCGCGCCGCACCTTTGACTGGATCACCTCGACTCCGCACTTGTCGCAGACGATGCCGCGGTGCTTCATCCGCTTGTACTTGCCGCAGATGCACTCCCAGTCCTTGATCGGGCCGAAGATCTTCGCGCAGAAGAGACCGTCGCGCTCCGGCTTGAAGGTCCGGTAGTTGATCGTCTCCGGCTTTTTCACCTCGCCGTAGGACCATTCCCTGATCCTGTCCGGAGAGGCAAGCTTTATCCGTATCGCCTCAAAATCCGTGGGATTTTTGGGCTTCTGAAAAATGGCGTAAATATCTTCTGCCACTTTACTCCCCCTTCTTCTTTTTCTCCAGGAGCTCAACGTCGAGTCCGAGACTCTGGAGTTCTTTTATTAACACATGGAAGGATTCCGGGACGCCGGGCTCAAGCATCGCGTCTCCCTTGACAATCGCCTCGTACATCCTCGCCCTTCCGGTGACGTCATCACTCTTGACCGTGAGGAATTCCTGGAGCGTATACGCGGCGCCATATCCTTCGAGGGCCCAGACCTCCATCTCGCCGAGCCTCTGGCCGCCGAACTGCGCCTTGCCGCCCAGAGGCTGCTGGGTCACAAGAGAGTATGGCCCGATGGAACGGGCATGGATCTTGTCATCCACGAGGTGGTGCAGCTTCAGCATGTACATATACCCGACCGTGACCGCCCTCTTGAAGGGTTCACCGGTCTTGCCGTCATGCAGCCGTATCTGCCCCGTGGGGGACATTCCCGCCTTTTTGAACAGGTTCTTGATCTCTGTTTCCCTCGCGCCCTCGAATACCGGAGATGCGATCGGCAGGCCGTTGACCGCTACGTCCCTGACGTCTTTTTCACCCAGGCTGTCGAGGTAGTCTCCGATCTTCTTTTCATCGTATTCCTCCGACAGGGTCTCTTTCAGAACGTCCTTGAGGAACTTCCTGACCGCTGCCATCTGATTACCCTTATCGAACATCTCGCCGATCTTTTGACCGATACCTTTCGCCGCCATGCCCAGATGGGTCTCAAGAATCTGGCCGACGTTCATACGGGAAGGAACGCCCAGAGGGTTGAGGACAACATCCACCGGCCTGCCGTCAGGCATGTACGGCATATCTTCCTCGGGGAGGATCATCGCCACTACACCCTTGTTGCCGTGGCGTCCCGCCATCTTGTCGCCGATCTGGATCTTGCGCTTCATCGCGATGTAAACCTTGATCAGCTTGTTTACGCCCGGAGGCAGCTCATCGCCTTTCCTCAGGCGGTCCACCTTCTCGTCGTAGCGGGCCTCCAGTTCCTTGATATACTGGTTCGCCTCGCTGTTTATCGTCTCGATCTTCTCCTGCATCGTTGCGTTTTCGACCTTGATCCGCATGAGGTGTTCGTCCTTGACGCTCTCAAGATGTTTGGCGGAAATGGTCTTGCCCGCCGGGCAGAGGACATCTTTTGTCTTGGAGTGTTTTACGTCATCAGACGCCTTTTGTCCGGCGATGAGTTCGCGGAGTTTTTTGAACTTCTCCTCTTTGATCACCACGACCTCTTCCTCAAGGTCCCGCTGCAGCCTCTGGATGTCTTCCTCCTCGATGAACTTGGCCCTCTCGTCCTTGGCGATGCCCTTCCTCGAGAATATGCGGACATCCACGACAGTGCCCTCGATGCCCGGAGGCACATAGAGGCAGCTCTCCTTCACCTCCTCGGCTTTTTCGCCGAAGATGGCCCTGAGGAGTTTTTCCTCGGGCGTAAGCTGGGTCTCGCCTTTGGGCGTGACCTTGCCGACGAGGATATCGCCGGGCTTTACCTCCGCGCCTATCCTGATGATGCCGCTTTCGTCCAGGTCCTTGAGGGCCTCCTCTCCCACGTTGGGGATGTCGCGGGTGATCTCCTCTGAGCCGAGTTTCGTCTCGCGGGCCTCCACCTCGAACTCCTCGATATGAATGGAGGTATACACGTCATCCCTGACGAGCCGCTCGCTCAGCAGGATAGCGTCCTCAAAGTTGTAGCCGCCCCACGGCATAAAGGCGACCAGCACATTCTGGCCGAGGGCAAGATCGCCCAGGTCAGTCGACTGGCCGTCTGCAAGCACGTCGCCCTTCCTGACCGTTTCGCCCACCTTGACAAACGGCCTCTGATTGATGCAGGTGGCCTGGTTCGACCGCTGGAACTTGACCAGATTGTAAATGTCAACGCCTCCTTCGCTGCCGGAGGCCCTCACCACAATCCGCGATGCGTCCACACTCTCGATCCTGCCCGCCCTCCTTGCCAGCACAAGGGCGCCGGAGTCGCGCGCAGCCACAAACTCCATGCCCGTGCCCACGATGGGCGCGTCCGGTATCAGCAGCGGTACAGCCTGGCGCTGCATGTTCGAGCCCATGAGGGCCCTGTTGGCGTCGTCGTTTTCGAGGAAGGGGATCAGCGCGGCTGATATGCCCACAACCTGCTTCGGCGAGACGTCCATGTACTGCACCTCATGGGGCGTCACCATCCTGAAGTCGCCGCCCTCCCTGGCTGAGACCGATTCTCCGATGAGGTTGCCCTTCTTGTCAACTGGAGACGTAGCCTCAGCGATGATAAACTTTTCACCCTCAATAGCCGAGAAGAAGTGGACCTCTTCGGTCACCTTGCCGTTGGTGACCTTCCGGTAGGGGACCTCGATGAAGCCGTAGTCGTTCACGCGCGCATAGGAGGCGAGGGAGGTGATCAGCCCGATGTTCGGTCCTTCCGGCGTTTCGATGGGGCATATTCTCCCATAATGCGTCGGGTGCACGTCGCGCACCTCAAACCCGGCCCGCTCCCTGGTGAGACCGCCGGGCCCGAGGGCCGACAGCCTCCGCTTGTGAGTGATCTCGGAGAGGGGGTTTGTCTGATCCATAAACTGACTGAGCTGGCTTGAGCCGAAGAATTCCTTCACAGCTGCCATGACCGGTTTGGAATTGATCAGGTCATGCGGCATGGCGGTTTCGAGCTCGGTCAGGGTCATCTTCTCTTTGATGGCGCGCTCCATCCTGACCAGCCCTATCCGGAACTGGTTCTCCAGGAGTTCGCCGATTCCCCTGATGCGCCTGTTGCCGAGGTGGTCGATGTCATCGACTTCTCCCTTGCCTGTCCTGAGACTCAGGATGTACCGGACTATCTCGATGATGTCCTTGTCCATAAGGACCTTGGCGTCCAGCGGGATATCGAGGTTCAGTCTTTTATTCAGCTTGAGCCGCCCCACGGGCGACAGATCATACCGCTTGGGATCAAAAAAGAGGCCGCTGAAGAGCTCGCGGGACGCCTTCGGCGTGGGAGGCTCTCCGGGCCGCAGCTTCTTGTAGATCTCTATGAGAGCTTCCTCCTGCGTGTTCACCTTATCGGTCAGCAGGGTGTCACGGAGGGAAGGAAGATAGTGTACGTTGTCGATAAACAGCAGATTGAGCGTGTCTATCTTCAGCGAGAGGATCTTCTTGAACGCATCCTCGGTGAGAATCTCGTTGCCTTCAACAACAACCTCGCCGGTCTCAGGATCAACGATGTCTTTGAGGGCGATCCTCCCGACGATCTCCTCCCTGGTGATGGGGATCGTCTTGATGCCCGCGACCTCCATCTTCCTCAGGGCGACTTTGGTGATCTTGCTCCCCTCCTTGACAATGACTTCCTTGTTGTCAGGGGAGGCGATATTTTTCGACGCCTTCATGCCCACGTGGACGTCGTTGACAACCAGCGAGAACTGCAAGCCTCCCTTGATCTGGATGGTGTCCACCGGGTAAAAAGTCTTGAGCAGGTCTTCGTTCGTATAGCCGAGGGCCTTGAGCACGATCGTTGCCGGCAGCTTCTTTCTGCGGTCGATCCGCACATAGAGGATATCTTTTGTGTCGAACTCGAAGTCGAGCCACGATCCCCGCGAGGGGATGACCCGCGCTGAATACAGGAGCCTGCCGCTGGCGTGGGTTTTGCCCTTGTCATGGCTGAAGAAAACGCCCGGAGAACGGTGGAGCTGGCTCACCACGACCCGTTCGGTGCCGTTGATGACAAAGGTTCCCGTATCGGTCATCATAGGCATCTCGCCGATATAGACCTCCTGTTCCCTCGACTCCTTGAGCTTGCGCTTCTCGTCGGATTCCACCTCGAAGAGGTTGAGCTTGACGCTGATCTTTATGGGCGCTGCATAGGTTGTCCCCTTCTGGAGGCACTCCCTGACGGTGTATTTGGACTCGCCGACCGTATATCCGAGAAACTCGATCTCCGCGGTCTCGTTATAGTCGGTGATGGGAAAAACGCTGAGGAATGCTGATTGCAGACCGGTCTCCTCCCGCTTCGCCGGGCCGAGGTCCTTCTGGAGAAACTTGTCGAAGGACCGCTTCTGTATCTCTATGAGATTGGGGACTTCGAGGAACTGGGGAACCTTGCCAAAATCCAATCGTTTTCTTAAAACCCTTGCCATAGATCTCCTTCTCCGGATAAAGGCGAAGGTAGAGGCCGGCGAAAAGCGGCGACCTCTACCCCGTATTCAACCTTTAACACGATTTCTACTTTATTTCTACTGCTGCTCCCTGCTCTTCCAGCTTGGCCTTCATGGATTCGGCCTCTTCCTTCGATACGCCGGTTTTCACCGGCTTCGGAGCGCCATCGACAAGGTCTTTCGCCTCTTTCAGGCCGAGGCCGGTCAGTTCCCTGACCACCTTGATGACCTGGATCTTCTTGTCGCCCGCGCCGGAGAGGATGACATCAAAACTCGTCTTCTCCTCTGCAGCGGGCGCTGCTGCGGCAGCGCCGCCCGCGGCCATGACCGCCACGGGGGCGGCAGCGGTAACGCCGTACCGCTCCTCAAATTCCTTGATGAACTTCGACATGTCGATAACCGTCATGTTATCGATGAATTCAAAAACCTGTTCCTTGGTAACAGACATTATGCAAACCTCCTTTTAATCGTATATGTTCTGTTAATTGTCTTTCTTGCCCTTGAGCGCTTCCATGGCGTATGCGAAGCTGCTGACCGTTGCCGCAAGGGCGCCGGCCATCTTGCTCAGAGGCGCCTGGAAGACACCCGCCATCATCGACAACAGGACTTCCCGTGACGGCAGTTCCGCTATCTCCTTCAGCTCCTTCGAATCAAAGACCTTGCCTTCGAGGATAGCCCCCTTGATCCGGAGCTTTTCGTGCTTCTTGGAGAAATCAACAACCTTCTTCACCGCCAGCGCCGGATCGTCATACCCGATGGCGATACCTACCGGCCCCTTGAACAAGTCCTCGGCAGCGGAAATGCCGGTATCCCTGGACGCGATCCTGGCCAGCGTGTTCTTCACCACGCTGTAATCCAGGGCGGACTTATGAAGCAGTATTCTCAGTTCAGTGAGATCGGCGACAGTCATGCCCTGGTAATCAGTAAAGACGACCGCTTTTGCCTTGGAAAATCTTTCTTTGAGGTCAGCGATAAGCTGTCCCTTTTGTTCCTTATTCAGTGTCGACCTCCTTTCCCGGAGACCCAACTACACAAATAGGAAATAAGAAATGAGAACAATGATGGGACCCTTCTTGTCATCCGCTTCTTCGTTCTTATTTCTCACTTCCCACCTGCCCGGTTAGCCTCGGTAGGCCGGCCCTGCTCCCCCGACTGTTCAGGTCGGCGGTGGAATCGTTCAGGCCGTTTAAGCTGCTGCGCCTACTGTCTCCGACTAATATACGGCGGTATCCCGCCGGTTACTTTATGCTACTGAAGCAACGTCGATCTTCAGTCCCGGCCCCATCGTAGAGGAAATGCTCACCTTCTTCAGGTATTTCCCCTTGCTTGTGGAGGGCTTCGCCCTCACCACGGAATCTATAATCGCCCTGGCATTGTCCACCAGCTTCTGCTGCTCAAAGGAGACCTTGCCGATCGGGACGTGAACCACGCCGGCCTTCTCGGCCTTGTAATCAACCTTGCCTGCCTTGATCTCCTTGACCGCCTTGCCCACATCAAAGGTGACCGTGCCGAGCTTGGGGTTCGGCATCAGCCCCCGCGGCCCGAGGACCTTGCCGAGCCTGCCGACGACACCCATTATATCGGGCGTAGCCACAACCTTGTCGAAGTCGAGCCAGCCCTTGGTGATCTTCTCGACCATATCTTCAGCGCCCACGAAATCAGCGCCGGCATCCCGCGCTTCCTTCTCCTTTTCGCCCTTGGCAAAAACAAGGACCCGTACGCTCTTGCCGGTCCCATGCGGGAGAACAACCGTGCCCCTTACCATCTGGTCCGATTTTCTCGGGTCAACGCCCAGGTTGAATGCAAGGTCTACGGTTTCGTCAAACTTGACATGCGCCATCTCCTTAACGAGCTTTATGGCATCCTCGATGGGATACTCCCTGGCGCGGTCCATCTTTTCCCTCGCTGCGTCTATCTTCTTGCCCATTGAACCACCTCCCTCTTATTCCACCACGTCCACGCCCATGCTCCTGGCCGTGCCGGCGATAATCAGCATCGCCTCATCTACAGAGTACGCGTTGAGATCAGGCAGCTTCGTCTGAGCGATCTCCCTGAGCTGGGCCGTGGTGACCTTGCCCACCTTGTCCTTGTTGGGCGTGCTCGAACCCTTGATAATGCCCGCAGCCTTCTTGACCAGTTCAGAGGCCGGGGGCGTCTTGGTTATGAACGTAAACGAGCGGTCCTGATAGACCGTCATCACCACCGGGATGATCGTATCTCCCAGCGCCTGGGTCTGGGCGTTGAACGCCTTGCAAAACTCCATGATATTCACCCCGTGCGGACCGAGGGCCGGGCCGATCGGGGGCGCAGGGGTTGCCTTTCCTGCCGGTATCTGAAGTTTTACCTGGGCAACCATCTGTTTCGTAGCCATTGTTGTTTATCCTCCTGCCTGCTGTCCTGCCTGAAAATAATTCAGGTTTTTTCCACCTGGAAAAAATTCAATTCCACCGGAGTCTGTCTGCCGAATATGCTCACCATAACGCGCAGCCTTCCGTGATCTATGTCAACGTCATCCACAAAGCCATTGAAGTTGCTGAACGGCCCGTCGATAATCCTCACGTTTTCGCCCTTCTGGAATTGGGTCTTCACATGGGCCACCGGCCCCTTCTCCACCTGCTGCATGATGATCTCGACCTCTTCTTCGGGGATGGGGACAGGGTGCTTGCCGCCCACAAACCCGGTCACCCGCGGAGTGCTCTTGACAAGGTGCCACGTCTCATCATCGAGATCCAGTTCGACAAGGATATATCCGGGATAGAACTTCTTGTCGCTCTCGCGCTTTTTCCCGGCGCGCAGTTCAACCACCCGCTCCGTCGGGATGAGGATCTTGGTTATCTTCTCCTGCAGGCCCTGGGTCTCCACCTTCTCCTCAATGGAAAGCCGCACCTTCTCCTCGAACCCCGAATAGGTATGTACCACATACCATTGCTTCGCCATATGGCTACCTTACCGCCAGCCCTACGAGCTTCGTAAGGCTGAGGTCTATGATGCCGAGAAAGACGGATATAACAATCACCGTAATGATGACGATCCAGGTGGACCCCACCAGCTCGTCCCTGCCGGGATACACGACCTTGTTGGTCTCCACCTTCACTTCCCTGAAAAACTGCTTAATCTTCTCTATCATGCCGTCCTCGCCAAAAGTGGCAGGCCAGGAGGGATTTGAACCCCCAACCCTCGGATTTGGAGTCCGATGCTCTAGCCGTTAGAGCTACTGGCCTGTAGTTCCCATAATCGTAAAGCGTGTTTGCGAAACCCGCCCTGCTTTTTCTGACGCCCGGCGGATTTCGCATTACGGATTACGCCTTTGTCTCCTTATGCGCCGTATGCTTCCTGCAGTTCCTGCAGTACTTGCTCATCTGGAGCTTTTCCGTCGTGTTCTTCTTGTTCTTCATCGTCGAATAATTCTTGTTTTTGCACTCGGTGCACTGCAACAGTATGATGTCCCTCATTTCTTACTCCAATACCTCGGTAACGACCCCGGCGCCGACGGTACGGCCGCCTTCGCGTATGGCGAACCGCAGTTCCTTCTCCATCGCTATCGGCGAGATCAGCTCTACCGACAGGGCCACGTTGTCCCCC
>JAKAGF010000082.1 GCA_021825805.1 Nitrospirota bacterium
CTGCGGACCGACCGGGCCGAGGCCCCGCCGCACCATCTCCTTTCTGAGCATCGGCCAGAGCCGCTGCGCGGATATGCCGACAGTGCAGTGCCGGCCGCAGGCGCCACAGGTGGTGCATTCAAACACAGCGCGGGCAAAGTCCTCGAGGACCTTGCGGTCGGGCTCGCCGCCGCCGAGGAGCCTGGCCCCGAGACCTTCCGTTGCCCTGATGAACTCCCTGAAGAGACGGATCTTCTCGGGCGGCGAGATAAGGGGCTTTCCGGTTACCTCCTGTACCGGGCAGTACTTCAGACATTCCCCGCACTGCGTGCAGGCGTCTATCTCCAGCAGTTGCCCGCGGCTGAGACATCCGGTGAAGGTGCTTTTATTTTTCATGCATCACCGTCCTGAGTTCATCTTCCCGGCGGCGCGCATCGAGCGTGACCAAGGGCGCGGCTATCATGTGCAGGGGGAGAAAGGGCAGCAGGAGCAGTACGAGGCCGAAGTGGGCGACAAAGACGAGGCTCTGCGGCAGCGCGTCCGGCATGAAGGTGAGCATCCCCAGGATGAACGCCTTGATTTCCGCGAGGTCGGGCCGGAAAAAAATCCTTAGGCTGAGGCCGCTGAGGCTGATGACAAGGCCGGCGCTGAGGAGAAAGTAATTGTACACAGACACGTACCGGCTCTTCCCTGCCGCGGCCCTCAGGCAGAGCAGCAGGATGAGCGACAGGGGCAGCAGGTATCCGGCAGCCAGTCCAAAGGGCTGCAGGCGGGTGACACATGCGGGGACCGGATTGAGGAAGTACCGCAGATGACTCAGGACAACGAGCAGGAACGAGAGATGGAATGTCCACGACCCGATCCAGAGCAGTTTGTTCTGGCTGAAGAGCCTCCTGAACATAAGAAGGTCAAGCACGGCGACCGCTGCCGTGCCGGGCCTGACGCGCACCGCATATGCCGGGCTCGCGAATGCCTGCCCGGATGCCCGAATCCAGAGCAGAACATGAAGGAACAGCCTGCCGATGAATGCGGCGTAGAAGGCATAGGCTGCGCACGCAAGGAGGGTCCCCATCTGCCTCATGAAAATATCGCAGCCGCTCCCAGGCAGGAGACGCTTTTTTGCACGCCGTGGAATGGATGCAGTATGGGAACAGTTATCAATGAAGACATGAACTCTCCTTGTGCGGTCTCTGTTTCTTTTCTTCTACTCTTATTATATCCTCATCAGGCATTAACCTGTTCTTATGCAGCAGGCTTTCCGTCCGGTCCATCCGGCAACTTCAGTTTGGCGGCGATCCTGTCAAAGTTGATGTCCGGGCAGACAGAGCGGATCAGCATCTCGTTGAGATGAAATACCGGCAGGGATGAAGAGGCAGCCACAGCCCCTGCCGCGAGCCCCATCAGACAGGTCTGGCATGGCGTTACAACAGCCTCCGCTCCGGTGGCCTCAGCCTCCCTGATCCTGGCTGCTGACATCTTTTTCTGCAGTTCAGGCCGGGCGAGTTTCAACCCTCCGCCCATGCCGCAGCAGGCGGAGAAGGGGCCGGACCGCTTCATCTCGATGATGCGCAGACCAGGGATTGACCCAAGGACCCTGCGCGGCTCCTCATAGATGCCGCTGTGGCGTCCCAGGTGGCAGGGGTCGTGGTAGGTGACGGCAAGGGGGACTTCGTGCTTCGGTTTGAGGCGGCCCTCCTGAATCAGCTTGTTAAGGAACCCGGTAAGGTGCAGCACTTCGATTGATCCGGGGAGGATGCCGCGATAATCGGCATGCAGTCCCTTGAAGCAGCCCGCGCAGGAGACAACGATCGTCCGCACCTTCTTCCTGACGAGCATTTCCGTCCGCATGGCCGCCTCTGCCGGGAATGCGCTGTCCCCCATACGGCGGAGCTTGCTCGCGCAGCAGGGCTCATCAGCGCCGAGGATCGAAAAACGCACCCCAGCCTCCTGCAGGAGACGGGCTGACTGGACGGCCACCGGCTGCATGGTCTGATCAAAGCTCGCCGTGCACCCGGCAAAATAGAGGACCTCCGACGGCTGCTCGTTCCATGTCAAGACCGGTCTGAGCAGGAATCCGGCCTGCCAGGCGCGTTCGGCCCAGAGGCCCCGTTCTTCCTGCCGCCTGCCGTAGGAATTATTGTATTGTCTGATCTGGGCGAGCTGCTGTCTCTGCGGTTCGGGCTGGGGCAGACCCGCTGATACGAGCGCCAGGCGCGCCTGCTCCCACAGCTCAGGCGTATTGATGCGTATGGGGCAGACCACATGGCACTGACCGCAGGCGGAGCAGGCGTAGAGACCATCGAGCAGGCCGGCCTGATCCGCTGCTCCAGGCTGCTCAGCCGCCATTTTTCGGAGACAGCCGAGTTTGCCCCTTGCAGTGTTCTCTTCTTTCTTATCGTGCTGGTAGACCGGGCACCAGGCCAGGCATTCCCCGCAGCGGCTGCAGGCCTCGATCTCGATCAACTGTCGTCGGGTGAGCCCTGAGGCTATTTTGTCGGCCTGTGATACTTTATCCGCGGCCAATAGATGTCCTTTCTGTCAGGTTCTTCCGCTGCGTTTAAGGCGATGACCACCGGCCCGAGCAGGCTGTGCATGAGCTTGCTCCTGGGAAGATAGACCAGCAGGCCGATGCCGCTGAAGGAATGAATAATCCAGGCTGCTGTCAGCCACTGCCCCGCATCCGAGGCGCCGCTCGCAAGGAAAGGCACGAGGAAACGCGCAACAAAAGAATAACGCGCAATATCCGGATGAGCCCGGCCGAGGCGGAGCCCTTCGAGGATGAAACCGCTGAACACAAGCCAGAGGAGAAAGATAAGGAGCGCCCTGTCTCCCTGGTCATTCAGGAGTTGGTGCGGCCGCGCGATGAACCGCCTGGCGCATGCGGCGATCAGGCCGGAAAGAAGGCAGAGGCCGAAGAAGTCCCCCCAGACCTTGACGAGGGCATGGCCGTTTCCGCGCAGGAAAAAGTCCCTGAGGCCGGCATCGACGCCGGCCGGCTGTGCCAGGGAGAGGATGAAGAGGAACATGGAAAGAGCAGCGAGACATAGGAAGCCCCAGAAGATCAGCATGTGGATCATCCAGCGGGAGAAAGAGAGTCCGAGAAGCTGTCTCTGTATCAGGACCTCCATAAGCCATATCCGCGCTGTCCGGAAGGTCCAACTGCTTTCAGAAGTCTGCTGCACTCCGCGCTTCCAGGACTTCCACTTTTTCCAGAACGAATAGTCCATGTATCCGTGCGCAAGGACTGCGCAGATCCAGAAGAGTATCCATGGTTTATAGTACGCCGCTTCAATCATGAGACGCCCCGCCGCTGCGCATACCGGGCGGCAAAAGCGATGTTATTCGTCTTCATCCCTGATAAAGACTATTGTCACGTCCCGCGGCACGCCGAGGCCTGCCTCCACCTCAAGGGCCTTGAGGATGGCGCCGGGTACGGGGCATGCGGCATGCCTGAGGCATGCCGCGCCCTTCCGGTAAACAGGATTATCCGAAAACTTCTTAAAGGCGTCCGCAAGGGTGAGGCTGGGTACCGCCTCTCCGAGCTTCCGGACCATTTCGCAGTCGCTTGTGATCCGCAGCTCGAAGACGTCTTTTCCCTTCTTGTCGACCTCCACCACGACGCTCATGCCGCATTGCCCCGGATCAACCCTGAGTTTTGTCATGTGGAAAAGCTATCCTTTGATGCCCGGGGCCACAATCGACTTTTGTTCCTCGAGCATCTTTTTGAGATTCGGAAACTTGTCCTTCATGTGAGGGATATGCATCGCCTGCATGAACTCCTTCTCAAAGGTCGGCTCGGTCGCGCTCTCGACGAACTCGACCCAGCGGGCGCGTTTATCCGCCTCAGTCCGCTTCGCCTTGTTCAGGAGAGCCATCCTGGCGCCGTCACCGGCAGCGTTGCCCACGACCACCACCTTGTCTATCGGCACGTCGGGGAACATGCCGAGCATGAGCGACGCCTCGCGGTCGATATGGCTGCCGAAGGCGCCGGCAAGCTCGACGCGGTCGAGTCTGGTGACGCCCATCTTCTGCATCATCAGCTTCGCGCCGGTGTAGAGCGCGCCCTTGGCAAGCTGCAGCGCCCGGACATCGCCCTGGGTGACCGTGATGTCCTGGTTGATCGAGGTCTCCTCGGCCCAGGCAAGGACATATTCAGGCTTCCCTGACGCATCTTTCCTGATCCTGTTCGTGCCGAGGTCCATGACGAACTTTCCCGTCTTGTCGATGACCCCTGCCAGGAACATCTCGGCGATAACATCGATGATGGCAGAGCCGCAGATGCCTTTGGCGTTGATCTTCCCTTCTATGTGCGTATGCCAGTCCGCCTTGCCGATGACTTTATACTTCGGCTCTTTGGTTGAGGGGTCTATCTTTACCTTTTCGATCGCGCCGGGAGCGGCCCGCATGCCGAACTTGATCTGCGCGCCCTCGAAGGCAGGGCCGGTTGCGCAGGAGGTTGAGCATACCCGGTCTTTGTTGCCGAGAAGGAGTTCGCCGTTGGTGCCGATGTCGATGATCAGCACCATGTCGTCCTGGAAATACTGTTCCTGGGCGATCAGGACGCCCACATTGTCGGCGCCGACGAACCCCGCCTCTATCGGCAGGACGTGGATGTACGCTCCCGGGTTGATCTTCAGTCCCAGGTCGCGGGCCTTTATGTCCATGGACCGCTGCACAGCCGGGATGAAGGGAGAGCGGCCGATGTAGACCGGGTTCAGGCCGAGAAATATGTGGTGCATAGCGGTATTGAAGACGATGGTGAGATCATCTATCGCAACGCCGGGGCGGGGACCGTCCTTCTTCACCTCCGAGACGACCTTCTCGATGATCTCGTTGAGGCCGGCGATGATCGCGTCCTGCATGGTCTTGAGCCCTTCGGGGTTGGTCATGGCATAGGTGATCCTCGACATCACGTCCTCGCCGTAGGGGACCTGCGGGTTCATCATCGATTCGGTGTTAAGCACCTTGCCGGTGGAGAGGTCGCAGAGGTACCCGACGCAGGTGGTGGTGCCGATGTCCACGGCGAGGCCGTAGCAGACATCCACGTGGCCGGGCTCGACCTTGATGATCTCCTTGTCCATCCAGACCGTCAGCGTTATCGTCCATTCGCCCTCGCGCATGGCGTCCTGGAGCTGGAGGAGCGCCTCGAAATCGAACTGCAGGTCCTTGATGCCATAGGTCTCCTCCATCGCCCTGACGACCCGCTCATAATCGCCTGTCGTCATGTCGTGCAGCGTCGGCGTGGTCAACGCCAGGGTGTATTTCTTCACCGCCGGGTCGAGGGCGATCGAGAGTTCCTTGGCGGCCTTGCGCACCACCTGCTTGCCTGCCCGCGACCGTTCGGGGACAAAGACCTTGAGGTCCCCGTGGATCTCGCAGGAGCAGGCGAGCCTGACGCCGGGGCCGTCCTCGGGCTTGATATGTTTCAGTTCATCAGGGGTCGGCTCAAGAGGCGTGATGTGCTTCATGCCGGACTCGAGATTGTCCTTTTCGAAATACCCTTCCTCTATCCTGATCTTGCATTTCCCGCAGACCTTCTTGTCTCCGCACAGCGCCTCCAGATCAACGCCGAGGCGCTGAGCGGCCTTGAGGATCGTCGTGCCTTCCTCTATCTCTCCCCGCCGGCCGGCCGGCTGGAAAATCACCTTGAACGTACGGCTCATATATGAATCCTCCTCGATTAATTACTATTTTTTTTGCCATTCCGCGAATACGGGCAGACGGTCACGCAGAACCCGCAGTTCGGCTTTTCCTTGAGCGAAGTCCGCCCTGACTTGAGCGACCTGCATTTGTCGTACGAGACGATCTCGCGCATGGGGTTGCCGAGGGACCAGAGATGGCCCTGCACCGCGCCTGAGGGGCAGTGCCGCACGCACAGGTCGCAGTCTCCGCATTGGGAGGAGACATAGGGCCGGTCGGTGGCGAGCGGCGCATCGGTCAGGACCGTCGCCCAGGTCATCTTCGAGCCGTATCGCTCATTGATGATCAGGCCGTTCTTGCCGATCCAACCGAGGCCGGCGCAGGTCGCCGCGGTCTTGTGGCAGAAGAGCTTGTAGAGCTTCGAGATCATCTTGCCCATCTTCCGGTCCGAGTCCGGGGGGATCGAAAGGCTTCGGTATCCCTTTGCCTTGAGCCACCCTTCAGTCAGGGCCTGGAGACGGACGAGAAGATCAACGGTGTCCCGGGTGAGGCTCCGGTTTACGGCGATTGCGACGCCCCTGCCGAGGTGGATGATCTCCCGCGACAGGGCCTTCGTCACATCTCCGACACCGACAAGCGTAGCCCCCTCTGCCTGCAGAAACTGCTTCAGCGGGTCAGCGTTCACGGCAGCCTATTTCTTCTGGATCTTTTCGTCCCTCAACTTTTTCAGGAAGGCGACCATCTTGATCGCTTCCTTCAGAGCGTTGCTGGCGTCTTCCGCGTATCCGTCGGCGCCCCACCTGTCGGCGAGTTCCTTTGACGTCGGCGCGCCGCCGATCATGATCATGCAGTCGGGGTTCTTTGCCTTGATCTTCTCGATGACCTTCGGCATGCCGACCATCGAGGTGGTCATCATCGCGGACAGACAAACCAGCTCTGAATCCGTCTTGAGCTGTTCGTCCACGAACTTGTCGAGGGGCACGTCCCTGCCGAGGTCGTAAACGGTGAACCCGGCCACGTCGAACATCATCTTCACGAGGTTCTTGCCGATATCGTGGACGTCGCCTTCCACGGTGCCGATGACGACAGAGCCCTTCACGCCGAGGTCCATCTGCTTGCAGTGGGGCTTCAGGATATCAAGACCCGCGTACAGGGCGTCGGCGCACATCAGGATCTCGGGCACAAAATACTCCTGGGCCTCGAAGAGCCTGCCGACCTCCTCCATGCCCGAGACGAGGCCGTCGAAGATCGCCTCGTTGGCGTCGAGCCCTTCAGCCATCGCCTCCTGCGCCCCTTCCCTGCAGGCGTCCTCGTCGTACTGTATTACGCCGTTTCTGAGCTTCTCAAAAATCTCTTTTTTGCGTGCTTCGTCGGCCATTACTTTTTACCTCCGTAAATTTTTACTTCATCCATCATTGCGGTCATATTCTGGGGCGGGACCGTCGGCCATATATCGCAGCCCGGCCAGACGGCGCTCACGCCGTCGTCGATGCACTTGCGCATCGTCGAGCGGACAAGCTCTTCGCTGCCGGATACCAGGACGTTGTACGGATCGAAGTTGCCGAAGATGAGGGCGTCGCTGCCGAGCTTTTTTCTCGATTCGGCGACATCATTCTTCTGCTCGACGCTGATGGCGGTCGGCCCCGCGTCCATCATGGCGGTGACGATATCGTTCGTCTTGCCGCAGATATGCAGGACCGAGAAGCCGGATATCGCCCTGATCACCTTCTGCAGTGGGGGCAGGATCAGGTTCCTGAAGACCCTCGGGCTCAGCACGTCGCTGGTGGCGCCCATCTCCCTTACGGTGATGTAATCGACTCCCGCTTTCTCGTACTCCTTCGCAACGATGACGAGGGCGTCCGCCATGACATCGAGCAGTTGCGCGACCTTGTCAGCCTTTTTGAAGGAGAGCTTCAGCAGGTCGTTGAGCTCCATGATCTGTCCGGCCAGGGTGAAGGGTCCCAGGACATACGAGCCGACCGCCACGTTGTTGCCGATGTCGGCCTTCAGCAGCCTGATCGCCTCTTTCAGCAGGGGAATCCTGCCGCGCGTGGCCAGGTCAGGCGGCAACGCGATGTTCATCTCGTCTTCGCTGTGGATAAGCTTTTCCTTGATCGTCGGATAGAGTATGCCGTCGGCTTGAGGGTAGACATTGATGACGCAGCCCATCGCCTCAGCCTCGACGCAGAGGTCGACCGGGACGACGCCGCACTCATAGCCGAAGAGCTTGTAGGTCGTTGCGGCGGTCTCAGCCATCTGTTTTGCGTCAAGATGGATGCCGGCAAACCGGTAGCCGAGCTTGTTGATGCCGGTCTCGGTTATGTTCCCCATGCCGCTGAAGCAGGGGACCCTGTCGATCGCCTCCTTCTTGAACAGCTTCAAGACTCTCTCTCGTGAATTCATGAACAGTGATTCTCCTTTCGGTATCTCATTATGATTATTTAGTCTTTTTCCTTGAACCGCCCTCCTGCATCTTGGCGATGAAGTCCGCAAAGTGCTTCCGGATAGGCAGGTTCGGGTTATCGAAGATGACGCCGCTTTCGTCGTACACCAGCGTCGAAAGAAGGATGTGCGCGCTGGCGACGGCCGGGAAGACCCTGGGCGCGGTGATGGCCGGCCCGCAGAAGTTGAAATCCGACCAGAGGGCCGACGACATTCCCTGGACAACGGCGTCCATGGCCTTGAAGCCGTCGAGTCCCCATTTTTCCTTTATCTCCTTCCACATATGCGTTCCGTTGGAGTACGCGCCGCCGCAGGGGAGGCCGTGTTTCTCTTTGATCATCCGGTTCGCGACGAGCGAGAAGGAGGTGGACGGCATATTCATCACCGATGTGTCCACGATGATGGTCTGGAAGGAGTCCGCGCCCTGGGCCAGGATCGATTCGAGGGACTTTACCCTGCCCGCGGGGGTCTGGTCCGCATCGTCGTAAGCCTGGACCACCACATGTTTGATGCCGAGGTCCTTCAGCCGCCTGACCTGGCCCGGGATGTCCTTGTCCCAGGGGGTGATGCTGTTGTAGAGGAACTTGTCCTGCACGCCGAGTTGGGAGACATATTCCGTCGCTCTGGCCCGCTGCTCCGCGACCCACATGTCGATGCCGAACGGCATGGACGTGTTTTCGAGGTAAAAATCGATATAGAGCTTGGCCTCGTCCGGGGTGTTGGCGACCATGGCAACCATTGCCGGCACGCCGGTGGCCTCGGAGATCTGCTCCATCTGCCTGAGCATCTCCTTTGTCCTCTCGCGGTCGAAATTGCCTTTTCGGTCGGTTTTCGTGACACTGTCCTTATTGTGAAACAGCGATGCGATCATAAGCGGCGGGTTTTCTCCCGGCTGGCCGCCTATTTTTATACCGCTGAAGTTAAATACTTTCTGTTCTTTCTGAAATCTGAACATCAGCTCTCCTTTTCAGGGAATTGTGGTAAAATAGAACATTGTTTCACTGGGGGCTGATCTTATTCTCATGAATAGGGCGCCCTCTTTTTTTTGCTCAGGCCGGGGGGGCCGCAGACAACCCGTGTGCCTGCTGCCCCCCTGCCCAAAACCTTTCTTTAGAATACTCCGTGGTCGAACTTCGGCTGGGGCAGATATTCCCACGCCTCGCCTTTCCGGTACTTCGCCTCGATGTCAAGGCACTTGAGGGCATACTCAAAGGCATAGGGGATGCCGGGGCCGCCCGGGACAAAGCCGGCGAGGATCATTCCCACGGACGCTGCCTCGAATATCTCGCCCGTGGTTGCGCCCGCGTTAATGGCGGGAAGCACGTGGATGATGCAGCGCGGCGAGCAGTATGCCACTCCGCCCGACATAAACATCAGCTCCTTCACCTTCCGCGACAGCGCACCGTCGCCGAAAATGCTTGCGTAGAAATCCGCAAAAGTCCTTCCCGGCTCCGGGGTGACGGTGTTGATGATCTGGAACATCCGGGGGACAAATCCGCACTGCTGCTTCATGTAGGCGTTTACTTCCTCGACTGTCATCTTCTTCTCTGCCATCTTTCTTTCCTCCCTTGCGGTTTTTTCCGGCCCTGGGGCCAGAAGCTGCTTGATGAAATCAAACAATCCCATTTTTTACCTCCCCTTTCTGCAGGGTATTCTGCTGCCTTAAGCGACCTCACCTCCCTTCATCAAAAACGGCATCTTCGTCTTTCATGACAAGCGCGTCATCAGTACTTCCAGTTGAAGGCGGCATCATGAAACGCCTTCAGGTTTTCAAAGGGGATCGTGGGCGGGATGTCGCAGCCGGGCACGAGCACGAACCCGCCGTCTTTTCCTGCGATCTCGATCACTTCCCTGCACGCAGCGTCCACCTCGGCCGCGGTCTTGTTCAGGAGAACGTGGACAGGGGCGACGTTCCCGCCGAAGCACATCTTGCCTAAGAGGACTTCCTTCGCCTTGGCGATATCGACCTTCTGGTCGAAAAAGATTACGCTGCAGCCGGTGTCGATGAACTGCTCGATCCGGTCGCTTGTGTTCCCGCATATATGCAGAATGGTATGCGCGTTTTTCGACTTCGCCCAGTCGCTCATCTTCTTGAGGGGCGGGACGGCAAATCTTGCCATCTGCTTGGGGTTGATGAGGTCGCCCGAGGCGGTGGGGTCCGCGATGCTCAGGCATTCCAGTGAGCCGTCGGCTACCAGCGGCTCGTACAGGTGGATGAGGAGATCAGCGCAGAAATTCACCATCTTTTCGACGAATGCCGGCTTTTTGAAGGTGTTTTTCATGAAAACCTCTTCCCCCACAAAGCGGGCGGCGAGGGTGAAGGGGCCCCAGCAGGTCATGGTCACGAGGTATTTTTTTCCTATCTTCTGCTTGACGATCCGCGTTGCCTCCAGGACGTTCCGTACCACCGGGTCCTTGTGGACATCGGCGATGTTCAGCTTGTCGATATCCTCCTCGGTATGGACGAAATGCGCCGTGAGGTCCGGCGCGCCGATCTCCCGATATTTGATCCCGGCGCCGAACGCCGCGCCGAGGGAGGAGGCATGGAAGTTATTGAAACCTGAGCCGACGTAGATGACGTCGCTTCTGATCTTTTCCGCTTCGGTGATGCACATGTCGGCCATCTTCGCCGCATCCTTGCCCAGTTCCTCGAATGACGAACCATAGTCCTTGATGCTCCACATGCCGCCGCCGAAGAGCGTGACCGGGACCCTTTCGGGCTTTCCTCCCTCAAATGCCTTTAGAATGATTTCTCGTGGTTCCATCTGTTCTCCCTTCTCTGGATTTAATGAACGCCGTGCATGCCGCCGATGCTGTGGACCGCCCTTTTGATCTTTTCGAGGTCTATCGGCGCCTCGACGCTCAGGACGTCCGTGTCCATCTGGTCATACCCGACAAAGATGACGATGATCTTCGGCAGGATGGTCTTGATGATGCGAATGGCGTCTTCTACGGAAAGCCCGAAGGGCTCCGAATCCATGATGACCGCGGCATATCCTCCTTCCAGGGCCATCTGGACCGCGGTTGAGGGGTGCTCGGCGATGTCAACGCCGAAGCCTTCATCCCGCAGCATGCCGTAGAGACTCTTGATGAGAATTCGGTTGTTCGTGCATAAGAGGATATTGATCACAGCGAGATAAAGAAAGCAATTCCGGTGCCACCGGCCGGAGCCGCGCAAGCCGCTGTTTCTGCTGGATTGTCTCTCCGGCCGCCGCATAACCCGTTGAAAATTGCCCCATGCCCTTTGGGGCAATATTACCCGCACGGACCATGTCCGTTGATTCCAGGCAGCGGCGATGACCGGGTCTGTGTCGCGGGAAAGAGGGGCGCAGACCACTGGTTTGGCCTATTGCGACTTGCTCGTGACGGTTATCTCTCCGGAGACCGGCGTCGGCTTCATCAGGCTGTCCACAACAGGGCAATGAGCTATCACCTCTTCGGCGAGGGACTTCAGCCGGTCCGGGTCGTCCGGGCTTTCGATCCTGAAGGTGTATCTCAGGTCCCTGAACCCTGCCTCCACATCGTCGATCATGAAGAACCCCCTCAGGTCGAGGGTCCCCTCAACCTCAACCGCAAGGGACGTGATCCGGTATCCCTTGTGGACGGCGAATTCGTAAAAAGCCGCCTCAATGCAGGACGCCATGGCCGAGAGGAGGAGTTCGATCGGGTTGGGGGCGAGGTTCGTGCCGCCGGCCGCCTCCCCGTAATCGGACTTTACCACGTGCTCCCGAACCGAAGATTCGGTATAAAGGCCGCTTATATGTTTTGACGATACCTTTGGCTTATAAATGGCTGACTCGGGCTTCTTCTTAAAGAACTCAAGGCGACGGCCGACGATTTCTTTCAATCTGGTGTTCTGGTCTTT
>JAKAGF010000083.1 GCA_021825805.1 Nitrospirota bacterium
CTTGAAAGTGAATTCATGAACTCAGCGGAAGCAACTTATAAGGGCAACAAGGCGCTCATGATCGCTGCGCTGACAGCCCTGCTGGCCGTAGCTTGCTATCTCCCTGCTTTGCAAAACGGTTTTGTGGACTGGGACGACGGCGACTATGTGTACGAGAACATTCACCTCAAGTCATCTGTGATCGATTTCCTGAAATGGGCCTTTTTTGATTTCCATGCTGAAAACTGGCATCCCCTGACATGGATATCACATGCCCTGGACTACGCCCTCTGGGGGTTGAACCCATTGGGTCATCATTTAACGAGCATCCTGCTGCATGGGTTGAATACTTTCCTCGTGGTGATTCTGACCTCCCGTCTTTGCAGGGAGACATACGGCGCCGAAGGAACCGGCCGGTCTTTGCCTGAGAGGGGGATTCTCTCCGCAGGACTCATAACCGGGCTGCTGTTTGGTCTTCATCCACTTCATGCAGAGTCAGTGGCATGGATTTCGGAGAGAAAGGACCTGTTGTGTGCTTTCTTCTTCCTGCTCAGTCTACTGGCATATGTCCGCTATATCGCGGCATATAAGGTAGCCGGACAGCCACACGTCTTCCCCCTCCGGAACAGGCAGTACCTGTCGAGTCTCGCATTGTTCGGCCTCGCACTTTTGTCCAAGCCGATGGCTGTCACCCTTCCGGTCGTCTTGCTGATTCTGGACTGGTACCCTGGGGGAAGACTGAAGAGCGCTGAAAGGTTGCGATTTGCCATTGCAGAAAAGATTCCCTTTTTCATTATGAGTCTCGGCTCGGTCGTTCTCACTCTCGCTGCGCAGCATAGGGCGATAAGGCCGCTTGAGATATATCCCCTGTCAGGAAGGATTCTGGTGGGTCTCAAGGCCCTTGTTTCTTACATAGTCAAGATGATCTGGCCTGCCGGCTTATCGCCGTATTATCCGTACCCAGCCCAGGTATCCGTCTTCTCATCAGCCTATGGTATCCCGGTACTCTTGCTCATCCTTGTCACGGCATTCAGCATAGTCCGCGCTGAAAGACAGAAGGCGGTTCCGGCAGTCTGGGCATACTACGTCATAACACTTCTCCCGGTGCTGGGAATAATCCAGGTGGGCAGCCAGGAGATGGCTGACAGATACACCTACCTGCCGTCCATTGGTCCGTTCTTCCTTGCAGGGTTGGGGACAATGCTGGTTCTGCAAAAAGCATCCGCAGCCGCCTGGCCTAACACGCGGGTCAGGGCGGCAGCGTTATCCATCGTGATCATCGCGGCCGGCCTTTTCGCCTATGGTACGGTTCGCCAGATCCGTATCTGGGAAAACACCTTAACACTCTGGAGCCGCGTCATCGAGGCATCTCCGGATTTTGCCAAGGCATACGATAACCGCGGGGCGACCTATGGAGGTCTTGCCCGCTATGACGAAGCGATACAGGACTTTAACCGGGCGATCGAGATCAACCCGAAGTTCTGGAGGGCATATTACAACAGGGGGCTTGCCTTCTTCATGGAGGGACACGATGCGGAAGCGCTGAAGGATTTCAGCAAGGCGATAGACCTCAACCCCGCCTACTCCGAAACCTATCTCTACCGCGGTAAAGCGTATGAAAAGCTCGGCTTCATCGAAGAAGCGCGGCAAGACCATGCCCAGGCTGTCAGGCTCAACAAGCACACAGGCATGGGAGTGCATTAAGAACAGATGGAAAAACTGCTAATAAAGAATCGTAATGTATCTAACATCTTTTATACACCGGAATGACCTCTTCGACATCGCTGAACGCTGGTTCTGCAACCGCCCGGAGCCGGGTGACGTCCGGTTTCTTACCGAGATACTCATCTGTGACGGCTTTGCAGTCAATGAAGTCCTGACCGTTCTTGCCGGCCGCCTGCTGGAGATGACTCATCAAAGGCCTTTTCATCAGAGGCGCATTTACTCCAAAGGCGAACTTCGGGACATTATCTGCCGTGACGGCGGGGACCCAAATCCGCGTGTTGCCGAGCTTCTGGACAGGTACAGGAAAAACCCGGATTACTATTACCGCGAAGCGCTTATTAATGCGGTTGTATGCCTCGACGAACAGGATCATCTGCTTGGATCTTTCAGAATAAAACGTCCAAAAAGGATCGCTGAGAAGGCGAACAGAAGGATCGCTGACTGGATATTCGAAAACGTACTTGAACGGGCCAGGGATATGGCCTGGGAGAGAGCGAGGCTTTCAGGAGTCCCTTTCGACAGGTTTGTGACGCCTGCTGAAGAAATGGTGAGGGAATTCATTCAGGCTGAAGAATATATCGCCGGAAGCTTCAGAGACAACAGCATCAGTCTTGATAAAGCCGCCATGACGATACATGACGTGGGAGCGATTAAGATCGTCGCTGAACCCGACAGGTTGCGGCAGCTTGAAAAGGCCCTGTTAATGGCATCCGACATAGATGTTATTGAACGTTCGGAATTCAGCGGCAGCTATCAGGCGATCAGCCTTATCCTCGAGGTGCCCTGGGATGCCGGCCATATCTGTCGGCAATATCGCGAGAACAGGGGATGGGAGAGGCACCTGAACCGGGGGATCCCTGAAGCTGACTTGAAAAGGGGTTTGGAACACTTCCTGGCTGACGCTGACCCAAAAATGAACATTGAGGTCATACTCTCGACGTTCCCTGACATGGTCGAATCGGAACTCGGCAGCAGTATTCATGAGGAAAGGATAATCCTCCAGCGTGACAATAGACGCTACAAGGGCTATATCCCCATGAACGTCGAGTTTCTCGTTGAAGCCCTGTTCGCCGTGGGATTCAGCCCCAGGATCGACATCCATGCGCCGCCTGTCAAGCTCTGGGGAAGGTACCTGCCCGAGACATTGAGCTCCTATGTCAGGAAGCTGCACAATCTGCCGGAATATGACCTTATATAGCAGAAAACTTCCTGCCCGTACGATCTCCCTTGACAATCATCCCGGAAAATGGTTTTTTTAAGAGAGGACTATCATGATTATCACCTGTCCAAAATGCGAAACAAGGCTTAATCTTCCCGACGGGAAGCTGAAACCCGAGGGAACGAGGTTCAAATGCGGCAAATGCGGCACGTCCCATATATATAAAGCCCAGCCTTTAGAACCGGCTCCTGAGAAACCGCTTGAACCACAGCTCGCCCAACCTCTGCCGGCCGGCGAGGCCGAGACTTCGTCTCCCACCGACATATCAGCTCCTGTCACTGAAAACGCGAAACAGTCTTCATCTTCTTTTACCATTTTGGGAAGGATCATATCCAGGAAGGCTTCTCTGGCAGGGGCAGCAGGCCTGTTGATCGTTGCGCTTGGCGCTGTATTTTTTTTGAGTCCAGATGATAAAGGTCAGGGCCCGGTCCCCTGGACAGCCAGGGGATCGGCGCCCCCTCACCCTTCGGGGCAGGGTCCTGCTCCGCAGGGAACATCCACGCCCTCTGCGGACAAGGCGGCGCCTCACGTGGGTGACCCGGCGGGTCAGCCGGCGGCGAACACTCCCGCAGCCATGTCCCCGGAAAGGGCCATTGAAATGGTAAAACACTCTGAGGCCCTAATGAAGATGACCACAGTGGAGTCGATTGTGAAAAAATGGACAGAGGAAAACGCCGGGAAGTATAAAATAGTCGGCTGGCAGGCAAAAAAGGTAGATGACCGGAAATACTTTATCAGCTACACCGCTATGGACGGCGACATGCCAAAGGGATTCTATTTTGACCTTGATGCCCAGACAGGTGTTGTACAGGACCTGGCCCACAATCCAGAGCTTCAGAAAAAATACAATATCCAGTACAACAACTGATAGATAGGGCAAGGGTTAGAACTTAAAAAGGAATCGCAGCAGGAAAAAAGCGGACAGTGCGGCAGCCACCATGAAGATGATGATCAGCAGGGAACCTTTCCTTGCGGCCTGAGGCCTTTCAGCCTCAGCGATTGTTCCTGATCCTTTCTCACGCTCAGTCCCCGCCTCGGGCGTCCCTTTCACGGGAGAGTCATGGCGGGTCATCTTTATATCCAGCATCTCCGAGCCCTTGAAGTCCTTATACCGGACCTCGATCTCGGACAAAGATCCGATATCACCCCCGCATTTTTCGCACGCCTTGCCTGGGGCGGTCTCTTCTTCGCAATGGGGGCATCTCACAATATACCCTCTCTCGCCATGCTTCCCGGCGACATGGTAAAGCCGGCAGGGATGAGATGTAAATGCGCAAGAAGTTTGGCTGGTTTTGAATCAAGGCTGGCGGCTGACAGTTGAACCGGCATCTGTCTCCCCAGGTCATACCTTTCCGACAGGCGCCAGGTAGATGGCAAATTCATCTGCGCCGTCGACTCCCAGCAGATTATCCATCAATTCCTGATGATACGCAGCCACAGCGCAGACGCCTGCCCCGACCGCCTCGCAGGCAGTGTAGAGGTTCTGGCACACGTGGCCTGCATCGAGGGCGATCACCTTATGGGCAGCAGCCCCATATCGCCATTCCATCCTGTAGGGGATGGCTGTCCATATGAATGTCACAGCCGACTTCCCGACAAACTCCTGTCCGAGGGCTGCTTCGACAAGAAGGGCTGAAAGCCGTTGCGGCTGCGATTCCAGGAGGACTTGATGTTCCATGGGGAGATACCGGTAGATGCCCTCTCCCAGGCCCTCCACTGCAAAAACAGCCAGGTAGGTCTCGACGGCGTGACGGCATCCGGCCGAAGGTACAGTCCTGAAGGCAGTGCCCTTTCCTGCCTTTTTCCGTATTCCCTGGGTAGCCCAGAGGAGAAAAGAGAGTTCTCTGAGGCTGAGCGCGTCCCTCAGGAACGACCTGCGGCTCCTCCGGTTGTGAATCGCTGTGTATACATCCATTGAGGAGACCTCCCGCAGTTGATCGGCAGGGACGAGGTCAATGACTGTAGCGCCGGACGAATAAGGTTTTTCTACGGGCGGAGGCTCTACGCCCCTGTTCTGGTCAGTGAGATAAAAATCGACCGTCTGCCGCACTTTATCTTTCAGAAAATATCTGAACTTCTCTCTCTGGGCCAAGTCCATCCTATAGTCTCCTCCTTCCGGCGATGAGAAGCAAGGCGATGCCTTCAGCGTTTTTCATATCCTGGGTTTGATGAAGGCGCCCTTTTCGTATTCTTCAAATGCGATCTGCAGTTCCTCCTGGGTGTTCATGACAATGGGGCCGTACCAGGCAACAGGCTCTCCAATCGGCCTGCCTGAGATGAGAAGGAAGCGAAGCAGCGACTCCTTTGCCGTGATCACCACCTCCTTGCCCTCTCGTTGATAAAGCACAAGGGTCTCGGGCCCGCAGAGACAGTCTCTCTTGAGATCAAAGTAGTTGTCGCCGACAACCTCATGGGCAAAGGGGTTGCGCTCCTCGTCGAAATACCCTTTCCCTTCGATAACATAGGCAAAGACATTATGGCCCGAAGTAACAGGATGTGCAAAGTCCGCTCCTTCAGGTACAGATACATCGAGATATTCCGGATCAATGACAATGCCGGTTACAGGCCCCTTCTTTCCTTCAACAGCGCCGCAGATGATTCGAATGGAAGTGCCTGATGCGAGCGTGACCTCAGGGATCTGGCTGCTTTTGACCTCGCGGTAACTGGGGGCCATCATCTTCTGGCGCGACGGAAGGTTCGCCCAAAGCTGGAATCCCCAGAGGAGTCTGTCCTTGCCGCCCTTAGGCATCTCCTGGTGGATGATGCCGCTGCCGGCTGTCATCCACTGCAGGTCGCCCGGTGAGATGACCCCGCTGTTGCCCATGCTGTCTCCGTGTTCTACTGCGCCGTGCAGCATGTAGGTGATCGTTTCTATGCCCCGGTGCGGATGCCAGGGGAAGCCCGGTAGGTAGTAGCGGGGATCATCAGCATGAAAATCATCGAGGAGCAAGAAGGGGTCGAGTTGGGGGACCTGATAGTAGCCGAAGGCCCTTTTAAGATGCACCCCCGCCCCTTCGATGGCAGGCCTGGACTTCCATATTTTCTGTATCTTTCTTGCCATAGCATACCTCCACGGTGAACATTATGCTTTTCCTATCATTGTATCAGCATAGTCCGGCAGTGCAAGGACTCGCATTGCCTCTCACTCGGCAAAAGGCGCCAGCTGCAAGAGGAGTAAATATCCTGCGACAGAGACCGCAGGGTGTGATAATTATCAAAGGATATCAGGTGAGATGCGACAAAGAAGAAATAGCAGGAGCCTCCTGGGTCGTGCTATCCGGTAGCAAGTCCCTTTATGCTTTCTGGTCCAGCCCCAATTCCTTGAGTCTCTTCCACAGGGTTACCCTGCTTATTCCCAGGTGCTTTGCGGTGAGGGTTTTATTGCCTTTAAACATGGCAAGGGAGGCGCGTATCTTGTCTGTATCGAGCTGGACGCCTTCGCCCTCCGTCTTTTCGCCGTGAAAGACATATTCGGGAATGTCCGATGCCTCGATGGTATCCCCCTTGCAGCTTATGGAGCCGTGCTCAAGGGCGTTGATGAGCTGTCTGACATTGCCCGGCCAACTGAAGCTCTGGAGAACCTCCAGCGCGTGGGGGCTTATTCTCCTGATCTCTTTGTTGTTGACGATGGATATCTTCTTCAGGTAGTGGAAGGCGAGAATCGGGATATCCTCTATCCTTTCCCGCAGGGGGGGCGTCTTGATGAAGATCGAGTTTACGCGGTAGAGGAGGTCTTCCCTGAAACGATTATATGCCACGAGGCGGTAGAGGTCCTTGTTTGTGGCTGAGATGAGTCTGATGTTGACCGGTACAGGCTTATGTTCTCCTACCCGCTCCACCACTTTCTCCTCAAGTACCCGCAGCAGCTTTGCCTGCATGATGAGAGGCATGTCGCCTATCTCGTCAAGGAAGATAGTCCCGTTATGGGCTGCCTCGAACCTCCCGGTCCTGTCGCTGATGGCGCCGGTAAAGGACCCTTTTTTGTGGCCAAAGAGCTCGCTTTCGAGGAGGTGCTCATTGAGAGATGCGCAGTTCATGCTGATAAACGGTCCTCCCTTGCGCCGACTCAGGGAGTGGATGGCATTTGCTACAAGGTTCTTGCCTGTGCCGCTCTCGCCGTAAATAAGGACCGGGGCCTCGCTCATCGCCGCATTTCTGATCTGCTCGTAGAGGGTCTGCATGGGCGAGCTTTTTCCCAGGAGGCCCATGAACCAGTACTCCTTTCTCAGCTCCTGCTTGAGCTCCTCCAGTTCAAGCTCTTTCATATAGAGAGAAGTTATGTCGGTCATGGTTTCAACCGCTCC
Organism: Nitrospirota bacterium; assembly: GCA_021825805.1. Taxonomy (GTDB): domain Bacteria; phylum Nitrospirota; class Thermodesulfovibrionia; order Thermodesulfovibrionales; family UBA6898; genus JAKAGF01. Next base: position 7,228 of record JAKAGF010000083.1, read on the forward strand.
AATAATCTCATTATGACTGTCCTTCAGGATAACGGCATTTTTCAACAGATATACAGACCTGCCGTCCATCGCCCGTATCCTGCACCGCTTGTTGCAGATAGCCCCCACTTTGAACAGATCGCAGCTTCTCTGTCTTCCGCCGTCGGTGAGCACCACGCAGGTGTCCGAGTCGAGTATCGTGCACGACTTCCCCATAACCTCATCCTTCTTATATCCAGTTATCTCCTCTGCGGCCTTATTGAAAAAAAGGATGTTGCCATCGCTGTCGACAACCATGAGGCCGTCGCGCATTGTCTCAAAGACATTCACGAGGAAATTCGGGTCCTTCGCCAACCTGTCGATCATTATAATGTTAATAGCCTTTGTTAACTGTTAATAGATGTTATTAACACAAATTAACAAATGAACGTTGTTTTGTCAATAAAAATCTTCAGTAAAATCAGCAACCATTTGATATTGTTGCATTTAGCTACACTCTTGTGTTTAGGCATGTATTTTGCTGTTATACTAAATAAGTAGATTTTCAGAGGTAACGAGGCGCATAGCTATGAAAAAGATTTTAGTTGCAGTTGACGACACCAAGGGTTCCACATCTGTACTGGCCACCTGCCACAACTTAATCCAGCGGCCTGAGGCTGTCATTCTCCTCCACGTGGAACGTCTTGAGGGGAAATCTCTTATGATCGATATGCTCGGTGAATCAGAGCTGGCGACCCTCAGAGAGTCCCTTGAGGGAACGGAACATAAGGAGAGGCTTGACAGACGGGCCGAAAAGATCCTGCTCCATTACAGAACAGGACTGGAGGAGAGCGGCCAGATGAGCGTCAAGACCGTGGTGAGGGACGGGCATCCTGCCGACCAGATCCTCAGAGTTGCGGAGGAAGAGGGTGTTGACCTTATTATTCTCGGTCATAGCGGCAGCAGGGGACTCAACCGGCTCATTACGGGCTCCGTTGCGAGGGATGTAAAACGGAAGGCCGGGGTGCCGGTGCTCGTCGCAAAGAAGGCGATCATGTGCGAAGAGCCGTACAGATGGAAGGACGCCTATGCAGCCATCTCCGTTACTACCGCCGTTGTTTTGGGTTTGTTCCTCTTGGGCATCATCTTGCAGAGAGGGATTTTTTTACCATAACCGTGTAATGACTCAACCATCCGTAGGAGGAGGTAACCATGAAGAAGGTATTAATCGCAGTTGATGACACAAAAGGCTCGAAGGCAGTCTTGTCCGTATTCAGAAATCTGGTCCGGCCGCCGGAGGCGGTAGTTCTCCTGCATGTACAGAGGCTCGAGGGCAGGTCGATAATGATCGATATGCTCAGTGAGGCTGAGCTGTCAACTCTCAGGGACTCTCTCAAGGGGACTGATTACAAGGAGACTCTTGACAGGCAGTCCGAAAAAATCCTTACGTATTACAAGAAGGAGATCGAGGATTGCGGTCTCGTCAGTGTAAAGACCCTTGTCAGAGAGGGAGTGCCCGCCGATGAGATCCTTAAGGTAGCCGAGGAGGAGGACGTGGAACTGGTCATCATCGGCAGTGACGGCAGCAAAGGTTTTCAGCGGTACATCTTGGGTTGCGTCAGCAAAGACGTTGAGCAGAACGCAAAGGTGCCGGTGCTGGTGGCCAGGACCACCGGCAACGAAGAAGTCTATGGCTTGAGGGAAGCTGCCATCAAGGCATAGCCAGGGGCGGAGGTTGTCTTCCGGCTGTAGCCGGTTGCGCTCACTATTATCGAGAGGAGGAAGACGTCGGGCTCATCATCATGGGATGCCATAGCAAGAAGGGGCTTCAGAGACTTGTTGCCGGATGTGTAACCAAGGACGTAGAAAAAAATTCTAATGTGCCCGTGCTGGTTGCAAAGACCGGCGGGTGCGAAAAAGCTTATGGAATAAAGGAGGCTCGCACGGCTTATGCACAGTAGTCTTTTTTCGGCTTTATCGGCGGTTGTTATGGGACTTTTCCTGGGATACATCCTGCAGAGAGGGCGTTTCTGCCTGAACTCGGCTTTCCGGGACATCATCTTCGTAAAAGACCTCACTCTGTTCAGGGCTTACCTGCTCTGTGTTGTGGTCGCGCTCGTCGGATCGAACCTGTTGGAGGACACCGGACTCCTTCAGTATTATGATGTAGATGCCGGCTTAATGGTCCAGACCGGTCTTCTCCGCCAGAACTTTGCTCCGATCGCCAACGTTATCGGCGGGTTTCTCTTTGGTCTTGGGATCGTTCTGGCCGGCGGATGCGCCAGCGGTATCGTCTACCGTCTTGGCGAAGGGCAGGTTGCGGCGCTGATAGCGATAATCGGATTTTTCTTTGGGGTCGGCATGACAACGGACGGGATGCTCAGTCCTGTCAGCAAGTACCTGAAAAGCCTTACTGTTGAGATATTCGGAAAGAGGAACCCGGCGATCTGGGACCTCTTCGGAAGCGGCATTGAGGTAAAATGGATCACTATAGCTGTTTTCTCTGTTATCTGCCTTGTCTTTGTGTTCAAAGGGAAACCTGAATTCAAGGTTTCCAAAGGCTTCTCCTGGGGCCTGACCGGCGTGCTGATCGGACTTCTGACTGTTGTGTCATGGTGGGTCTCCTCCTATTTCGGCGGTGTGCCGAGAGGCCTTGCCATAACAACCCCTATCAGGGAGTTCTTTAACTCAGTACTCTATAAGAGTTCCAATTCTCCGTTCCCGGAATTCAGCTTCCTGGGTATATTCAAGGGGACTTGGGGCGTTTTCTTTATCTTCGCCGTCCCGCTTGGCGCCTATGTAAGCGCCCTTCACCTTAAGGAATTCAAATGGAAGATCCCTCCTGCCAAGGAAATTCTCACCGTCTTCTTCGGAAGCATTCTCATGGGCGTCGGCGCTGTCATCGCCGGCGGCTGCAATCTTGGTCATGGAGTAACCGGTATGTCGACGATGTCCCTCGCCAGCCTTGTAGGGATTACGGCGATAATTTTCGGCAACTGGACGATGGTATATTTCAAGTTCATAAGGATGGATGAATAGTCCGTTTTCGGACTATCATTCATTGCCATATCTCAGGTCGCGGTTCTGCCGCGACCTTTTTTTTGCGCACGGCACGGGCGCATGCTTGATGGAGTGAAAGCATGCGTTTTTACCCGGGGAGATATGACTTTCCGATATTTACCGTTGTTTTTTAAACTTTACGAACCACCATATGCCGAACGGCACGTACGGTGGTGTGAGAAGATGGCAGGTGAACTAATCACTGTCCCTACTCGATTGGCTGAGCTGGCCGGGAAAAACTGGACAGGGACATAAGTGATAAAGCTGCTCTAAAATAGAAACCCAGACATCGGGTGATGTTCTGATCGCCCCGTACAGGGCAAATGGTGAAGCCGGAATAGTCATTTTGTCCTTGTAACAGGCCCAAAGGAGCGGTTGAATGAGTAAAAGACCCAGAAGGAACCACAGCGCAGCATTCAAGGCAAAGGTAGCCGTGGAGGCACTGAAGGATGGACAGACCCTTGTGTAACTCGCCGAGAGATTCCAAGTGCATCCCAACCAGATAACGGAATGGAAGAAGCAGCTATTAGAGGGGGCAGAAGACGTATTCTCCAAGGACAAGAAAGCAGAAACTGGACCGGACATCAAAGAACTGCACGCCAAGATCGGGCAGTTGGCGATGGAGAACGATTTTTTATCAGGCGCGCTCGGGCGCATAGGCGAGCCGAGCGCAAAGAAATGATCGACAAGGAGCATGAATTGCCTCTAACTCGGCAAAGCCGGATACTGGAACTGTCCCGATCGAGTTTGTATTACGAGTCTGTGCCGCCCAGTGCGCGCGATCTTGAGTTGATGAGGCTTATCGATGAGCTTCACCTGAAACACCCGTTTATGGGAAGCAGGAGTATCCGGGACCATATTCAGGGTATGGGCCACAAGGTCGGCCGTGAGCATGTCGGCACGTTGATGAAGAAAATGGGCATAGCCGCCCTGTACCGTAAGCCCAGGCTGTCGAAGCCGCATCCTGACCACAAGGTCTATCCGTACCTGCTTAGAGGCTTGGAGATCACCAGGGCCAATCATGCTTGGGCGACCGATATCACGTATATTCCTATGGCGAGGGGATTTTGTTATCTCGTGGCTATCATGGACTGGGCCAGCCGAAAGGTCCTGGCCTGGCGGCTCTCCAACACTCTGGATGCCTCGTTTTGCACAGAGGCCCTTGAGGAAGCTATAGGGAAGTATGGGACGCCGGATATCTTCAACACTGACCAGGGCAGTCAATTCACATCGGATGCATTTATTGGAATTCTCGAAAGTCATGGTATCGACATCAGCATGGACGGCAAAGGCCGGTGTATGGACAATGTGTTCGTCGAGCGCCTCTGGAGAAGCGTGAAGTACGAGGATGTATATCTCAAAGCGTACAGTTCAATTACAGAAGCCCGGCAGGGGCTCAGGGAGTATTTTGAGTTCTACAACGGCCAGTGTCGGCATCAGAGCCTTGACCGAAGGACCCCGGATGATGTTTACTGGAACACACTGGACCTGTCCCCTGAAAAATGTGCCACTTGTAATTTGAGTGTAGGGCATAATATAAACACTCAAAACAGGGAGGCGAAATATGAAGAAGAGCAAGTATTCGGAAGAGCAG
>JAKAGF010000084.1 GCA_021825805.1 Nitrospirota bacterium
TCAGGGCGCAGAAAAAAACAAAGAGATAGAGAAACCTCCGCGAGCGGGTCCTGTTCGTCTGCCTTTGCAATTCCTGCTGAAGGTCGGACATATCCTATTATACAATGCCTTCAGGGCGGTGACGGGTTAAGATTATTTAATGTCTTTTCAGCAGTTTCTTTGCCCTCCGGACGATGTTTTCAGCAGTGAAGCCGAACTTCTCGAAGAGCACCTTTGCAGGGGCAGAGGCGCCGAACCGGTCGATGCCGATTACGTCCCCTTTCAGTCCGGTATATTTGTGCCAGCCGAGAGTCGCGCCGGCCTCGACAGCGAGCCGGACCTCAACCGAGGGAGGAAGGACCTTTCTTTTATAGGAATCGGGCTGGCGGTCGAAGAGCTCTGCGCAAACCATGTTGACTACCCGCACCCTGCGGCCTTCCTGACGGAGCGCATCTGCTGAGGTTATGGCGGCATGGACCTCCGCGCCCGCGGCGAGAATGATGATCTCCGGCGTACCCTTCGAATCCGAGATGATGTAGCCGCCCTGCAGGACACCGTCGGCTGAGGCGTATTTTGTCCTGTCCAGCACCGGCAGATTCTGGCGGGAGAGGATCAGGGCATGGGGCCGCGTCCTATCGGAGAGGGACGCCTTCCATGCTGCAACGGTTTCGTTGGCGTCCGCCGGACGAAGCACATGCAGGTTCGGCATCGCCCGCAGGGCGGTAAGGTGCTCCACCGGCTGGTGCGTTGGTCCGTCTTCGCCAAGGCCGATCGAATCATGAGTGAAAACGTAGACAACATGTGTATCCATAAGGGCCGCAAGCCTGATGGCAGGCTTCATATAATCCGCAAATACGAGGAAGGTCCCTCCGTAGGGTATGAGCATCTTACTTAAAGCCATGCCGTTCATAGCAGCGGCCATTGCATGTTCGCGCACGCCGAAGTGGATGTTCCGGCCCGGCTTTTTCTGCGTGAAGTCAGGGTATTTCTTCAGATAGGTGTTGTTCGAAGGCGCCAGGTCGGCTGATCCTCCGATCAACTGCGGGATAACGTCGGCAAGCGCATTCAGCACCTTGCCCGATACGCTCCGTGTGGCGATGGACCCGTCAGTAGGCTTGAATCTCGGAAGGGCCTTTTCCCAGCCCTTGGGCAGAACGCCCGAGGACATCATGTCCCACTTATTGCCCTGGTCAGGGTATTTCCTGTGATATCTTTTCAGCAGCGTAGTCCAAACGGACTCGGCGATCCTGCCCTGTTTTACCGCTATGCGCATACGTTTCAGAACAGCCGGGGGGATGCAGAACTTGCGGGGAGGACAACAGAGGTTTTTTTTGGTCCTGAGGAGTTCGTCTTCTCCCAGCGGTGAGCCGTGCGCCTCGCAGGTGTCCTGCCGGGCCGGGCTTCCGTAGCCTATATTTGTGCGGACCATGATCAGTGACGGCTTCGTCTTTTCTTTCTTGGCCTTGCTGACGGCTTCGTCGATCGCCTTGACGTCGTTGCCGCCGGCACGCAGGACCTGCCAGCCGTAAGCGGTGAATCTCTTTGCAACGTCTTCAGTAAAGGCGAGGTCAGTGGGACCCTCGATGGTGATCTTATTGTCCGAATATAGATAGATGAGTTTGCCGAGCTTCAGGTGGCCCGCAAGGGAGGCTGCTTCGGATGCCACGCCCTCCATCAGGTCGCCGTCGCTCACGATGCCGTATATGTTGTAGTCCACGAGCGGAAAACCGGGCTTGTTGAACATGCCGGCGAGATGGCGTTCAGCCATCGCCATGCCGACACCGGTTGCAAAGCCCTGACCGAGGGGTCCGGTTGTTGTCTCTATGCCGCAGGGCAGGCAGTATTCAGGATGGCCCGGCGTCTTGCTCTCCCACTGTCTGAAGTTCTTTATATCGTCGAGGGATATGTCGTGGCCGGTAAGGTGGAGGAGGCTATACAGCAGCGCGGAGCCGTGGCCCGCGGAAAGGACGAACCGGTCGCGGTTCTGCCAGGCAGGATTTTTCGGGTTGTGTCTGAGATATTTTGACCACAGCACATACGCCATGGGAGCGTCGCCCATCGGCATGCCCGGGTGTCCAGAATTGGCCTGCTGCACGGCGTCCGCCGCAAGCATCCTGATGGTGTCGATGCAGAGTTGATCGATGTTTTTCTTTGTCACCGGTAGCCTCCGTGAATGTTGATTGGCTTGAATCATAGAGCTGATTCGTGGTCGGATACGCTTCAGGTATCGCGGCCCATACATCTTACAAAAAGCGTTGCAGATTAGGCAAGACCGGGCTGTCGCTACAGCACCCCTTTCCTCAATGCGCTGAGGAACACCTCCGGCCGCAGCGCCCTCACCCCTTGATATTCCTTGACGCTGAGGAGGTGAGAGTCACGACTGACGATGTATCGAGCTTCTGCGATGACGGCCAGGTGGAAAAACTTGTCGTCATCCGGATCGTCCCGCACAATCCTTTCTCCGCCACGATCTTCAACAACGTGGGCGATGTCGCTCAGCAGGGTGACGAATATATCGATCTTATCTTCCGGCCAGGCGAGCGCTTTCTTAATCCTTGGATAGGAAAGGACCCTCCGGAACTCACGTAGTACGGCCGGAGAGAGGACTAGTTCATATTTCTTCTCCCCAATGATGCCGCACGCCTTCAGTATCTCAAAGGCAGGGCCGCCAGGGCTGAGGAGAGCGGAGACGAGCTGATTTGTGTCGAGAACGACCCGGATCACCGGCGACTGCGGCCGCGCCGGGCCCATTTTACGGCTTCATCGATAATACCCTCGATTTCTTCAGTCTTTTTTCCCTTGTTCCGTTCATGGACCTCCTCGATGAGCTTCAGCAGCGCCATCTTGGCCTCCTCGTGTTTCTGTGCCACCTCTATCGGCACGAGGGCTGCAGCCGGCTTCCCCTTTTTACTTATGATGAACTGGTCTCCCTTCATCCGGGCGCTGTCTACGAGGTCTCCCAGTCTCTTCCGTGCATCCTCCATGGTCACCGTCTTTCCCATATCTGCCTCCAGTTCCTTAAGTAACTATAGTTTAGCATATTTCCGTGGGCTGAAGACATAGGGGAATGTTTTATCAGTGGCTCAAAGAAGTCGTCGCCAATCAGATGGCGACGACTTCTTTGACAGGAGAGTCTGTATATTTTATGCTTAAGTATGGATGATTCATCCGGCTGGGTGGTTCTGGCAGTGACCTGTGATGACCTTGAGGCGGAGATGATTAGAGATGTCCTCGAAAGCGCCGGCATCGAAACTGTGCTCCGTTCCTCCAAGGTGTCGCCCTATCCGGTGAATGTGGGCAGGATGGGAGAGGTGAAGGTGCTGGTCAGGCAGGAGGACAAGGCGGCTGCCGAGGAGATTCTGCAGGATACCCGGAAAGAAGAATGAAGTGGAACAGCGGCAATTCCATGGCGACTGACATAAACGATCTCAAGAGACAGATCTTTTTCGAAATGCTTGATCTATCCGGCAGGGTTTTCATCCTCGTCAATCACGCGGAGGACGTGGTCATCGGCAACAGGGGTTTTCTTCCAGAGGAGAAGGAGAAGGGCATCATCCTCGTTTTCAACAAGCGGATGAATTTCGAATGGGGTGACGAAGCGATATCAGCGCGCCTGGTCTTCGGCGCTACTACGGAGAAGTGTTATATCCCCGTCGAAGAGGTCCTTTCTGTTTTTTCCCCTGAGCTTGCCGCGCAGTTTTCGGTCACGCCTCCCTCTGAGCCGCGGGTTAAGAACTCCGCGGGGGAGAGGCCTGAGCAGGGCAGGACGGATGCTGCTGCGAAAGAGGGCAAGGTCGTGAAGGTTGATTTCAACAAAAAGCGGTAGGTCCCGCCCTTGCAAACTCTGAAGTTCGGGTGCTAAACTCAAAAATCTTTTTATCATTGGAGGATATCCTTGGAGCTTTACCGGCTCGGTGTTCAGGAACTGCTCGACATGATGCGAAGGGGCGAGGCGACCGCTTCCGAGGTCATCCGATCGGTCTATGCGAGGATCGACAACGTTGAAGACCGTATCAGGGCCTATGTTACACTCTCGCGGGAAGAGGCGATGAAGATGGCGGACAAGGCTGACGAAGATATGAAAGCCGGAGATGTAAAACCGCTGTCAGGCATCCCGATCGCCATCAAGGATAATATGTGCACCCTGGGAATACGCACCACCTGCTCCTCGAAGATCCTGCGCAATTTCATCCCGCCCTATGAGAGCACTGTCACGAAGAGACTGCTCGAAGGCGGCTATGTCCTCACCGGCAAGACGAACCTTGACGAGTTTGCCATGGGTTCGTCCACAGAGAACTCAGGCCTGCAGGTTACGAGAAACCCGTGGGACACCGGCAGGATCCCCGGGGGGTCCAGCGGCGGCTCGGCCGCTGCCGTTGCGGCTGACGAGTGCATCGCAGCGCTGGGCTCTGATACCGGGGGCTCCATAAGGCAGCCCGCCTCCCTCTGCGGCGTTGTCGGCATGAAGCCCACGTACGGACGCGTATCGCGCTACGGCCTCGTGGCCTTCGCATCGTCGCTCGATCAGATCGGTCCTATAACGAAGAACGTGACGGACTGCAGCCTGATGCTGAACGCCATCAGCGGCCGGGACCCCCTTGATTCAACCTCAGCTCCGGTGGAGACGCCTGATTTCAGCTCCTTTGTCGGCAGGGAGATAAAGGGGATGAGGATCGGCATTCCGAAAGAGTACTTCATCGAAGGGATGGACCCTGAGGTGGAGGCTGCGGTAAGGGAGGCGGTCCGCCGGATGGAAGGCCTCGGCGCGGCGCCCGTGGAGGTCTCCCTCCCGCATACCGGTTATGCTGTTGCCGCCTATTACATCCTCTGCACCTCGGAGGCGAGTTCGAACCTTGCCCGTTATGACGGAGTGAAGTACGGATTCAGGGCAGGCGGCAAGGACCTTATGGACATGTATATGCGGTCGCGCGCAGAGGGTTTCGGCCCTGAGGTGAAGCTGCGGATCATGCTCGGGACCTATGCCCTCTCGTCCGGATACTACGATGCCTACTATAAAAAGGCCCAGCAGGTGAGGACCCTTATCAAAAATGATTTCGAAAGGGCCCTGACGGACGTCGATATCCTCGTCACGCCCACTTCTCCGACAGCTGCCTTTAAACTGGGGGAGAAGACAGACGATCCCCTTCAGATGTATCTGGCGGATATTTTCACCATCTCCGTCAACCTGGCGGGAGTGCCGGCTGTCTCGATCCCCTGCGGTTTCACATCAGGGAACCTTCCCATGGGGCTTCAGCTTATCGGCAGACATTTTGACGAGGGGACCTTGTTGCAGGCTGCCTACGCCTACGAGCAGTCAACGGAGTGGCATAAGCGGAAGCCGGCGCTGTAAAGATATCAGCTGTCTATTTCAGCTTGAAGTCAACGCGGCTGTCCTTCATTTTTTCTTTTTTCTCGGGTGAGAGCGATTTCGGCTCTATCAGGAATATCCGCTCCGGCTCGACCTGCTTGGCATTCAGGATGTGTTCCCTCACCTTTGCTGAGCGTTCATGTGCGAGCTGTCTCAGGTCATCGTCTTTTACCTCGATATGGGTGAGCATCAACTTCTCCATTTCAGCCGGAGGCAGGTCTTTTGCGATCCCTATGATGTTTCTCGGTTTCGGGAACCTTTCCTGTTTATAAGCCATTTTCAGGTATTTCGGATATTCCTCTTTTTCGATCTTCACCTCATCCACCGGGACGGACGGGAGGCCCTTATTCACCGTGTCCTTTAACTTCTGGGTTTTTATCTTCCTGGTGAAGAGGTACTCCCGCAATCCCTCCCTGTCTTTTTCGACATCAACATATCCTTCTATGTCGAGTTTCAGGGAAGGCCTGTCGTAGAGCGCCTTGACCAGCTTGTCGATCTTCTTGTCGCCGTCTTCGCTTATCGTCGCAGTGCCATAAGCGAAATCGATATAACTGAGTTCCTCACCGCCGCCGCCGAAAAGTGCGCCCAGGAGCGCAAAGGGGGAGGTTGCAGCCTTGGCGAGCAGATTCACGATTATCTTGAGCACGATCCTGCCGATGCTGAACTTGGGATCATCGATTTGTCCTGTCACCGGGATGTCGAGTTTGATCTCGCCCTTCCTGTTTTTGAGAAGCGCTATCGCGAGTCTCACCGGCAGCTTGGTCGCATCAGGGCTCTCCACCTTTTCGCCGAGGGTGAACTGGTCAAGGAATATGGTGTTCTGGGAATCGAGTTTCTTTTTCACTATCAGGTATTGCAGGTTGAGGGCGAGTTTGCCCTTCTGGATGGTATAGCCCATATACCTCCCGGAATAAGGGGTCATGGGGCTTAAGTCCATATCCCTGAAGTCTGCCTTCAGGTCCACATAGAGGTCTTTCCTGAGCGGGTTTATCTTTCCCGTGATCTCGAGGGGGGCATAGTTGTCGAGCTTTCCTCTCAGATCGAGATCGCCAAACTTGTCTTCTTCCGACGTGAGTCCGGATACCCTGCCGCCTATCTCAATCAGGTTGGCGGTATAACTCGGCTGGATATGCCTGTCCGAAAAATTGATCGTCCCTCCCTGGAGGGTGATGCTCGCGATCTTTACCATTTTCGCCGCGGTGGGCTTGCTGTCCGTTTTTGCAGGTTCCGGGGTCGTGGCCGGAGCAGGTCCTCCCTTTTGCGCTGTCTCCTCTTCCATGATCCCCTGAACATTGAGCGAACCATCGGGGTTTATGATCAGACGTGAATAGAAATCAGTCAGGGCTATCTCCCGGATCGTGACAAAGGACGGATTGTATCCGGCGTCTATGCCGTCGAAATGAAGGGAGTTCCATTTCAGGAAATCCTCTGCATTCGCCTTATCGAGAGACACCAAATTCGTGAGGGAGGCCTCTCCGGAATACGCAATCGTGGGACCGGCATCCTTTGCGTAGGACAGGGCAAGGTTGCCGTTTGCGGACATAAGGCCCTCGGTCAGTATGATCTTCACCTTGTCCGTGAAGTAGGGCTGGAAGGGGACGATATCCATGCCCTTTGCGGAGACCTTCATATTCGCGGAAAGCGGGTTGATGCTGAGAGTTCCTTTGGTTGTGAGAGAACCCTTCTTGTTCAGGAACAGGGAAAGAGAGGCGTTGCCTTTCTTGTTCTTTGCTGTCGAGATATTGGCTCCGGCAACCCTGATCTGATCAACGGTGGTGGTAACCGGCTGGGAAGGCATCATATCCTCCACAGTTACCCCATACCCCTCGACAGCGATGTTCTTCACCGTGATTTGCCACGGTTTATCGACCTGCCCTTTTTTGCCCTTCAGGGGTTTCTCTTCCCTTGGCGGCGCAGTAGGAGTGAGACCTTCCACGTTCAACATTCCGTCCTTGAAGCGTTTTATGGAGATCACGCCCTTTTGAGTAAGAAAATTTCCGACCACAAGCTCTTTTTTTGAAACATCGATATCCGTTTCCTTGATCGCAATAACGGGTATCTTGAGAAAATCTTCCTTCTCATCCCTTTTCTTCAGTCTCAGGGCATTAAGGGCGCCCGACATTCCTGAAAGCCTAAGCTCAGGCTCTTCTCCGGTCTTGGAGAAACTGTACCTGGTCAGCAGCTCGAGTTGCGCGTCTTCTATGTCGAAGAGCACGGCATCGCTGAAGTAGGGTGAATATTTCCTGACAGGTATCCCTTTTATTTCGACGGTCCCTTCCGCAGCCGCGGGCTCTACGGAGAAATCTCCGGAGAGTTTCAGGGTCTCCTTTGCCTCAGTCTGCAGGGATAGTTCTACGGCAGTCTTCTTGTTGGGGCTGTTGCTGAAATGACCTATGTTCAGAGCAATGGCTTCTATCCTGGTCCTGAAGGCGCCGGTCTTCAGTGAATCGGAAAAAGAGATCACGCCGCCGGCCATCCTGATCTCATCAGCGTCTATGGTCGGGGTCTTTGAAGCTTCCTTTTTTTCCGAAGGGCCCTGCGGGACCAGTGACTCCACATTCATCTTCCCTGTCTTGTCTCTCAGCAGGGCGATTTCAGGCGACTGGAGAAAGACCCTGGAAAGGTGTACCCTCAGGGAAATCAGATCAGACGATGCGATGGAGATGTCTGTCAGCGGCAGGCTCATTACAGGTTTGTCTTTTTCGTCAACGACCTTGATCTGTTTGATGACGATGTTTCCGGCAAGGGAGAGAGTGGGGGCTTTCTGTTTGTACTGGGTGTATGAGACTCCCACCTTGGTGTCGATGTACCCTGAAAGCAGTTTGAAGTTCATCTTAAAGGGGACATATGCAAGGTAATGGGGGATGTTGAAATCTTTCATGTCCACATCAAAGGACGTTTCAAGGGAATCGGTGAATGGCTTTGACTTTCCTTTAAAAGAAATAAAGGTGTCGTTGAGCCTGGCCTCAAACAGCGGCTGTACGAAGGTGTCGACAAAGTAAGGCAGGTTCGATAAGAACGGGATTCTTATGACAACATCCTGCGCCTTATGCCTCGTCTGCTTCGGCCCGTCCAGAAAATCGGCGCTGCCGTTCACTATCTGAATATTGTTCAGAGAAAATCTCAAGGGTTTCGTTTCGGGAATTGCCTTTGTTTTTTCATCTTCCAGCAGGTCGGAAAAGTTATATGTCCCGTCCTCATTCCGGATGATGTTTACGTAGGGCCTGTCGATCTTAATCTCCTTCAGAATCAACCCCCTCTTCCAGACAGAGGCGGTCTGGAGGTTCACATAGAGTTCATCAAAGGAAACGAATGTTCCCGTATTTCCGCGGTCTCTGACAAGGAACCCTTTCATATCAATGGAGAGCATGAAGGGATTGACCTTAATCTTCCGGATGGTGACCTGGCGATGGAGTTTTTCCGAAAGCTTCGTGGTCAGCACTGATTTCAGGATCGGGGGCGCCACGAAGAACCCCGCAACGCTGAAGAGGACGAGGAATATAATCGCCCCGAAGAGGACCTTCCTCAGCCGCGGCCTCTCTTTCGCCACTTTCATCAGATCCATTGATAGGCCCTCCTACTTCCCGAAAACGGTCTTGAGCAGGTCCGTGACCCTTGCGGCAGGGTCGGTCCTGATCTTCTTTTCCTCCCGGCCGACCATGTGAAAGAGACCGTCCAGCGCCTTGTTGGTCACATAGTGATCGAGATCAAGGGACTTTTTATCCATAAACGGAATGGATTCATACTTCCCCATCATCTCCTTGTAGGAACGCGCGGCCCCGACCTCATTCACGCTCGATGAGATAACAGGCTTAAATGCGCTGTAGAGCTTGTCATGGGTCTTCTCTCTGAAAAATTCCGTGGCCGCGGTGTCGCCCCCGCCCAATATCTTCCTTGCATCTTCAAAAGTCATCTCTTTGATCGCGTCAACAAAAAAGGACGTCGCCTTGGGCGCAGCTTTTTCGGCTGCCCTGTTCATGCTGAGCACAAAATCATCCACCTGTTTTTGATATCCTACTTTGCCGAGCACATCGGCCACCTTCTGGATTTTTTCAGGCATCAGTATTTTGATCGCCTGATTCCCGAAATAACCGTCTATGCGGGAGACGTTCTTGACCGCGTTTTCAGTGCCGATAGACAGGGCCTCCTTCAGGCCGGAGGCTGTTGTGCCTTCATCGGTTTCCCCTTTCTGCGCACCGCCGACCCCCTTCATAACGTCGTCGATCAATCCCGCATATACCAGGGTTGATGAAAATACCAAAACCAGAATAAGAAGAAATGACCTTTTCATATTATTTCCTCCTTATAAACGGCTGTTCATTGCCTCTGTCGTATTCATCCTGTCCCCGGTTCATGCATACACTCATGCGATCTTCAGTTCTGAGGTGCAGTGGCTGCAGCGGACAGCCCTGACAGGAATGACCGACAGGCAGAAGGGACATTCCTTTGTTGTCGGGGCCGCGGGCGCTTCTTCCTGCTGTCTTTTGAGTCTGTTGACGCTGCGCACGAGCAGAAAGACCGAAAAGACGACGATCAGGAAGCTGGTTACAGTATTGATAAATACGCCGTAGTTGAGCGTCACCGCTCCGGCGGTCTTTGCAGCCGCAAGGGAACTGTAGGGACCCGCGACCTTGCCCTCTTTCAGGACTGCAAAAAGATTTGAAAAATCGACGTTCCCCAGGAGCAACCCCACGGGAGGCATGATAATATCTGCCACGAGTGAATTGACGATGGACCCGAAGGCCGCCCCGATTATGATGCCGACTGCCATGTCAACGGCGTTTCCCCTCAAGGCGAATTCCCTGAACTCTTTTGTCATGTATTTCCCCCTTTCCCGACATGTATCGATGCAGCTTAGTCCATGCCCCTATCTTATCACCTATTACACTCACCTGCTACCTGCCCGCCGGAGAAAGAGAATCCAGCATTTCTTATGAATTGTGTCTCTTATTGCTGATCAACGTTGTTTGACCTTCCGCTGGACAAGAAGTAAAATATATCGCGGTGAGCAGGCGCGATTCTACGGGAAGAATGAGGAGTTTGCATACATGAGATACGAAGCGGTCATCGGCCTTGAGGCGCATGCGCAGATGCTGACCGAAACCAAGATATTCTGCGGCTGCTCCACGAAGTTCGGCATGGAACCGAATACCCAGACCTGTCAGGTCTGTATCGGCATGCCCGGCGTGCTCCCGGTGCTGAACAGGAAGGCGCTTGAATTCGCTGTGCGCACCGGAATAGCCATGCGCTGCAAGATTTCTCCGTACAGCCGGTTCGCCCGAAAGAACTATTTCTACCCTGATCTGCCGAAGGGCTACCAGATCAGCCAGTATGAACTCCCTATCTGCGAGCACGGTTATATCGAGATCATGGTGGACGGCGAGTTGAAGCGTGTCGGCATAACGAGGGTGCACATGGAGGAAGACGCCGGCAAGAATATCCACGAGGGCGTCGGGGCATACAGCTTTGTCGATCTGAACAGGGCTGGGGTGCCGCTGATGGAGATCGTCTCAGAGCCTGACATTCGGTCCCCGCAGGAAGCCGCCGAGTACATGAAGAGGCTCCGGGCGATCCTGCGGTATCTCGGCGTCTGCGACGGCAACATGGAGCAGGGGTCCCTGCGGTGCGACGCCAATGTATCGGTCCGCCCAGTCGGGCAGAAGGAATTCGGCACAAGGGCTGAGATCAAGAATATCAACTCCTTCAGGTTTGTGGAGAAGGCGATAGAGTACGAGATAAGGCGTCAGATACGGGTGCTCGAAGAGGGCGGCAACGTTGTCCAGGAGACGAGGCTCTGGGACTCCTCCCGGGGCATTACCGAGTCGATGCGCTCCAAGGAAGAGGCGCACGACTACCGGTATTTCCCTGAACCCGACCTCGTGCCGATTGTCGTTGATCCCGTATGGGTGGATGGCATCAGGGCGTCCCTGCCGGAGCTCCCTGATGCAAAGCAGGCCCGGTTCGTTAAAGAATACGGTCTGCCCGCATACGACGCTTTCCAGCTTGCCGAGGAGAGGGCGGTTGCGGAATGGTTCGAAGAGGTAGTGAGGCATGGCGGCCGGCCGAAGGCAGCAGCCAATTGGATGATGGGTGAACTGATGCGGTATCTCAACGAAGAGAACAAGACCATCAGCGAATGCGCCGTACAGCCGAAACAACTGGCCGAGCTGCTCAGGCTCATGGACGACAGCACGATCAGCGGCAAGATCGCAAAGACTGTTTTTGAAGAGATGTACCGCACAGGCAGGGACGCCTCTGCCATCGTGAAGGAGAAGGGGCTGGTACAGATCACGGACGAGTCGGAGATCGAGCAGGCGGTTGACGATATTATCGCGAAGAGCCCGAAAGAGGTTGAACGCTATAAGGCCGGTGACGAGAAGCTCCTGGGGTTCTTCGTCGGCCAGGTGATGAAGGTTACGAAGGGCAAGGCGAACCCCCGGAT
>JAKAGF010000248.1 GCA_021825805.1 Nitrospirota bacterium
AATGAGAAAGTCCACGGTCTTGGTCCGCATATAGCAAGGATACAGCGCGGTAACAGGGGAAATCAAGCTGGATTTTGGCCGCCTGATAACAGGTGACCGACCGGCATGAGGCAGGGAGCTGATAAGGGTGTTGATAAGGGGTGACCCGCGGTGCGGAGTAGTGTAGAATATTCTCAATCGCCTTTGCTGTTAATCATTGGCCTCCTGAGAGGTGATGGAACATGATCCCTTTTAAAGATGATAATCCGAGCCGGACGGTGCCCTTTGTCACCTTTGTCAATATCGCGGTCAATATCGCGGTATTTCTCCTCGAGATACTCTCGCCCAGGGACAGCCAGGATATCGTGTACGCCTACGGCGCTATCCCGCGCAACATCATCACCTTCACCTCGGATCAGCCGTTGCCCGCGGTGATGACGGTCTTCACCTCGATGTTCATGCACGGAGGCATTATGCACCTTGGCGGGAATATGCTCTATTTCTGGATATTCGGGAATAACATTGAGGATGAGCTCGGCCATCTGAAGTTCATCTTCTTTTATCTCTTCTGCGGCGTGGTTGCCGCCTATTCCCACGCGCTTACCTCGCCGGGGTCCCTCGTCCCCATGATCGGAGCCAGCGGGGCCATATCCGGCGTGCTTGGGGCCTACCTGATCCTCTTCCCCTCCGCCCGTGTGCACACGATTGTTTTCTTCGGCTTCTTCATACAGGTCATCCGGGTTCCCGCCTTGATAGTTATTGGATTTTGGGCTATTATACAACTCGTGAGCGGCCTGGTAAGTCAGGGTGTTCTGCATCAGGGCGGGACCGCCTGGTTTGCCCATGTAGGCGGTTTTCTGGCAGGTCTGCTTACGATTAAACTGTGGTTGCCAAGGAGGAATAGCAGGTGGTCGTAATCTGTCCCAAGTGCAAGGTGAAGCTCAAGGTGGACGAGGCCAGGCTTTCCGCCGAGGGTTCGCGTTTCAAATGCCCCAAATGCGCCACCGTTCTTGTCGTGAAGAAACCGGCTGCCCACGAGAAGAAAGAACTCGATAAACAGCGGGTCCTTGTCGCCCACTCAAAAAAAGAAGTTGCCGGCCTGGTCGAGTCTCTGCTTTCAGCCCAGGGCTACAAGGTAGTAACGGCAACAGACGGGATAGAGGTGATGGTGAAGGCGCTGAAGGAATTGCCTTTCCTCTGCATCACCGAGGTCGCCCTCCCGAAGATATATGGTTTTGAGGTCTGCAAACGGCTCAAGGGGAGGATCGAGACAAAGGATATGAAGTTCATCCTGATACCATCCATCCATGACAGGACCAAGTATCGGCGTGAGCCCGTGTCCCTTTACGGAGCTGATGAATATGTCGAGGAGCAGGACCTGCGTCTCCAGCTTATCGACATGATAGATCACCTGAAAGGGGCTGCCCGGAAGGAAGAGCCTGAGAAACCGAGGCCCGCGAAGCAGCCTGAGACCGTCGAAACTCCGGCTGAGAAAGAGCCCGCCCCAACTGTCGGGCAGGTGACATCGAACGATAAGGTAGAGAAGGCAAAGAGATTGGCGCGAACGATTATTAACGATATTTATCTATATAACACGGCAAAAGTGGATGATGCTGTAAGAAATGACAATTTTTTCTCTGTCTTTGCCTCAGAGGTCAAGGAAGGGCTCAAGTTGTATGAGCACCGGATCCCTCTTGAAGTAAGGAATAAGGAGGACTATTACAGAGGGGCGATCGAAGACTTCCTTGCAGCCAGGAAAAAGACCCTCGTTTGACCCTTCAGAAAATTCTTGAAAATAGCTGTTTTTTTGAGATAATCAGAGAAAAATCAGGATAATTCCCCCTTTTCCGCAAAAAAACCTCTTGCCATTCACCCCAATTTTTTAGTATATTAGCACTCACCTACATAGAGTGCTAACAAGCCGATATCTTAACGCAATAAGAAAGGAGATCAGTTTCATGAAATTCAAACCACTGAAGGACAGGGTTTTTGTGAAGTACACTGAGGAGGGGGAGAAGACGGCCGGAGGGCTGTATATCCCGGACACAGCCAAGGAGAAGCCGCAGAAAGGTGTTGTCGAGGCTGTGGGTTCAGAAGTGAAGGAAGTAAAGGTGGGCAATACGATTCTCTTTGACAAGTATTCCGGCTCCAAGGTCACCATAGACAGCAATGAATACCTCATTGTCAAGGAAGAAGACATCCTCGGCATCGTAGAGGGATAATCGTTTTACCAAAATATATAAAGGAGGAAATTTCAGATGGCAAAACAGCTTCTTTTTGACGAGGCGGCGCGGAGCGCCGCACTCAAGGGCGTATCCCTGCTGACCGACGCGGTCAAGGCGACCCTTGGCCCCAAGGGCAAGAATGTGATCATCGACAAAAAATACGGAGCGCCGACCATTACCAAGGACGGCGTCACAGTTGCGAAGGAGATCGAGCTGAAGGACCCCTTTGAGAATATGGGCGCCCAGCTCGTGCGCGAGGTGGCGAGCAAGACCTCTGATGTTGCCGGCGACGGAACCACCACGGCGACAGTGCTGGCCCATGCCATTTACAGCGGCGGCATCAAGCATGTGGTCGCAGGCTCCAACCCCATGGACATAAAGCGGGGCATCGAAAAGGCGGTTGACGTTATCGTCCAGGAGTTGAAGAAGATCAGCAGGCCGGTGCAGGACAAGAAGGAGATCGCCCAGGTGGGCACCATTTCCGCAAACAACGACCCTGCGATCGGCGAGTTGATCGCCGATGCGATGGACAAGGTAGGCAAGGACGGGGTCATTACGGTGGAAGAGGCAAAGAGCATGGTCACCTCTCTCGATGTTGTCGAGGGAATGCA
>JAKAGF010000085.1 GCA_021825805.1 Nitrospirota bacterium
GGATATCGGGTATCGCGTCGAGGAGGGTGTGGAACTCCTGGAAAAGCCTGCGGTACCTGGCCTCGCTCTCCTTGAGGGTCTCCTCAGCGTTCTTTCTGAAATTGATCTCATTGGTGAGTAATTGCACGGCGGTCTTTAGCTCGACGGTGCGCTCCTCCACCAGCTCCACAAGGTGTTCCCTGTGGCGCTTCAGTTCTTCTTCCGCCAGTCTGCGCTCGGTGATATCCCGGGCAATGCCTGTCGTGCCGATCACCTCGCCGAGATCATTGTAGATGGGGGTCTTGATCGTCTCGATCCACAGGATACGCTCCTCGCTGTCGGTCAATGGCTCTTCAACATACTTCCGCCTGCCGCTTCTGATAACCTCGAGGTCGTCCTGAACGTACTGCTCCGCCAGGGCAGGGGGCCAGATGTCGAAATCCGTCTTGCCCTGAAGGTCCTCCGCCTTCCTGCCGCATGCCTTGCTGAAGGGATCGTTGACCGCAATAAACCTGCTTTCCCTGTCCTTGAGCCAGGCGAGGTCCGGGATATTGTTGAGGATAGCTTCCTGCTGGCGGCTGATCTCTTTGATGGCTGCCTCAAGCTGCCTGCGCTTGGTCATGTCCCTGATGATCCCGAGCATTGCCAGGGGGGCGCCGTTGTCGTCCTTCACAATGGAGGCGGAAAGCCAGACCGGGAATTCTCTGCCGTCCTTGTGTTTGACGACGAGCTCTCCGTTCCAGTTCCCCTCCGCCCTTATGGTCGGAAGGAGCACCGTTTCGGCAAAGGAGGGGTCAGCGTTCATCCCGCCGACATGAGTCCCCATCAGTTCTTTTCCCGAAAAGCCGTATATCTCCTCGATCGCCCGGTTGGAGTAGATAATAAAGCCGTTGAGGTCAACGATCTGGACGCCGTCCATCGCCTCCTCGATGGCCATCGAGAAGAGCCTGAGGTTCTCCTCGACGCGCCTCCTGTCGGTCATGTCCCTGATCACCTTGATCCCCGCGATGATCCTGCCGGAGGCGTCGCGCAGCGGAGAGGAGGTCAGCTCTACATAGAGAACTCCCGCGTCCGTAACCACCTTCCGTTCAACCCGGTGGATCTTGCCGTCCTGATACGACATCTCCACCGGACACTCCTCGCAAACCCTGTCGAGTCCTTCGTATGCCTTATAACAGAATTCCCCGGTATGGTCGCCGAACCGTTCCTTCTGTATCTGGTTCTGATAGACGACCCTGTAATCGAGGTCCTGGATAACGATGCCGTCGCCGAGGGCCGCGATGATCGCCTCGGTCTTGACCTTCTCCTCCTGGGCCGCGAGCAGCGCCTTCCCGAGGTTTGTTTCCGCTATCCTGCGCTCCTCGATCTCGACAGTGAGGCGTTCGTTCGCCTGCAAAAGGTCCGCTGTCCTCCTCACCACTTCTTCTTCAAGGTGCGTCTGGTATTCCCTGAGGTTCTCCTCCGCCTTTTTCCTGTCAGTGATGTCGCGTATGACCACAACGATACCGGCTGCATCGCCCTCGGCGTCCAGCACCTTTTGTTTGAAGACGTGGTACCATCGGCCGGCCACAACCTCTTCGGTCTCGTGGGACCCGCCCTCCAGAAGGGCCGCCTCGTCCCCCCGGCGGCATGCATCGGCAGTCGCGGCCGGCATAAAATCATACTCCGTCCTCCCGACAAGCTCGGCTGCAGGCATGTTGAAAAACCGGGCAGCCTGCTCGTTCACCACGAGAAATCTGAATGAGGGGTCCTTGAGCATGATGATATCCCTGGAGGAGTTTATGATCGTCTCGACCTGTTTCGAGAAGTTTTTCAACTCTTCCTCCGCCTTCCGTCGCTCGGCTATCTCCAACTGCAGGAACTCATTGGCAATGGTCAGGTCCGCCGTTCGTTCGTTGACCAGTTCCTGGAGGTGTCCCCGGTGCCTCGTCAACTCCTCCTCAACCTTCCGCCGCTCATCGATCTCTATGCGCAGCTTCCGGTTCATCCCGGTCAGTTCGCCGGTCCTCTCCTGCACCAGGTCCTCCAGATGCCTCTGGTGCCTGTGCAGTTCCTGTTCAACGCGCTTCCTGTCGGTAATGTCCATGAAAATGCCGACAACGTTGCTCACGTTTCCGTACAGGTCTTTAATCGGGTTGAGCGCCGCGCTCCAGAAAATCCTCTGCCCGTTGGGACTAACGCTCTCCGCATCAAAGGAACACCTGTTGCCTTTGAGTACATGCCGCATGATATCGTCCATGCTCCTGACAGGGTCCAGGGGGGTAAAGCGGTCAAGACGCCTCCCCAGAAGGTCCGACTCGCCGCAGCACATGAGCTCAAGCCCGGACCGGTTGACGGCGACGCAGCAGCCGTTGCGGTCAAAAAGTATGACACAGTTGGGCGAGCCCTCAACAAGGCTCCGGTACCGGCGCCCGGAAGAAGCGACCTTGACAGCGGCTTCGCGGGTGAAATAAACGGCGGAGAATGAGATGACGGCAAAGCCGCAAAAAACGAGGGTCGTAAAGATTGTAAAGAGCCGGTATGTCCTGATGAGCCCGCCAGAGTTGAGAAGCACGAGCGACCATCCGTCACGGTTCACATACTGGCGCGTCGTGATATACCGCTCGCCGTCGAACATTGTGAATGTTCCGGCAACCGGCTCCCGCGACAGCACGGGGCTGAAACCGCCGCTGCCGAACTGCCCTGTTCCCATCAGTTGCTTCCGCATGTCGCCGGTCATGGGCCACAGCCCCCTCAATCCAAGGTCCGACCGACCTGACAGGAAAATCACCCCATGCGGGTCCGCGAGGAAGACATTGACGTGGCGGCGCAGGTTCTCTTCTATATCATCCAGGCCCTTCCTGACGGTAAGCACGCCGACTATGCCCTTCTTCTTGTCTACAACAGGCGCGTTGACATAGTAGTACCGGCCAAGGGTATCGCCGTCCACTGCATAGAAGCCGGTCACCTTCCCTGATTCAATGGTCCGGGAATGGGCCGTCATGAAGTAAGACGGCAGGTTGCCGCCGTGTCCCCCGCCAGTGTGGTTTAGCCAGAGGACCGTCCTGCCTCGGGCATCGCTCAGCCGGCAGGACATCGCCCCGGAGTCAAACCCATACTCATTATTGTTGAGGAGCGCCGCGGCCTTCCGCAGATCAGCCGGCTTTCGGGCGCTCAGCGCCGCCGGGAGCAACGGCGAGGCGGCCTTTTCAGCAGCCGTATGGGCAGCCTCCCGCAGTTCGTCATTCAGAAAGTTCACGAACGTGGTCCCGTAGAAATCTCCTTCCTTCAGTTTCTGTTCTCTTGCATGGCTGCCGGCTAATGCGGTGAGTCCCCAGCCCGCGGCAATGATAACCATAATGATGAAAACAGGAGGGAAGGCTGATCTCCGGTATGAAGTGTCAGGTTCAGCGGAAAAGTCGATGGCGGTTGAGGCGGCCTGCGAATAATACCAGACCGAAACCGCAGCGACCAGGGCTGAAACCGCCTTCACCAGAGAGATCGGCATGCCGATGATGCCGGAAAACCGCTCGTCGGTCATCACGAGGCCGGGAAGAAACACAGCCCCCGGCGCAACCAGACCTTCAGCGAGGGCGTATACGCCAAAGGCAACGGCCGCGCAGCTGAGCCGGCCCCTGACGGAACCCGTCGATGCTGACGCCGACCGGTAGAGCACCCAGGACGACCACATGCCGCCCGCGAGGCAGAGGGAGTAACGGGCCGCGAGTTCAATCCCCTGCCACCCTGCCAGGCCGCCGGCCATGGTAACGGCGAGCAGGGGGGCAAAAACCCATCGTCCGGGTCCCCTGCCGCGCAAGGCAATAGTGCCGGCCCTGCCGAATTCAACGAGCGGTATGAAGGAGCTGACGAACAGGGTCGTGGCGAGGGCCTGCAGCAGAAGACTGCCGCTGAATATCGGGACAAGCAGGTTTGTCCATTCCCGCACCCCGCGCAGGACCCCGAAGAATAACAGCCAGCCCCACGGAAGCTGCTGGTGTTTCTGCTTCATCAGTATGAGACTGGCGACAGCGAGAAGGATAAAGGCAAGACCGCACGTAAATTCGATATAATCCAGTTGTTCTGTAAAAAATTCGGTCATATCAGGGACCCCTGGAGCGCCGGCGGCAGGCTGCTGCTCCGCCAGCCTCTTTCTGATATTGTATACGGAATTCATTGTTTTTTCCTACTCCTGAACGTCCCCTGAGATCCTCCAGCAAGGCCCGCTGCGGCGCTGCGGCTGAAAGAATCAGCACAGTGATGGTACAATAATCACGGATTCCGGACCAATTGCGGTATTACCGATGAAAAGCAGACAGATGACCATAGAATTCGCCGCCCAGGCGCTGATGAAGCGGGGGCTCATCTCCCGTGAAAATTACCGGACAATCATGTCAAAGGGGAACGCGCATCGCGCCCGGCTGCAGAAACTCCATGACGCCTCCTATCAGAAAAGGCCCCAGCTGCCCCATTATCCGGTGTCTCCCGCGGAGGTCATCGCATCCTTTGCCTTCGAGATACAGGGGAAAAAAGAGTCCATGGTCACCGAAGACCTGATAACCGAGGTCCTCGCCGCCGATGCGGGGCTTGAGTACAGGAAGATCGATCCGCTCAAACTCGACCTGGAGGTGGTCACCTCCCATATTCCCCGGCCCTTTGCGCAGAGGCATCTGGTGATCCCCGTCGAACAGAAAGACGGCGTGGTAACGCTCGCGGTCGCCGACCCCTTCAACCTCGATGCCATCGAAAGTCTCAAAACAGCGCGCAGGATGAAGATACGGCTGGTGCTTTCCTCGAAGAGCGACATCCTCAAGACCATACGGGAGTTCTTCGGTTTCCGAGCCTCCATAACCGCTGCTGAGGCTGAGATGACTCCGGGTGTCGACCTCGGAAATCTGGAGCAGTTCGTCAGGCTGAAGGGGCAGGGGGAGATCGAGGCAACGGACCAGCATATCGTCAACGCGGTCGAATATCTCCTGCAGTACGCATTTGACCAGCGGGCGAGCGACATCCACATCGAGCCGAAGAAGGACAAGTCCTTTGTGCGCGTGAGAATAGACGGGCTTCTCCACTACATACACACCGTGCCGAGACCCATCCACGCGCCTATCGTATCGAGGATCAAGATGCTCTCCCGCATGGACATCGCGGAGAAGCGGAGGCCCCAGGACGGCAGGATCAAGACGAACTACCGGGGCAAGGATATAGAGCTCAGGGTCTCGACGCTGCCGGTCGCATTCGGCGAAAAAGTGGTGGTAAGGATATTCGACCCCGAGGTGCTTCTCCAGGACCTTGACAACCTCGGCTTTTATCCTCGTGATTTCCAGGTCTACAACTCGTTTATCCGGAGGCCCAACGGCATCATCCTTGTCACCGGCCCCACGGGCAGCGGCAAGACGACGACTCTCTATTCGACCCTCAGGACGCTCGCCTCTCCTGACGTGAACATCGTCACCATCGAGGAGCCGATCGAACTGGTTGTGGAAGAGTTCAACCAGGTGGGCGTGCAGCAGGCCCTCGGCGTCACCTTTGCCAATATCCTGAGGACGATCCTCCGGCAGGACCCGGACATCATCATGGTGGGCGAGATCCGTGATCAGGAGACAGCGGACAATGCGGTCCAGTCGGCCCTTACCGGACACCTCGTCCTCTCCACCCTGCATACCAACGACGCGCCGTCCGCCATCGTCCGGCTCCTTGACCTCGGGGTCCCTTCTTTTCTTCTGTCCTCGACGATCGTCGGCATCGTGGCCCAGCGTCTCGTCCGGAAGATCTGTCCCCACTGCAAGCGGGAACGGCGGCTGACTGAGGATGAGATCGAGAACCTCCAACTGGTGAAGAAGCAGTATCAGGTAAGTTACGGCGAGGGATGTCTTGAATGCAGGGGGACCGGCTACCGCGGGAGGACAGGCGTCTATGAGGTGATGGACTTCACTGACCGGTTGAGGGCCGCCCTGACCGACGATATTGCGCTGGGGAAGCTGTATGAGATAGCCCGGGCCGACGGCATGCTGAACCTCCGCCGTGTTGCAACGAAAAAGATGCTTGAAGGTATCACCACCTACGAAGAGGTGGTTGCGGTCACCTGACCGCGCAGCCTCCCATGGCAGCCTCAGCCTATCTCCAGGTCTTCAGGGGCCGTCGCATCGCGGTCATGGCGCTCCTGGGTTTTTCATCAGGCCTCCCGCTGGCCCTTACCGGGGCGACCCTCCAGGCCTGGATGACCGTGGCGGACGTTGACCTCCGCACCATCGGGGTTTTTGGCCTCGTGGGTCTGCCCTACATAATAAAGTTCATCTGGTCTCCCTTCATGGACCGTTTCGTCCCGCCCCTGCTCGGCAGGAGGAGGGGATGGATCATCATCACCCAGCTTTGTCTCATGGCTGGAATCTGCATGATGGCCTTCGGGTCTCCCGGTGAGAAGCCCTGGTTCATGGCAGCGCTCGCCCTGCTTGTTGCGTTCACTTCAGCCTCGCAGGACATTGTCGTCGATGCTTACCGCACCGATATCCTGCATGAAGCCGAACGGGGCGCGGGGGTTGCCGTTTTCGTGACCAGTTACCGCATTGCGATGCTCGTTTCAGGCGCCCTTGCCCTCATACTTTCAGACCGGATCGGCTGGCGGAACACCTACCTGGTGATGGCGGGACTCATGTCCGTCGGCATCGGCGCGGCCCTTTTCGGGCCTGAGCCGGAAAAAACCGTGACGCCTCCTCGGACCCTGCAGGAGGCGGTATGGGGACCGCTGAAGGATTTCTTCTCGCGCCGCACAGCAGGCATTATCCTGCTCCTGATCGTCCTGTATAAGCTGGCGGATGCCTATGCAGGGGCGATGACGACCCCCTTCCTGATCAGAGGACTCGGATTTTCGGCAACAGACGTGGGAGCCGTCAACAAGGCATTCGGTCTGGCTGCGCTGATCCTCGGCGCCTTTGTCGGCGGCGGCCTCATGGTCAGGCTCGGGCTGTACCGCTCTCTTATGGTATTCGGTATAGCGCAGGCGGCGTCTATCGTATCCTTCGCGGTTCTCGCGCTTGCCGGAAAAAATTATCCGCTCATGATCTGTGCGGTTGCCATCGAAAATCTGACAGCCGGCATGGGCAACACCGCCTTTCTTTCACTCCTGATGGGGTTGTGCAGTCAGCGTTTCAGCGCTACGCAGTATGCCCTCTTATCGTCTCTTGCTTCCTTGGGAAGAATATTCATCGCCCCGACCTCCGGCTATGTGGCTGCGTCAGCAGGCTGGCCGGCCTTCTTTTTCATATCAACTCTCTCGGGAATCCCTGGCCTGCTTTTTTTGTGGCGGCTGCGGCCGGTTATTGACGGTCTTGGCGAGAAGGGATTACAGGGGTCTTAAGACGATGATGCCGGGTTTCCCACGAAGATAGGCGGCAAGGTCTTCATCCACCACCCGCCGGTGCTTGTCCCGTGAAGAGGCGTGTCTCAGGAAGACCCTGTCCTGCTCCCTGATCACAATGCCCGCGTGGGAGACATCAAGCCCTGCCTCCGCCGTGTATATCCCCGCATAATCCCCTGTCTTTAGCCGGGCCGTGACGGGTCCTTTCAGCGCCGCTGTCGGGACGTACTGCACAGCCCGTTCCCGCGGCTCGATCCCTGGGAGAAAAAAAGCGCCGTCGCCCTTTCTGTTGAGGGTCTTCATCACCGAGAGAACCGCGTCACCGCCTATCTCCAGGGTAACGTCTCTCACGAAAGCCCCGCCGGCATCAGGCCAATCGGTAAAGAAATGGTTCCTGCTCAAAAAATTGGGCATTCCCGCCCGGTAGCGTACCTTGAGGAGGTTATCCTGAAACCCCTGGAACGACGACGAACGCCTCATCGCCTCAACGTATTCGAGGAACGTGAGGCAATCCATCTCTTTAAGGTTAATGACAAAGACCTCTGGAGTATTCAGATCGCCGATGAGGGTCGATTCCCGGTAGGGCGTGCCGAGAAACCTGCGGGAGATGAACGCGATCCTTTCGCCTGCTTTAGGGATGTGTGAGGCCTCCCGGATCAGACGATCCAGGACATCCTCCGGCAGGCCGCCGGGCACGAACCACATGCCGAGCCGCGAACACATACTGTTAAACGGTAACAGATGCCGGCGGGAATTGGCAATCCGAATCATACGAATTATACGACAAGGTCAGCCGTACCGGCCGCAGCCGGTCAGCCGCAGGGACGGGAGCAACAGGCATCCGCAGTCTCACCCTCTCCCGACGCATGCGCCGGACCCTCGCCGGAAGAGAAATGAAAGAGGCCGCGACCGTTCAGTTCTCTGTGGCACGCCTCGATGCAGGCCCCGCAGTTGACGCAGGAGATGTCCCGCCTGTTCCTGCGCGGCGTCACGTTCATGAAGCAGGCCCGGTCGCAGCCTTTGCAGTTGGTGCACTCCTCCGCCCTCGATATATCCATCCTCACCCGCAGCGAGACGGGACTGACCCATCCGAAGAGCATCTGCATAAGTCCTGCCGCGCAGACATAGCGGCACAGGGCGTGCCGAACGAAGATCGAGGTGGTCAGCATGTAGATCGACACTCCGATAATACCAGCCTTTACTCCGAAGGTGAGGTCTCCGGTCGCCATCTGGCGCAGGATCGTCTTTGGCGCCACAAAATATCCGGTCAGGGCTATGCCGCCTGCAACAGGGATCACCACCGCGCACATGACGGCAAGGCTGATGTAGACAATCCTGTTGACAGCCCCCGGTTCAGGATCATTCGGCCTGGACCGGTACAGGCTCCGCCTGCCGATGATCTTCACCGTCAGCCAGTCGGACAGCTCAAAGAGCGCGCCCTCCGGGCAAAGCCATCCGCAGAAAAACCTGCCGGCAAGGAACCCAAAAAGCGGGAAGAGCGCCAGGACGAAGAGCCATGGAAGGATCGCCTTGAGAAAGAACCGCAGGGCCACATGTGAAGAGGCCGAGAGGCCGTGTTCCGCGTAGAAGCCATCCTTCAGGCCGAGGCCCCAGACATGACCGAACAGGATCAATTCCCGCGAAGCCGCATCATATCGGAAAATGTCGAGCGCCGGCATGAGAAAGATCAGGAGTATGAATGCGAGCTGGGTGACGCGTCTGTAGACTGCCAGGCTCATGATTAAGCCTACCCCACGTGGAAATAAGAGACCATGACCTGCATCATACCGCTTCCCTGAGGCGGTGGGTTACCATGAATTCATGAGAAATCGCGGACAACAAATAAGGATGCTGAGATACGGGGTGCAGGCTGCCTTCCTCCTGCTCACTGTTTTTATCGGATATCGGTTCCACCAGTTTGTGCTCCATTTCGAAGTCGCCGGACATCCCTTTGTGGAAAAGCCGCCTTCTGTGGACGCCTTCCTGCCCATCGCCGGGTTTATGTCCTTCAAATACTTCCTTTTCACCGGGATCATCGAGCCGATGCATCCGGCCGCCTTCGTGATGTTCGCGGCGATAACCGGCGTCTCGTTCCTTATGAAAAAAGGGTTCTGCGGCTGGATCTGCCCCATAGGCACAGTCTCACAGTATCTCTGGATGGCCGGGGAAAGGGTCTTCGGCAGGAATTTCCGCATCGAAAAATATACGGACATGGCCCTGCGTTCGGCGAAATACATGCTCATGGCCCTCTTCATACTCCTCATCGGCTTTGCCATGGCCCCCAACATGATGGTCCTCTTCTTTCTTTCCGACTACTACAAGGCCGCTGACGTGAAGACGATGAAATTTTTTACGGAGCTGTCTTCTGCGGCGATGTGGTTCCTGATCATCGCCGGAGGCCTTTCCCTGATCTACAAGAATGTCTGGTGCCGCTACCTTTGCCCATACGGTGCGCTCCTGGGATTACTGAGCAGTGCAAGTCCGGTCAAGATAAAGAGAGACAACGGCCGCTGCAGGCATTGCAGTGCGTGCACCGCCAACTGCCCCGGCCTGCTTGACGTGGAGAAGTCTGATGTGGTCAATTCCCCTGAGTGCTTCGGCTGCCTCACCTGTGTCAGCCGCTGTCCGGAACCGGGTGCGCTTGCGGTGACTGTCAGGGCTGGAAAAGGGCGAAGGCCCTTCAGCCCGTTTATCTATCCCGCCATCCTGATCGTTGTGTTCTATCTGGTGATCGGGGCCGCCATGCTTGGGGGGAAGTGGCATTCGCAGCTCCCCTACGAGGAATACCGGCGCATCATACCTGCCTCAGCGGAACTGGGGCATCCGTGAGCGCCGCGAAATGAGGCTGACCTGGAGCGGCCTATAAGAGGAGAGATGATTGTTCCTTCTCAGCCTCCCCGTAGATATCCAGCAGGGCCTCCCGCTTCCGGCCGAGTTCGGTCATCAGGCCCATAAACCGGCGGTACTCCCTGGCAGACGCTGACTGCATATGCTCAAGAAGAGGCGTGCAGAAATACCAGTTGCAGCGGTACGGCCTCAGGGAACGCCTTATCGCGCATCCGCGTTCACCGAGAAACTGGCAGGGTTCGGTATCGGCAACGGCTTTGTCATATGCGGGCAGTTTTTCGCCCAGGGCGCAGAGGTAAATGATGTCAGCTGTTTCGTGGTATGAATGCCGGTTGATGCAGCAGACCTTCGCGCATGCCGTGCAGACGGTCGCGGTATGTTCCTGGATGAAACCGCTCACTGTCTCGGTCAGTCCGGCGACTTCCGCTGCCAGCGTTGCAAGCGGTCCCAGCGCCCGGCGGCGCCGGCTGAAAAAGGACTCGAGGACAAGGTAGTCTTCGGTCCGGTCGCGGTACTCGGCAGTTGATGGCGCAATGGCATCCATAATTCACCCACCCATTATACTGCATCTCACGGAATTGGAGGAATAGGGGGTCTTCACAAAAAGGCGTTGATTCGCTACAATAGGTCTCGTATGCTTGAGATCGGACAAATCAGCGAGAAGCCGCTCCGGTGCAGGGACTGCTCCGGCCTCCTGATCCTCAACTTCGGCTGAAGGAGCGTCAGCCTGCGCTGCAAGGATTGCGGCAAGAGATTCGGACTGGCCGATTACATCAACGAGATCGACGAGAAGACCTGGGAAAAGATATCAGCCCGGCCCTGTAACCGGGCTTGAGCGTCATCGCCGACATGGCCGCGCTTCAGACGGCAGACTCGGTCACTTCCTGCCTTTGCAGAGGCTGCGGGACATGAGGTCCTCTTTGGGCCGGGAGGCCTTCTGATATGCAGATGAGCGATGTCATAGGGTTCATCCTCGAAAAAATTCCTGCCGGCGTCATTGTCCTGGACCGGTCCATGAAGGTGCGCTTCAGCAACAGACAGGCCTCGAAATTTCTGCAGCGATACGAGCTTCCCACTGAGGTGATAAATATCAGCAAGAGGATATTCGGCGCTTCCGGCAGGGCAAGCCTGAAAGACCTGTTCCCCGGAGAGATCCATCTCGCAAAAAAGTATGACGGATCACCGAGCAACTGGTTGTTCAGGATCCATATCCTCGAAGGGACCGACACGCTCGTGGTTGTCTTCATACTGGAGGAAGCTGTGTCCGGCAAACTCGACCTGAATAAAGCGCGTCAGCGGTTCGGGCTGACCCGCAGGGAAACCGATGTGGTGAGACGCGTGCTCGATGGCCTGAAAAACGCCGAAATAGCCGATGATCTCGAGATAACCGAACAGACGGTCAAAGACCACCTCAGCAATATCTATGTCAAGATCGGGGTTGAAAACAGGTTCGGCCTGGCCAGCGCCCTTCTGACCCTGCCGGATTTGACGGCCGGGTAGCGCAACCGAAGTGCGCCGGAAACTTCAGGGACCCCCTACCTGGGTAGTATTGACTCG
>JAKAGF010000249.1 GCA_021825805.1 Nitrospirota bacterium
TTAAGGGATTTTGAAAAGCTTTATTTCAGGAAGAAATAGAGGTCTGCATCTTCGAGGTCGGGAGTCAAATCGCCACACAGCAAGCCCCTCTTGGCGCAGGCGCATCCCGCCCTGCCTTTCTTATCTGGCCCGTTCTATCCTGCCTTCCAGGTAGACCTCTCTGGATTCATGAAGCGCTTCCAGAATTTCCTTTCGCGCTATGTTCATCTTCAGGCCGGGCACATCAAAGGGCGAGCGGCGGGCAGGTAATTTCGGCACAATAGGGAACTTGTCATCCCTTCGCATTCTGCGCCTCCCTGTAGACGAACATCGTGAAATCATAGGGGATGCGGTCTTGCCTGAAGTAAACAAAGGGCGAAAGTTCTTTTACCCCAAAATCGCGCATGCCCTCGGGCGAGACGTAATGCAGCTCGAAGTCCTTTTTCGGATTGTGGTCGGAAAGGCCGTTATAGGCCAGCCCGATGCGGCAATGGCCAAAGAGCTTCTTGAGGGTCCTGCGGATCATGTCGTCGAGCCCCTGCACCTGCAGGTTGAAGACGCCGCAGAGGAAAATATAGTCAAAGTCTTCGTCGATTTCGTCGCGGTCGATGTCGGCAACGCGGAAGTCCACGCCCGGATACTTCTGCCTGGCGAAGCTGACCAGCTTTTCGTTGATGTCATAACCGCTGTACCGGACAGGGATCCCGCGGTCTTTGAGGAACTGAAGGAAATCTCCTTTTCCGCAGCCGTAATCAAGGATCTTTTTCCCTTCAAGCGGCCCTATGTCAAGCAGGCACTGATAGTGGAGCGACTGACCGGGCGCGGTCCAGCGGACCGCCTCCGGCCGGTCACCGTGCAACAGCAGGTTCCTCCCGAAAAAAGAGATGACATATTCCTTAGCCAGTTCGTCCATGCCGACTTTGCCCCGCTTTTACTTACCGGATTATTAAGTTTACAATAAGGCATGCCAAAAGCGGTCAGGATAGAGGAATTTTAGGCACATGGACGCCATGAGCAGGCAGGAGACCACCGTCATCCTCGACTCCACCCACGACGGCATGATCGCCGTCAACAGCAGAGGGATAGTCACCCTCTTTAACAAGGCTGCTGAGCGCATCACCGGGCTCAAGGTCGGGGACGTGCTCGGCAGGCAGGCTGTCGATGTGATCCCCAATACGAGACTGCATCTTGTCCTGCAAACCGGCGCTGCCGAGCTGAACCAGAAGCAGGAATTAGGCGGCACGGTCATCATCACCAACCGGGTGCCGGTCAGGGATGACGACAATATGATCGTAGGGGCCGTCGCGGTCTTCCGTGATATAACCGAGATCCTGGACCTCACCGGCAGGGTCTCTGACCTCTGGAAAATGCGGAGCCTGCTTGAGGCGGTTGTTGCGGCGACCGCCGACGCCATCTCTGTGGCCGACGAACACGGCAATACCATCATCGTCAACCCCGCGTACACGCGCATCACCGGACTGCCTAAGGAGGCGGTCATCAACAAGCCGGTCACCGTCGATATCGCCGAGGGAGAGAGCATGCACATAAAGGTCCTTCAGACCGGAAAGCCGGCGCACAACGTGCGCATGAAGGTCGGGCCGGCAAAAAAGGAGGTGATCGTCAATGTGGCCCCGATATTCATGGCCGGCGAAGTGAAGGGGAGCGTCGGGATCATACATGATATCTCCGAGATCATGGCGCTGACCGGGGAGCTCGCCCAGGCGAGAAAACTCATCCGCCAGCTGAAGGCCCGCTATACCTGGGACGACATCATCGGAGTCAGCCCTGCCGTTGAACTTGCCAAGGAGCAGGCGAGGCGCGCGGCGGAAACCCCTGCCACAGTCCTTCTCCGAGGCGAGAGCGGCACAGGGAAGGAGCTCTTCGCCCATGCCATCCATAACGCCAGCCCCAGGAAAAAGGGGCAGTTCGTGCGGGTGAATTGCGCCGCCATATCCGAGAACCTTCTTGAATCCGAGCTCTTCGGGTATGAGGAGGGGGCCTTCACCGGAGCGGTGAAGGGCGGAAAGAAGGGTCTCTTTGAAGAGGCCAACGGCGGCACGATCTTCCTCGACGAAATAGGGGACATCAGCCTCTCCCTGCAGTCGAAGCTCCTGAGGGTGCTTCAGGAAAAAGAGATCATCCGCGTAGGCGGCGCCAAACCGGTCCCTGCCGACGCCCGGGTCATCGCCGCAACCAATGCGGACCTCGAACAGAAGATCAAGGCAAAGACCTTCAGGGAAGACCTCTACTACCGCCTCAACGTCATCCCGATCTTCATCCCGCCCCTCCGCTCGCATAGGGAAGACGTCCGCCCCCTTGCGGAGCATATAATCTACAGGCTCAACCAGGAATTCGGCCGGGACGTCCAGAAGATCTCGGACGAGGCGCTCCAGGACCTCGGCCGGTATGAATGGCCGGGAAACGTCAGGGAACTCGAAAACGTGCTCGGCAGGGGGATGATCACGATGAGGCCGCAGGACACGGTGATGGAGCTCGAGCACCTGCCGCTCATGCCCTGCGAGAAGACGGGCCTCGCCCCCTCCCCGTCGGCGCAGGTCCTGACGATGGGAAAGGCGGTTGCCGAGGCGGAGAAGGCCGCTGTCCACAGGGCGCTCCAGGAGACAAAGGGCAACCGCACAAAGGCGGCAGCCCTCCTCGGCATATCCATGCGGAGCCTGTTTTACAAGCTGGAGAAATACCGGGGGCAGTAGGCTCTCGCCATACCTATCCGCGGCCTGCCGGGCCGCCCTCAGCCGCACCCTTCGCTCCGAACCGCACATAGACATAAAATCCGATCAGGAACGGCTCG
>JAKAGF010000086.1 GCA_021825805.1 Nitrospirota bacterium
GGTCTTTGCCGTCACCGCCAACAGGACAGGGAGCGAGGAGCGGGGAGGAAGGGAGAGGCTCGACTTCATAGGCGCCAGCCAGATCACCTCATGCAGGGGAAATATCCTCGCTCGCGCATCAAGGGACAGGGAAGAGTATATCGAGGCTGAGATCGATCCGGATGAGTCGAGGGACAAACAGCTCAATCAGTACAACAACCTCTTCACAGACCGGCGGCCGGAGAAATACCGCTGAGACTCCGGCCATGCTGCATATTCTGACCCTCTTCGAAGTGTACTATACGCTCCTATCCGCAACTTTGAGATGCCTGATCTGCTTGAACTCACGGGTATTATTCGTAACCAGGGTAACACCGAGGCTTACGGCATGCGCGCCTATCAGCATGTCCATGGAACCTATGGGCTTGCCCTCTTTTGCAAGTGATGCCCGCACGACTCCGTAACTGTCAGCCGCCTTCTCGTCGAAGTCCGCAATGAAGGTTGTTATGCCGGAATTCTGGAAACTTCTTCAAGTCGTCCGGAGTGCATGCGCAGCTGCCGTGCGGCCTGGCGGGCCAGATCGCCGTTGTGGGTGATGAAGATGAACGTGACCTGTCTCTCTTTGTTGAGCTTTCTGAAGAGGTCCATGATCTCGGCCTCGGTGTCTTCGTCGAGGTCGCCGGTGGGCTCGTCGGCCAGTATGACCTCCGGATCGTTGATCAGGGCGCGCGCGATGGCAACGCGCCTCTGCTGGCCCCCCGACAACTGGGATGGAAATGAATTGATCTTGTCGCTGAGGCCGACGACGGAAAGATACTCCTCAGCGGCTTTACCCCTCGCCGTCGCGCCCGCCGGTCCGAAGAGCCCCGGCAGGATGACGTTCTCCTTTGCCGTGAGGATGGGAAGAAGGCTTGCGAACTGGAACATGAAACCGATCTTCCTGTTTCTGTATTCGGACACGCGGTCGTCGTCAAGGCGGCAGATATCGCTTCCTTCATAGAGCACCTTCCCGGTAGAAGGCCTGATGATCCCGCCGATGATCGACAGGAGGGTGGTCTTCCCTGATCCGGAATGCCCGACGATCGAAAGGAAGTCGCCCTTTTCGATGCTGAGCGAAACGCCGTCAACAGCGCGAATGGTCAGGTCGCCCACCGCGTATTCTTTGGATATGCCGGAAAGCTCGATCTGGGACATTCTAATCCTTTCTGATAGCCAGGAGCGGCTCCAGTTTTTTCAGTCTGCGCACCGGAGACAGCGCGCCGGCCACACAGATGGCAGTCCCCGCGGCGA
Source organism: Nitrospirota bacterium (assembly GCA_021825805.1). Lineage (GTDB taxonomy): Bacteria > Nitrospirota > Thermodesulfovibrionia > Thermodesulfovibrionales > UBA6898 > JAKAGF01. Next base: position 1,270 of record JAKAGF010000086.1, read on the forward strand.
GACTGCAAAGGCCGATGATGATCCTCTCGCCGGTCCCCAGATCGGCTGTCACGTTTTTCAGCATCATGAAGTGCTTGCCCAGAAAGACGGATACGGCCGTTCCGGCGATGATGCCGATGAAACTGCCTGCCGCGCCGATGAAAAGAACCTCTATCAGGAAGAGCCTGCTGACATGCGACTCACGGGCGCCTATCGCCCGCATGATGCCGATCTCCCACGACCTCTCATTGGCGATGGCCGAAAAAACCGCCCAGACCAGAAAGATGGAGAGCACCGCGGCGAGCGTCACAGTCACGAAGAAGACGCGGTTCAGGTCCCGCAGCGTGCTGAGGATATTCCTGCCGATGTCCTTTCGCGCCACTGCGTTGACCTCGACAAAGGCATCGCCGATATCCCCTGCCACCTTGCTCGGATCGAACCCCTTTTTCACGCGCGCGAAGATGATCGACACCTGTCCGGACTTCAGGGCCGTCTTCCCCTTTGTCAGGATGTCTTCTATGTTGGACTCATCGATGAAGATGGCGGTGTCGAGGCCTGTGCCCGTTTTTTCGAGAACACCAACCATCTTGAAGAGATTGCCGAAGAGAACGCCGTCCACCTCCGTAAGGCCGACGCTGATGTTCATCGCGGACTCGTTGCCGACCAGGGCCTCGCCCTTCTTAAGCCGCCTGCCGAAGGCCTTACCGAGCCAGGGCTTGATGATAAAATCAGTGTCCTGGTTGAAGGCGACCACCACCGTCTCGGGCACATCGCAGCACTGGCCGACGATGCTGGCGAGATAGGTCTGGTAGGTGAGCGCATCGATCCCGTTGATGCGGCCGATCTTCTCCACAAGCGCCTTGTCCATGTAAAAGGTCTTGACCTTGTTTTCGAGCAGCACGTCTTCGGCAGCCCCCCGCGACCCCGAGGGAACGATGATGACGTCAGCGCCCAGCCGGTCCGACGCGACCTTCACCACCGAATCCACGCGCCGCACAAAGGACAGCACAAAGACAAGGGCTGTGACCAGCAGTCCGATCGACGCTATAAGGACAGCCGTTCGGAGAGGTTTTCTCCTTAGGTTTCTCGCTGCGAACGAAAAAATGGTAAAGGAATCGGCCATACGCATTTATTATATAGGATAAGAACGTCTGCTTGCCACGCGGCCCGAGGACCGCGTGGCAAGAGAGTGAGAAGCGGCTTATTTCTTGTAGATGGCGTCGAGCCCGCAGAGGATGGCGGTCTTGTCGCCGAGACCCATGCCCTTATGGCAGGCAAAACAGGTCGAGGCAGGCTTGCCCACGATCTTCTTCGCATCAACGTCGTACAGCTGGATCTGCCCGTCAGTGATGTTGACGACCTTGCCGTCTTTCATCATCGGCTTGCCTTCCGCGTCGCAGGCCTCGATCTTCCCGTTCCTGATGGTAAGCAGGGCATACTTGCCGTCCGGCGTCGGCATCAGGTCGTGGTTTTCACCCGCTGCGCTCATCTTCTCGTCCACCTTTGCGAGCGTGTTGGCATCGAGGACCCACATCCTGTCTCCAGCGGACTGGAAGATAAGTTTGTCATCCTGGCTGAAGTATTCCCTGAAGGTGATCGTCTTGCCGGGCTCGCCGGTATGGGTAGCCCGCTTGATTTCCTTCATCTTGCCTTTTTCCAGTTCCTTGAGGTCAACGGTCACAAAATCGATCTTTCCGTTCATCTTGCCGTCTTCACCCTTCATGGTGAGGGTCAGCACGAACTTGTCCATCTTGTTGCTGTTGACGCCGTGGGCGAACTGGTAGGAGCCGGCCTTGTAGCCCAGATCGCTTACAAACACCCTGTGCAGGTGCTTCATCGTCTTCTTGTCAAATACGTCCACATAGGCCTCGCTGCCCATGAACACCGGCATGTAGTAGGCCTTGGACTGTCCTGAAGCGCAGTAGATCGGCATCTTTTTCTCGCCGCCGGTGGACCGCTTGTCAGGGTCCATCGCGATGTCCGTGATCACCTTGCCGGTTTTCAGGTCCGATTTTCCTACGTGCTGCTTGCCGTTAGGATCAAGCTGGTAGGTCGACCAGAAGAGGACGCTGTTGTCCGTTGCGTCGATGCGCGCGTCATGGGTCTTGTGCGTCTTCGTGTTCCCTATGTTGACCATGTCCAGCCCGTTGACCTTGATCGGGTCATCGGCATTATTCGGATCTATCGTGACGTCGGCCTTTGCAAAGTGACCTCCGTGTCCGGCGACATAGACCGTTCCAGAGTACGTTTTCTTGGCAGCGACAACAACAGGGGTCTTTGAGTCAATAGTGGTAAAGGCGAGGTATCCGCTGAACGCGACGGACACGATCAAGGCAATAAACAAAATCTTCTTCATATCATTCTCCCAGTAACACTGTTTTATTTTTATTTCAGTCTGCTGCAGCTTCGAGGAAAGAATCTACGCTTCTTCATCTACCACCCCCCTTCCGATGAGCTTATGTTCCCGTGCTGATTGTTATAGATTAAGATACCATCCTGTCTTTGCCCTTTGTCAACTTGAAATTGTAACTTTAGATGTGTTATTAGGCCTGAAATATCCGGCTGCTGATCATGTATCCAGTGCCTCAGCTTTCCAGGGGATGAGCACGCAACTGAGGACAACCCGTCATAATACCCTTGGCTATAGCAAAGGTTTTATTCCATAATAAGACACCATGGCCAGACGCATATCGGTCATCATCCCGAACCGCAACGGCGAACAGACCATAGGCCGGTGCCTCGATGCGGTCTTTGCCTCATCCTCCGATGACTTCGAGGTGATCGTGGTGGACGATTGTTCAACGGACAAATCAATCGAAATCATCAGCCGTTATCCGTGCTCTCTTGTTCCTCTCGACCGCCACTCAGGCGCCTCGCGCGCCCGCAATGCGGGAGCTGCCCGTGCGACCGGGGAGATACTGTTCTTTATCGACGCCGACTGTCTTTGCCTGCCGGATGCCGTCTCTATTGCGGCACGGGCATATGAACGGGACTCACAAGCCGTTATCGGAGGAACGTACACGAGGATCGCCGCTGACGACACCTTCTACAGCGCCTTTCAGTCTTTGTTCATACATTATTGCGAGACAAAGAAGTCGGAACCTGATTACGTCGCAACACATGCCATGGTGATCGATGCGGCCTCATTCCGAAAAAGCGGCGGCTTTCCCGAGGACTTCATGCCGATCCTGGAAGACGTTGAGTTCAGCCACAGGCTCCGCCGGGCCGGGTACAGACTCACGATGGACCCTGCCATCCTTGTTCAGCACATCTTCAACTTCACCCTCGGGAAGTCTCTCGGAAATGCCTTCAGAAAGTCACTCTACTGGACCATCTATTCGCTCGCCAACCGGGACCTTCTCAGGGACTCCGGGACATCCTCGGTCGAATTGAAGACAACCGTTCTTTCGTGGTTCACCAATGCGGTATTCATCATGCTGGGGCTGTCTGCGGGAAAGATCGGATGGCTCCTTCCCGTCCCCCTGGTTTTCGGCGCTTCGCTCTATGCAAACAGGAAGTTTCTGGCCCTTCTGTTTACTGCCAAAGGATCTTCTTTTGGCCTGCGGGCAGCCCTTTATTACACCCTTCTATACCCTGTTGCCGTCGGGACAGGGGGTATTGTCGGGCTGCTGAAATATCTTTCAGGATATGTACCGTCGCTGAAGAAGGAGACATCCCAAACATAGCCATGTTTTCACCCTTCAGACATACCGGCTCGATCCTCATGAAGACAAGGCCGATCCATCTCACCTTCTTCGTCACAAAACGGTGCAACAGCCGGTGCCCCTTCTGCTTCTATCGTGAAAGCCGGGACTTCACGGGGACCGGGACAGACGAGCTTGGTCTGGACGAGATCAACAGGATATCCTCATCCCTCGACAGCCTCCTCTGGCTGGCTTTCTCAGGAGGAGAGATCTTCCTCCGCGAGGACCTTGTCGATATAGCCAGGACCTTCTATCGCAACAACCGTCCCGCCATCATGCTCCTGCCGACCAACGGCATGCTCCCTGAACTCATCAGGGACAGGACTGAAGAGATACTCAGGGACTGCGGCAAAAGCGTCGTGGCCGTCAAGCTCTCCCTCGACGGGATCGGCGCTACCCACGACCGAGTGCGGGACACGGCCGGCAGTTTCGACAAGACGATGCGCGCCTATGAGCTCCTCGGGCCGCTTCTCGAAAGATATCCGAACTTCGAACTCGGCGTCAACACCGTCTTCAGCGCTGAAAACCAGGACTCCATGGACAATATCATTGATTTCGTCAGGGGGCTGGCCGACATAAAGACGCACACCATCTCCCTCGTCAGGGGCAATCTCTCCCGTGAAGAGTTCAAACAGGTGGATTTCGCACGATACCTGCTCGCCATACAGAGGCTTGAGCAGAACCTCAAGGACACCTCCTCGCCAGTCTACCGTTTCAGGGGCAGCCGTATCAAGGCCGCACAGGACATCATCCAGCGCCGCCTCATCCACCGGACACACCGGGAACAGAGGAGCCTTATCCCGTGTTACGCAGGGAGCTTGAACCTCGTGCTCACCGAATCCGGCGAGGTCTTTCCATGCGAGATCCTCACGTCGTCCATGGGCAATGCGAGGGACCACGGGTATGACATCAACCGGATACTCAGGACCGGGCAGGCGCGGGAAGTCATCTCTTCCATCAAGGCGAGGAAGTGCTTCTGCACCCATGAATGCTACTTCATGACAAACATCCTGTTTAATCCCCGGCTCTATCCGGAACTCCTCCGGGAGTACCTCCTCGTCAGGTCATGACCCGCATGCCTCTGCGAAGGATTGCCGCGGTGATCGTCATCGCCTTCTGGATTGTCATGACCACGTTTCTTATCCTGCGGCATTACGGGGGCAAGACAGCGCAGGGTCCCGCTGCCTCCGGCGTCATATCCGAGGGAATCTTCGGGGAGCGCTGGTTCGGGGTCTATCAGAAGGAAACGAGGATCGGGTATTCCTTCTGGAAGTTCGAGCGGGGAGACAGGGGCTATCTGGCGAGCGAGACCCTGAAGCTAAGGCTTCTCGTGATGAACACTCAGAAGGAGATGGAAGTGGTGACAAAGGCATCCCTCGGACCGGATCTGGGACTCGACTCTTTCACCCTCTCGTTCATGGCGGACGTTGCAATACGCGTCTCAGGGACTGTCCGCGGGAATTCCCTCGACATTGTCATCGAGTCAGCGGGCGGTCGCACCGAAAGGTCCATACAGCTGAAGGAACGGCCCGTGCTCAATCTCTCGATGGTCCCGTCAGTCATGAAGGGGGGCATGACACCCGGCAGCAGGTACGACCTGCATATGCTCGACCCGTCATCCATGAGTGTCGAGCCTGTTTCCTTAGTTGTCGAAGGCAGGGAGCAGGTCAGTTCCATGGGAAAGATGCTTGATACCGTGAGGCTCAGTGGATCACTCAAGGGCGGTGATTTTTCGGTCTGGCTTACTGACCAGGGCGAGATCGTCAAACAGGAAAGTCCCCTCGGTTTCACCCTGATAAGGGAAACAAGGGATAATGCCCTCAGGACCGAAGGGCCGGCCGCTGATATGGCCGAGGCCTCTTCCGTCCCTTTTCACCGCGTATTGCCTGAAGGCCTTTCCTCTCTGAAGGTGAAAATATCCGGCATCGATCCGACGGGGCTCGACCTTGACGGAGGCAGACAGACGCTCCGGGGCGATGTGCTCGAAATTCGTCGGGAGGATCTCAAAGGGGTATCTACCCGCAAGGCGGGAAAGATTTCCCCTGATTATACTGCTGACAGCGTCTTTATCCAGGCAAAGGACAGCAGGATCATCGCACGCGCCGGGGAGATTGTCGGAACAGAGAAGAATCCGCTCAAAGCCGCCGAGCGTATCAACGCATGGGTATATCGGAACATAAAGAAGACCTCTCTCTTGTCTGTCCCCCTGTCGCCGGCGGTTCTGCGGACAGGAAGGGGCGACTGCAACGAACATGCGGTCCTCTTCGCGTCTCTTGCCCGTGCGGCGGGTATCCCCGCGCGGACCGCGCTGGGCTTGGTCCATGACAGGGGAAGGTTCTATTACCATGCCTGGGACGAGATATTTATCAACGACTGGATCGCCGTTGACCCTACCCTCGGCCAGTTCCCCGCCGATGCCGGGCATATCAGATTGATCGCAGGGGACATAGACAGGCAGACACGCGTTGTGACGCTGATAGGCAAGATCAGGCTTGAGGGGATTGAGCCTCGCCCGTGATGGATGGGTCATCTAAAGAGTTCACACAGGATCGCTTGGTTGCATATATCTCCTTGCCCCCCTCGATCAATTGACATTTGGTGCGCGTAAATTTCATAATTCAAATTATTCTATATTGCGTTTTTGAATGGCATGACGATGGGTCACAGTATATATAGCTTCCGCAAGGGCCGGGCATGGGTCCCCGTCCTGGTCTTGTCTCTTTTTCTGCTGTCCGTATTTACAGCGGCATTTCATCATCATACGGATGGCGTTTCTCATCATGACTGCCCCATTTGCATCGCAGCACATTATTCTTGCAGTGTCCGGCAGAACGATAGTTTAAGCCATGCTCCACTAATTGCGCCCGTAAGAATAGTCGCAAAAGACGAGCCTTTTCTCTACAACGCCTCAAACTTCAGACTTATTCCTTTCCGCGCTCCGCCCGCATAACTTCCTTTCCGTCGTTTTTCATCGGCTGGACGGGGGTACCCTTGTCCCGGCGCATATTTCATTGGAAAGGAGATACCCATGAAACAATGGGCGGTATTACTATTTATCATTCTTTCATTAAGTCTTTCTTCGCGGGCATACGGCGCGGATATCGAATCGAGGCTGAAGGCCCTGGAAGAAACCCTGCTGCAGCAGGGAAAGACAATAGAAGAACAGCGCAAGGTTATCATTGAGCTGAAAGAAGAGCTGAGAAACACAAGAACGGAAGAAACAGCCGGGACTGAGAAAAAACCGATAGAGGAGCCGAAGGCACAGAAGGCCACCGGCCTCTTCGGCGCTTCAGCTCTTACGAACCCCAATATATCTCTTGTGCTGAACACCTTCGCCTATAGCTCAAACCTCAACAAGAAAGAACTCGAACTGAGAAACATTCCCGGATACACCGCTGCAGGAATCGAAAACAGAAAAGGCTTTAATCTGGATTCTGCAGAGCTTTTCCTCTTTGCCCCTGTTGATCCTTATTTCAATCTCTATGCGACGATCCCGGTGACTGAGAACGGGGCCGAGGTCGAAGAGGCGTATTTCGTCACTACCTCCCTTCCCTATGGTTTCCAGGTCAAGGGCGGAAAGTTCAAGAGCTCCTTCGGCAGGATCAACTCACAGCATCCCCATGCGTGGGACTTCGTGGACATCCCTCTTGTCTACAAGGCGTTCTCAGGGCCGGAGGGGATAACCGAGAAGGGGGCACAGCTCACCTACCTCACGCCGCTGCCGTTTTACACACTCCTGGGCGCTGAGGCGCTACAGGGAGAAAACGCTATCCTCTTTGGTCCTGATGCGAAACCCGGTCCGCACGCCTATACGCTCTTTGCGAAGGCTTCCTTTGATCTCACCGACAACTCGACGATCCTTTTCGGCCCCTCGGTCATGGCAGGTAAAACAAAAACGGATTCCGTTACCGCCGGCGCCGGGTTTCGGGGCGCCTCGACGCTCTATGGACTTGAATTCACATACAAGTGGAAGCCTTCAAAGACACAGAGCATTATCGTTCAAAGTGAATACCTCTACCGAAGGCAGAACGGCGATCTGGAAAATACTGTTGCATTGACAACGGGACCGTTGAAACGGGCGCAGGACGGACTTTATCTTCAAACCGTATACCAGCTCAATCGCTGGAGAGCGGGGGCCCGGTATGACGTTCTGAGTCTCTTCAAAGATGACTATATCCTCGCCGGCGCAAATCAGGATTTCGGGAAGAAGCCCTGGAGGGCATCAGGGATGCTCGAATTCAACCCGACAGAATTCTCACGGATACGGCTCCAGTACAACCACGATAAAACAGCACGCGATGGAAAGACCAGCCAGGAATTGTTCCTGCAGTTTGTCTTCGGAATAGGCGCACACGGCGCTCATCCATTTTAAGGAGAAATACATCATGAAAAAAATAATCCTTCTGCTGTTTATAAGTCTGTATCTTGCGGCCCCGGCCTTTGCGGAGGTGAAGATCGCAGCAACGCTTCCATGGATAGGGAGCATAGCCGGAGAGATCGGGAAAGACCGTATCGCTGTCACGACGCTGATCAAGCCGAACCAGGACCCTCACTTTGCGGAGGCAAAGCCCAGCATGATCCTTGCTGCGCGAAAAGCCGACATCCTCATGTATAACGGCCTTGATCTCGAAATCGGATATCTGCCGCGGATCATCGAGTCCTCTAACAATCCGAAGATACAGCCTGGGAAAAGGGGGAATCTCGACTGCTCGCAGTTCATCGAGCCCATAGAGAAGCCTTCGTCTGTGGACAGGAGCATGGGGGATGTACACCCGCTCGGCAACCCGCATTATCACTTCTCGCCGAAGAATATCCTCAAGGTTGCGGAAGGCATGGCGGTCGTCTTCTCAGAGATAGATCCCGGCAATGCCGCTTTCTACCGGAGCAACCTGCAAATGTTCAGGGACAGGCTGAAGAAAAAGCAGAGACTTTGGAGCGCCCTGCCGCTCAAAGGCAAGCGATATATAGCCTATCACAAGCTCTTTGAGTACCTTGGCCGGGAATACGGTTTTCACATACAGGCTTATATCGAGCCGAAGCCGGGCATCCCCCCATCAGCCGGCCACATAGAGGAGTTGCTCGAGCTGCTGAAGAAAACCAGGATCGACGCGATCCTCGCCACGACAACAGCGGGGAAAAAAGAGGCCGAATCTCTCACGCAAAAGACAGGAGTGAGGTCGGTAGTGCTTCCCCAGGATGTCGGAGCAACTGAAACCGCAAAGGACTGGTTCGGCATGATGGACGAAGTCCTGAAAGCGCTGCAATAAGGAGGAAACCAGGTGGAGGCGCTGAACTTTCTTGTGTATCCTTTTCTTGCCTGCGTTGCGCTGGTCCTGATCCATGCCTACTTCGGCATCCACATCCTTGAGCGGGGCATCATCTTCGTCGATATCGCGCTGGCTCAGTTTATCGGTGTCGGGATCGCCCTGTCGTTCTTTTTTTCTCACGAGAACACCTACATACTGTCGATGGTATTTGCCGTCTTGGGGGCCACCATTCTCTCCCTTTCGAAACGCATCGAACGGCTGATAAACATAGAGGCATTCATAGGCGTTCTATACATCTTTTCCTTTGCCGTGAGCATTCTCATTCTCGACAGGTCGCCGCATGGGGCGGAGGAATTCAAGGCCATTCTCAACGGCAACATACTCTGGCTTACGCCAAAGGATGTGCTTTCCGCCTTTATCCTATACGGTCTCCTCGGAGGATTTCATTTCATTTTCAGAAAAAAGTTTTTCGCTCTGACTTTTGACGGCAACAACCGCTTCCTCTGGGAATTCCTTTTCTTCCTCACCTTTGCCCTCGTCCTCGTCAAATCGGTGCAGATGGCCGGTATACTGCAAGTCTTCTCGTTCCTCATCATCCCGGCCCTTATAGGAAGGCTGTACACAAAAGCGCCTTTCAGGATTCTGCTTATCGGATGGATTGCCGGACTTGTTGCCAGCTTCATCGGCATAGGCGTTTCGTACAAACTGGACCTGCCTACTGCGCCTATGACAGTAGCTTCGCTGAGCCTTGTCTTTCTTCTATTGCTCGTTGTAAAGGCGATTAGAGGGAAACCGGCGTAAGAATACAGCAAGGTGATCCGTGACAATGACGCACAAATTTGCGCCTTTACGGCCTATCACCGCAACTCCCCTGGCAACCGCAAACCGGTTCACCTCTTGCCCTCCCAAAAGCCTCTCTCCCTTCTCTGAAAGAAAACGCCGCTATACCGGCTGCTCCAAGAGAATCAAGCATGCCTATGCCGGTCAGTTCATAGCCCATGCTTGAAATAAGGAGAACCACGGAAAGATACATACATGTCTTTGTGCAGTTAGCGTCGGCAATCAATGCCTGGGAATTGAACTGTCTGCCGACTTTCATCTTGTAATGAATGAGCAGCCACATCGAAAGGATCGAGATGCCGGCCACGACAATGCCCCAGAATGTGGTCTCAGGCTTGCGCCCCTGATAAAAATTCACCATGACTGTGCAGATCAGTCCGGCCGTCAGAACATAAAAGGCGGACCCGGTGACCTTCAGCGCGGTCTTTTCGAAAAAATCATGATTTTCACTGTCGTGGCGTTTCATGCGCAGGATCATATGCCAAATTCCTATCCCCGAGATCACCT
>JAKAGF010000087.1 GCA_021825805.1 Nitrospirota bacterium
TCGACGCAGGCAGCTCTGAGATACGGATCGAAGCGCTCCATGGCGGCATGCGGCTCATCAGGGTGTCAGACAACGGCTGCGGCATGGACAAAGAAGACGCGCTTCTCTGCTTCGAACCGCACGCAACCAGCAAACTCGCCACAGCAGATGATCTCTTCAAGATCAGGACCATGGGTTTCCGCGGCGAGGCCCTGCCCTCCATAGCCTCAGTCTCAAAGGCGCTTCTCACCACAGGACTGAAGGGGGCATCTTCCGGAGTTTCTCTGGAGCTGTCAGGAGGCGAGGTGAAGGAGGTGAAGGACGCTCCATCCTCGGGAACAACCGTAGAGATCAGGGACCTGTTCTTCAATACCCCCAGCAGAAGGAAGTTCATGAAGTCAGAGGGCACGGAACTGTCCCATATCATCGATGCGGTGACAAGGGAGGCCCTGTCTCACCCTGGTATCGGTTTTTCCCTGTCAACGGACAGAAAAGACACCCTCGTCCTGCCGAGGGCAGCGGGTCTTCGGGAAAGGATTATGCAGGTGTACGGCGATGAGTTCCTGCACGGGCTTATGGAGGTGACGGCTTCAGGACCTGTGGATATGACCGCCTTTGTCTCGAAGCCGGACAACTTCAGAAACAGCAAGTCACACCAGTTTATCTTCATCAACAACAGGCCGGTGAAGGACGCTTCCCTCTCCCACGCGGTTTACCGGGCATACGAAGGGATCATGCCCCCTGACAAGCACCCTGTCCTTTTCCTATATCTTGCCATGGATCCGGCAAAGGTGGATTTCAACGCGCATCCGACAAAACGGGAGGTGAGGTTCAGCGACAAGGAATACCTTTACCGCCTTGTGAGCGGCAATATCCGGGGCAGGGTCAAGGCAGAGCGAACTGATGTTGCCCGGCAGTTCGCAGCGCCTGTCCCGGATGCGTCACTCTCTTCGCAGCCTTTGTCATACGACGCGCCACCCGGTTCTTCGCTCCAGGCTGCTTATTCCTTTGTGGCCGAAAACGCGGAGATGGCCTACAAGCCTTCATTGCCGCACCTTTATCTGGGCGACACCTTCATCGCTGTTTCAGGCAAAGGCGGGCTTACCCTCATAGACCACCACGCTGCCCATGAACGGATACTCTACGAACAGTTCCTGAAGAGGGTCGGCATCGAGCCGCAGCGCCTCCTCTTTCCACGCCAGGTCAAGCTCTCTACGAGGGAGTATGGGGCACTGCTGGCCCACCGCGACCTGCTTTTGGAGTTCGGCATGGAGGTGGATGATTTCGGCCACAATACCGTTTTGGTCCGCTCCCTGCCGGGGGCCGTTGCTGAGGCTGATCTGCGGGGTATCCTCGCTGACTCCGCGGCAGCCCTGATGGAAGGAGAGCATCCCAACAGGACCCTGAAGGAATCACTTGCCGCACGGATCGCCTGCCACTCCTCGGTCAGGGGAAAGGCGGTCCTCAGCAGCGAGTCAGTATCCAGCCTCCTGGCGGACCTGGAAGCAACGGAACATCCTGACCAGTGCCCCCATGGACGGCCCACAAGGATCTTCCTCTCCCTGGACGACCTCAGGAAGATGTTCAGGAGAAAATGAAGCGGGTCCTCATTCTGCTGGGCCCTACCGGGGTTGGCAAGACCGGGGCATCCGTTATCATAGCCAGGGAACTGGACACCGAAATCATCAGCGCTGACTCGATGCTGATATACCGCGGCATGGATATCGGCACGGCAAAGCCCTCTCAGCAGGAGCTTGGCGCTGTCAGGCACCACATGATCAGCGTGGCGGATCCTTCCGAATCATTCAGCGCTGGACAGTACATAGAGATGGTTGTACCCATCATAGAGCGTCTCCATGGCTCAGGGAGGGTCCCGCTGATCGCGGGCGGGACGGGACTTTACATAAAGGCTATCACCCGGGGCATCTTCAGCGGCCCTTCCGCTGACTGGGGTCTGAGGGATCAGCTCCTTGCCCTGGAAGAAGAGTCCCCAGGCGCCCTTTATGCCCTTCTGCGGGAAATGGACCCTGATGCCGCGCAGCGGATCGAGCGAAGGGACACGCGCCGCATCGTCAGGGCGATGGAGGTCTGTATCAGGAGCAATGACCGCATCTCACGGCTCCAGGAGAGGCTAACCAAACCTCTGCCCTATGATTTTATCAAGGTCGGTCTTACCCGTGCGCGCGGGGAACTCTATCGGATGATCGACTCCCGCGTTGAACAGATGATGGCCCAGGGGCTTGAAGGGGAGGTGAAGTCGCTCCTTGCATCGCATCCGGACAGGACCCCGCTTCAGGCGATCGGGTACAAGGAATTTATCGCCTGCCTTAAGGGGGAGGTCTCCCTGGACGAGACGGTCAGGCTCATCAAGAGAAACTCCCGCAGGTATGCCAAGCGCCAGTTCACCTGGTTCAGGAAGGAGCAGGGGATCCGGTGGATCGACATCACCGGCATGCCCTCTGCTGAAGATATCTCAGCCGCCGTCCTCCGGGTTCTTGCCGATGAGTATGGCCTGTATCCGGCGGACAAGAAAACACCTTGAATATTTCGGGCTAAATAATTTATTTTAAATAAAAAACCAATTCCTTAATTCCTTTTAAGGAAAAAGGGGGCAGGGGATGTCAAACAGCAGCAAGTCGCAGAGTCTTCAGGACGGTTTCCTCAATGCATTGAGGAAGGACAAGATACCGGTCATCATCTACCTTGCAAACGGCGTGCGCCTCAAGGGCGTCATCAAAGGCTTTGATAACTTCGTCATCCTGCTGAAGGAGACGTCCCAGCAGCTCATCTATAAACACGCGGTATCTACCATTGTGCCGGAAAGGGACATAGACCTCAGGGTTGAGAACCAGCAATAGGCACGGGAATCCTGTCCCCACAGTCGACATAATCATCAAGCACATGGGCGGTATCATATTGATCAGGAGGAAGAACCCTCCGGAAGGCTGGGCCCTCCCGGGCGGTTTCGTTGATTATGGAGAGACCCTCGAGGCCGCGGCCCTGCGGGAGGCGAAGGAGGAGACAGGCCTTGACGTAAGGCTCATCCGCCAGTTTCACAGTTATTCGGCTCCCATGAGGGACCCCCGTCAGCACACCATCTCAACGGTCTTTATTGCCGAGGCCTTCGGGAAGGCGGAGGCAGGAGATGACGCTGCGGACCTTGCTGTCTTTGCGGCCGGCGACCTGCCTCAGGAGCTTGCGTTTGACCACAGAGAGATTCTGGAAGACTATTTTACCGGGAGGTATTGATCAGATGCTCAAGGCAATGCGCCACCACGCCAAATATTTTTATGTGCTCTTCTTCATCGTGATCCTCAGCTTCATTTTCTGGGGGGTCGGCACAGTGGACAAATCGGAGAAGTCCACTATAGTCGCTGAAGTGGGCTCCTCGAAGATTGCCGCTGAGGAGTACGGGAGGACCTATGACAGGGTATTCAAGTTCTACCGCGACCTGTACAAGGAGAAGTTCGACGACGAGATGCTGAAGAAGCTGAAACTCAAGGAGAACGTGCTCAACTCCCTTGTCGAAAGCAGGGTGCTTCTGGCTGCCGCCAGGAAAGAAGGCGTCAGCGTGTCGGACGAGGAGTTGAATGAAAACATAAAGAGCGAACCGGCCTTCATGAAGAACGGCGCCTTTGACGCTGATATCTACCAGAACAGGCTGAAGCTGCTGCGCGTCACGCCTGAGTATTACGAATCATCAAAGCGTCAGGAGCTGACCGTGGAGAAGATGCGCAGACTCATAGAACTCTCTGCAATCATCCCCGACTCCTTCGGCAACATGGCGGCTGACGACCAAACCACAAAGGCGCTCACCGAGGCCCTGCAAAACAGCGCCAAGTCCCAGGCCTTGAAGTCGTATATCGAGGGCCTCAAAAAGGGCATGACGGTAAAGGTCTATCCTGACCGCATCTCATGAGCCGGACGAAGCCGCAGCAGGACTCCCTTACCCGCGCTTCTTGACGGAACGGGGACTCGTTCCGTTTTCACGGTACACAGTGATGGCTATCTCCGGACAAACCCGGGCGCACATGGCGCATCCCGTGCATTTCTCCGGATGACCGGCGGCAGCAGGGAAGTAGCCCTGGCTGTTGAAATGCCTCCTGATGACTATCACGCCTGCGGGGCAGGTGTCCACGCAGTATCCGCAGCCCTTGCAGAGGACCTTGTCGATCCTGATCTTTCCCTTTGGGCTCATTTCATGCGCTCCAGGAGTTCGCCTGCGTGTCTGCGGGATATATCGGTTATCGTGCCGCTGAGCATCCTTGCTATCTCATCCTGCCTTTCCTTCTTGTTCAGTTCCCTCACCTCCACAGTCACCCTCCTGTCGCCGTCCTTCTTCTCGATCTTCAGGTGGGTGTCCCCGTAGCTGGCGATCTGGGGCAGATGAGTAATGCAGAGGAGTTGGTGTTTTTCGGAGATCATGTCAAGCTTCTTTCCCACGCTCTCGGCCGTCCTGCCGCCGATACCCGCGTCAACCTCGTCGAATATAAGGACCGGCATGCTGTCCACATCAGCCAGGATAGACCTCAGGCTGAGCATCACACGGGAGAGTTCGCCGCCTGAGATGATCTTGGACAGGGGCTTCAGGGGTTCACCAGGGTTGGCGGAAAAGAGGAATTCAACGCGGTCCATGCCGCTTGGTCCCATGCGCGGGACTCCCTCTTCGCTCGCCTCCTGTCTCACCCCGATCCCGAAGGACGCGCTACTGAAGGCGAGGTCCTTCAGTGTCTGCGCCACCATGCGTTCGAGTTTCTGGCCGGTCTTCTTCCTCTTTGCGGAGAGCTCCTCCGCAGCAGACCTGAGTTCCCCTTCCTTTGCCTCGAGGTCTTTTCCGACCAAAGCCAGTCTTTCGTCAGACGCCTCGAGCCCCTTCATCTCCTCAAGGGCAGAGTCCCGGTAGGCGAGCACCGCCTCGATGGTATCTCCGTATTTCTTTTGAAGTCTTCTGATAAGTTCAAGCCTGTCTTCGACCACATCCAGCCTGGCGGGGTCGAGATCATATTTGTCCCGGTAGCCCCTCAGAGAGAGGGCTGCATCATCCACCAGGGGAAGGGCCGGTTCCAGCGTCTTGAGCGCCTCCTCCGCGCCGGCGTCAAAGGAGCTCATCTCGCGAAGATGGGAGAGCACCTTCGAGAGTTGTTCCGTGACAGACCCTTCTGCTCCGTAGATGGTCTCATAGGCGGCATCCGAGAGTTCGTGGAGTCTGGCGAGGTTGGCGAGGATCTTCCGCTCCTCCTCAAGCACCTCTTTCTCGGACGGCAGGAGTGAAGCGGCGCTGATCTCCTCTGTCTGGAACTGAAGAAGATCAAGCCTGTGGGCCCGTTCCCTCACGCGGTCCCTCAGGATATCCCGTTCTTCTCTGAGGGCCTTGACCTCTTCAAAGAGGGCTGCAACCCTCTGCTGCTCAGCGTGGAGCCTGCCGAAGGAATCCAGGAGGGTCCTCTGTTGATCCGCCCTCAGAAGGCTCTGGTGCTCATGCTGGCTGAGGATGTCCACGAGGGCCTTGCCGATCTCTGTCAGGGTCTGGGAGGTGACCATCGTGTCATTGATGTATGCCCTGCTCTTGCCTCCTGAGGAGATGACCCTTCGCAGGACCAGCCCGTCCGAGGCGTCGATGCCGATATCAGGCAGTATGGAATAATCATCCAGTTCGAAATAGGCCTGAACCGCGCCCTCCTTTTCCCCTGATTTGACGAAATCAGACTGGCCTCGGTCTCCCAGGGCAAGTCCGAGGGCGTCGACAATGATGGACTTGCCTGCCCCTGTCTCGCCTGTCAATACGTTGAGGCCGGGACCAAAGCGCACCGTAAGATCATCGATGATGGCGAGGTTTTTTATCCTGAGTTCCCTGAGCATGCCTTCATCCCCTCATACGTCATTAAATATAGCACAAATCACCGGCCGCTTACTTTCTGATCACGGACCACGGGAGGCACAGGGCTGACAGGCCGGATTCCTTTTACCAGCGGCGGGCCAGGCCGGTCTTCCTCGCCACCTCGGCCACTGCATGAGAGACAGAGGCAACGACAGCCCGGTTAAAGATGCTGGGGATGATGTAATCCTCATGGAGTTCATCGTCCTTCACTGTATAGGCGATCGCCCGGGCAGCCGCCAGCTTCACCTCTTCATTGACGCCCTTTGCCCGCACATCCAGAAGCCCGCGGAAGAGGCCGGGGAAGGTCAGCATGTTATTGATCTGGTTTGGGTAGTCAGAGCGGCCTGTTGCCAATACCTTTACCAGGGGGAGGGCCTCTTCAGGCGAAATCTCAGGCTCCGGGTTTGCGAGGACGAAAACAACCGGCCTGCCGGCCATGCCCCTGATATCGTCCGCGGTGATTATATTGGGGGCTGAAAGTCCTATGAAAATATCAACGCCTTTCATGGCATCGGAGATTGTCCCCTTTATCCTCCGGGGGTTCGTATAACGGGCAAGGGCCCGCTTGTGAGGGTTCATGTCCTTTTTTCTGCCGCTATAGATGGCGCCGAGCCTGTCACAGACTATAACGTCCCCTATGCAGTGGGACAGGAGCATCAGGGCGGTCGCCAGGCCGGCAGCGCCTGCCCCGCTGATCACCACGCGAAACTTCCGGATGTCACGCCTGAAGAGCCGGCCGACGTTTATGAGGGCCGCGAGCACTACCACGGCAGTGCCGTGCTGGTCATCGTGGATGACCGGGATGTCGAGGGCCTTCCTCAGCCCGGTCTCCACCTCGAAACAGCGGGGAGCGGAGATGTCCTCAAGATTAACGCCGCCGAAGGCAGGGGAGATATTTCTGACCGTGCTGATGATCTCTTCCGTATTTTTTGTATTGAGGGCTATGGGGAAGGCGTCGATTCCGGCAAACTCCTTGAATATCATCGCCTTTCCTTCCATCACCGGCATGGCGGCTGAGGGTCCGATATCGCCGAGACCCAGAACAGCGGTGCCGTCGGTGACAATGGCAACAGAGTTCCCCTTCACGGTATACCGGTAGGCAAGGTCATTGTGGTCATGGATAGCCATGCAGACGCGCGCCACCCCGGGCGTATAGATCTTCGAAAGGTCGTTGCTGTCCCTCACCGGCATCTTGCTGTGGAGTTCTATCTTGCCGCCCTGATGGGCGGAGAAGGTCCGGTCCATAACCCGCTGGACCTTCACCCCATCGATCTCGCGTATCGCTTTTGCGATACGCTTTTCGTGCTCCTCATCCCTGGCGTTTACCGTTACATCACGGATGATCTTTCCCTTCTCGGTCCGTACGATGTCAACAGAACCGAGGTCCCCCCCTGATCTGCTGATAGCCGTGGCAATAGCAGCGAACATCCCTATCCTGTTTTCGATCTCTACCCTGATGGTGATACTATAGCTGGGACTCGGCATCTGAGGCATGCTCCACCCCTCCTTCATTCATGATGTGTCTCCATTATCTCACAGCCGAGGGGCAAACCCGGCATGAAATCGCCCATGCGGACTATTTTCCTGAAGACTTTTCGATCGCCTTTCCGCCGCTCTCTATGTCCTTGCCAAGACCATGGACCGTATTACAGCCCGAAAGCGCTGAAAGGCAAAACAAAAACATAACAACCGCAGCAGCCATTTTTCGTATCATACCGTGCTCCTTTAAGGTGATATGTTATGGCGTTATTATACCAGAGGCGCTGCACCGCGCCACAGTCATTACAGGGGCGGGTTTTTTCTGTATAATGAAGCTGAGGAGGATGCGTGGCTGAATATCGCCTGGAGCGTGACTCAATGGGAGAAGTCAGGGTGCCTGCGGACGCCATGTACGGCGCTCAGACCCAAAGGGCCCTGGACAACTTCTCCCTGAGCGGAGTCAGGTTCCCCAGGGTCTTTATCAGGGCGCTGGGGATTATCAAGGCCGCTGCCGCAGAGGTGAATACGAGGGCAGGGCTCATCCCTCTTGATATCGGCTCAGCCGTAGGCGGGGCCGCGGATGAGGTCTCTCAAGGCAGGTGGGACGATCATTTTCCCCTCGATGTTTTCCAGACAGGTTCCGGCACATCCACCAATATGAACGCAAACGAGGTGATAGCCAACAGGGCCGGCCTGATCCTCGGTGATGCGCTGGGTAAAAGCAGGGTCCATCCCCTTGACCATGTCAACAGGGGACAGTCTTCAAACGATGTGATACCGTCTGCGATCCACATCGCTGCATCCCTTCAGACCGTGGAACTCCTCATTCCTTCTCTTGCCGGTCTCAGAGGGGTACTGGGGAGGCGGGCCGCTGAGCTTGCCGCTGTTGTCAAGACAGGCCGCACGCATCTCATGGATGCGCTGCCGATCACGTTCGGTCAGGAAATATCCGGATGGGCGTATCAGGTGGCGCAGGGCATCGAGAGGATCGAGTCCTCCCTTACGAGGCTGCATAAACTTGCCGTCGGCGGAACAGCGGTCGGCACAGGGGCGAATACAGGCGCCGACTTCGGCAGGATGGTCTGCGAGGCGATATCACTGCGCACCGGAATTCCTTTTACCGAGACTGACGGACATTTTGCAGCCCAGTCCGCAATGGATGCAGCAGCTGAACTGAGCGGACAACTCAAGATTGCTGCATCGTCCATAATAAAGATCGCCAATGACCTTCGGTTGATGAACAGCGGGCCCTATTCAGGATTCGGCGAGATCCGGCTGCCGGAGCTGCAGCCCGGATCGAGTATTATGCCGGGCAAGGTGAACCCCGTGGCATGCGAGGCAACGATCATGGCATGCGTTCAGGTCATCGCCGATGACCTGGCGGTAACCATCGGAAACAGCAGGGGAGAATTCCAGTTGAACGTTATGCTTCCCCTCATCTGCCACAACCTCCTTCAGTCTATCACCCTCCTTGGAAATGCCGGGCTGCTGCTCGGAGAAAAGGCGCTTCAAGGGTTTGAGGTAAATACGGAGCGCGTCAGCCGGGCCCTCGGCAGGAATCCCATGCTCATTACAGCCCTTACCCCTGTGGTGGGCTATGATAAGGCGGCCGAGATAGTGAAAAAGGCCGCCGCAGAGGCCCGGCCTGTCAGGGACGTTGCATCTGAGCTTGCCGGCCTGTCCGCTGAGGAGCTGGACCGCCTCCTCGATCCTGTCAGGATGACCGGACAAAAGTCCGAATGATGCGGCCCTCCCTCTTGACCGGCTGTCCTGTCATGAGTGTATAGTAGAGACGGTCTTAAAGGAAAAAATGGGAGAGATCATCCCGTATTGTTTGACTGATTTGTAATGAAACAGAGGAAAACTGCCCAACCCCGATTCTTCGACAGTCTCGATACCCCCCTGGGAAGCCTGTATCTTGTTTTCAGCGGTCCTGCGCTCACCGGCATCTCCTTTGATCGTCCTGCCGGAATAGAGCTGAAGAAGACTGCTGATTCAGGCCTGGTGAAAAAAGAGCTTATGGAATATTTCGCAAATGCCCGTGAAGAGTTCACCTGCATGACCGCATTCATCGAGGGTACGAAGTTCGAAAAAAAGGTGTGGGAATTGATCA
Source organism: Nitrospirota bacterium (assembly GCA_021825805.1). Taxonomy (GTDB): domain Bacteria; phylum Nitrospirota; class Thermodesulfovibrionia; order Thermodesulfovibrionales; family UBA6898; genus JAKAGF01. The sequence continues at coordinate 9,450 of JAKAGF010000087.1, forward strand.
GGGAGATCCCCTACGGGGAGACGAGGACCTACAAATGGGTTGCTGAGAAGATCGGTGAGCCGCATGCCTTCAGGGCTGTGGGAAATGCCCTCGGCAAGAACCCTATTCCCATCGTCTTCCCCTGCCACCGGGTGATTGAATCGAGCGGCTCGATTGGGGGCTATTCCTCGGGGGTCCGGATCAAACAAAGGCTTCTGGAAATCGAGTATTACACAAAAACCGCCGGTCCTGAAGGGCGACAGCGGGGCTGATATGCTTGTCTGTCTTGCATCGGCCTCTGTCTTTTTCTAAGATATCCGTATGAAGGACAGAAGGAAGGAAAAACGCTTTGACCTTCCCGAGACCTGCCGTGAATACTTCGAGATGAGGATGAAGGCCGGCAAGGGCGCTTTCAGCGCGCATCTCCTGGATTTCAGCAGGCATGGGGTGCGGTTCAAGGGCCCGGCGCACCTGGAAGCCGGTTCTTCCGTAGAGTGCACCATAGCCATACCAAAGGCGGTAAGCAGCAAAGAGATCACCCTTATATTGGTCGTCAGGCACTGCCGGCCGGAGGGAGACCACTTTATCACGGGCTGTGAGGTGCAGGCTGTCAGCAGTGAAACCTGGTTCAGGGTCTTTGAGAAGGTCTATGACTTCATCGTCGAGCGCGCAGGAGATGTTTATTGAGCCGGTTATGCAACCGTGCCGATGCGCATTCGTACCCCTGCGCCGTAATCCTGATGCCAAAAAAAGTGGAGACCCTGACGCGCTTGTTGTCAGGGTCTCCACTGGGGAGATAACCCGTTGGTTCTATCTACTCTTCAGCTCTTCACCTTTGCCTCTGCAGTCTCTTTAGCAGCGCCGGTGCTGCTGATCATGTCAACGACCCAGGCAAGGGCAGTGCCAAAGACCGACCCCAGCACAATGCTCACCGCTCCGATACAGAACTCGCCAAGCACGATGCCCACCACCGTGGCCATCCTAACCAGTGTCGTCGCCTCTACCGGCCCGCCCGCAAGCCTGCTCAGAAACACCAGCACCCCGTAGCTGCCGAAGTAAAACCCCGGCACCAGTCCAAATACCAGAAACACGATCGCTCCCAATGCGGCCCCGATCTTCGTCCCTACCTTCAGTGTCCTTTTCCTGTCTTCTGTCATCGTCGTATCCTCCTTTGGTTTTTTATGTTCTCTACGCCTTGATTCCCTTTTACTTATGCTCTGCCGCCGCCAGGTCCTTCTTCCCCTCTGCAAGGGCGTCCACCACCGTGCCGATCAGCCACCCGGCAACCGATGAGGCCGTGATGAACATGATCCCCGAGACCATCACCCCAACCACCATCGACCCTGCAACGATCAGCCTCCCCAGTATCGAGCTCACCGGCATCCCCAGCAGGCTGCCGGCTATGTTGAGCCCCATCACCCCGCCAAGGAACGATCCCGGCAAAAGCCCGAATACCGCAAACAGCACTATGCCGCATCCTGCCCCTATGTATGCCATCTTCTTTGAGTATCTCATGTCTTTCATCGTCGTCTCCTCCTTCGTATGTTCTTGCTCATAGAGTTGCACGACCCATGCCAACTATAACCCCTTGTTTCTAAAGACTTCAACTCCTCCTCTTCCCTGCATCTCCGCAAATCCATTCGCATGTCTGCGAAAATGCAGGGGGGTGAAGACAAGCAAGAACCCCTTCAATGCATCTGACCCTTATCGCCCGAAACTCCCGGCAGACGCGTATGCGCAGATGCATACAGCATTTCAACTCAGTTGTGATAATATACTGTAGTCATGGCCGCTAAGCGCCTCGGGATTAGAGAGAACCGAAATAATTCCAGAGTCTGAAACCTCCTTGAAAGTGAATTCATGAACTCAGCGGAAGCAACTTATAAGGGCAACAAGGCGCTCATGATCGCTGCGCTGACAGCCCTGCTGTCCGTAGCTTGCTATCTCCCTGCTTTGCAAAACGGTTTTGTGGACTGGGACGACGGCGACTATGTGTACGAGAACATTCACCTCAAGTCATCTGTGATCGATTTCCTGAAATGGGCCTTTTTTGATT
>JAKAGF010000088.1 GCA_021825805.1 Nitrospirota bacterium
AGGCTCCTGGAGACCTTCAAAAAGTCATGGGAGATATGGAAGGGAGAACCGATACTCTTCGACAGGGACGTGCAGCCGGTGGCCGGGGGCCTGCCGGTGATCCCGATCTTCGCCAGCACCGCCAGGGGCAGGAGGCGCATGCGCAAGCTGCTTTACTACAGCATCACCAGCGCGCAAAAGAGCATCTATCTGACCACAGCCTATTTCACGCCCAGCAGGAGGATGACCCAGGTCCTTGAGGAGGCGGTCGCCCGCGGCGTTGACGTGAAGCTTCTCCTGCCGGGGAAGTCGGATATCACGGCCGCCTTTTATGCGGCCCGGGCCTTCTTCGCCCGGCTCCTGAGGGCCGGAGTGGAGATCTATACCTACAGCGGCGAAATACTCCATGCCAAGACCGCTGTCTTTGACGGCTGCTGGTCGGTCATAGGGTCAGCCAACCTTGACTTTCAATCGCTGCGGAGGAACGACGAAGGGAACGTCGGCATCGTTGATCCGGAATTCGGCAGGCAGATGAACAGGATATTTTTCAATGACCTGCTGAAGTCAGAGAGGATTGTCCTTGAGACCTGGAAGCAGCGGTCCCTTTACGAGAAGCTGAAAGAGCACTTCTTCGCCTTGTTCAGGCGGAGGCTGTGATGTATCGGGGTTCATGACCGTGCAGGTCCCGCCGTATCTTCTCAATGAACATTATGACGATCGCTATTTCGATGTGGTCGACGCCCTTGAAGAAGCGAAGCATGTCTTCTTCCAGGGGTGCGGCATCTTGGATATCCTTTCAACCAGGGAGACCTTGAGGATCGGTGAAACAGGTTTCGGCCCGGGCCGGTTGCTCATCTCCCTCTTGGACTTTCTGGAGAATTGCGGCATCAAAGATATTTCCGTAACCTACAACTCGGTTGAGCTGCATCCGGTCACCCCCGAGCGTATGTCGTCGATCCTCGGCGTATTCAGAACAGAGGCCGGACAGCTCATTGATCCGCTTGTCGAGGCTTACAGCCGAATCGAAATTGAAAGACCGGGATGGCACCAAATACGACTTGCTGGGCCTTTCGGCCTTTTGACCTTGAATCTCTGGATCGGGGAAGCCCTCGAAATGGTCCATTCCCTCACGGCTCCCTGTGACGCATGGTTTCTGGACGGTCATGGCCCGAAGAAAAACCCCTCCATCTGGCGGCCCGAACTTCTGATGGCGATCGGAGAAAAGACGAAAACCGGCGGGACCTATGCCACGTTTACCGTTGCCGGGGCTGTGAGGAGGGGACTTGTCGCTGCGGGATTTTCCGTCGAGCAGCGCCCTGGTTTTGGCGGAAAGAAGTCGGTGCTCAAGGGAACAAAACTTTATTGACCTTAACGCATACAGACAGACATGGAGTCCAATAAACCTTTACAATGACGACAAGATTCCATAACTGATATGTCGCTGCTGGAAGTAACATGCAGTGAACTCCTCCTCTCCCGCGGGGAAGTCCTGCCGGGCGATTCTAAGGTGTCGCAGGTAAAGCTTTTCTTGGCCTCCGAGGACTGTGGAGTCGAAGGGGACAGGACAGTTTATTTGCACAGCAGCCCATCTCCCTTTTCTCCCTCCCCGGCATCTCATCCCACGTCCTGCCTTCCAGCATCCTGCCTGCCTGCTTCTTCCTAGTCCCTCCCCACTGCTTGAAGAAAAAAGGGACTCCCGAGCCCTTGCACTGGTTGCGGATATCGAGTACCCACGCGGAGTCCATCGGCCGCGCGCCGGGACCGGACTCGCCGCCTACTATCACCCAATCGATCCCATCCAGATTCAGTTTCGGCAAAGGGCCGAGAAGCGGCTCTATCGAAAGAAACTTCAGGCATGCTCCGCTTTCGCGCAAATGGTCTATCCTGTGAATATAATCCTTGTTTTCGACTGTAACCCCCATCCAGATATTAGCCGCCCATGGGAGTTGGGAGCTAAGCTCCAGAAGTCTGTCAGACCTCTTAGTAAGAACCTGAAATGTATGCCAGTGGGCTTGCCTCATGACACTGAATATCCGCATGAGAAATTCCTTAGGGATCCCCTTGAGAAAAAGGTCGCTCATGGAATTGACGAAGATTGTCTGGGACTTTTTCCATCGGAGCGGAAGATCTACCGCGTGGTTATGTAATGCAAGCTTGAATCCGGAGGTGTAGTTGGGCTGGCCCATAGCCTGCAGCCTCCTCGCCATCCTCTCGGCATAGCAGTTCAGACAGCCGGGACTGACCTTGGCACACCCGGTCACCGGGTTCCACGTCGACCCGGTCCATTCTATAGTAGATTTCTGGCCCATCACTTTTTCCCTTTGTCGCGGTATTTATCAAATATAGCACGTACAATGTCCGCAGCGACAGGTTTTTGTGAAGCGAAGAATAGATAGTAGACGGTAGCGCCTTTATTGTTTCGCATCGGGATAGGCTCAGGCACATACTTAAAGCCCGCGACCTTTCTCAGTCGCTGCCTGAAGGCTTCCGCCATAGCCTCATTATTCGTCTTTTCCGGCATTCCAAACAGATTCCCAGTTACATCATATGCAGCCTGCCGCCATGATTCGTCACCCCAGAAGGCCGTCATTCGTAAGGCCTGCAAAGGATCAACCTTGCCGGGATCTTTCTTCAACACATTCATATTCATATCCATGATGGGGAAATTCAGGAATATCTCGATGCTCTTCATCTCAGCAGCAGTAAGCATTACTTCCCAGTTCAAATGCAGACCATAGGGATCGAGCAAGCAAAGTGCTCTCCTATAATCGGAGTACTTGGCCTTCGGAAATACTTTTTCCAGCAAAATTCCGTTGCAGTCGCCTTCATGTACGAAGACGTTCTGATATTCAGCAGCCATTTCCAGCAGCAAGTCCACTTTTTCGCTGTCAAAATCGATGAGATGATATTCCTTAAAAGGTGGCTTGATCAATAGAGCATTCAGAGGGCTGCCGGGAATAAAATCCCCTGTGCTCTTTGAAATATGCATTCCTGCCCCGGCAAAAGCGTCTATATAGACATGATACAGAGATGGCGATTCCTGAGCGGAGAGTATTCTTGAGTATGCTGCGGCATATTCCCTGACTATATCGAGTTTGACCTCGGACCAGTTGCCTATCTCATCGAATTTCACCGATACCCTCCATCCCCGCTTTTCCTTTACCTGTCAATCGTGGGCAAGAGCGAGATCAGTTGCCCCCTGCCAACGCCTTTTCTACGGCAGCCCGTACCTCGTCAATGCCGTCGGAGAGGGCTGTGCTGAGGGACTTTGCCAGTTCAAGCAAACTGCTGTCAGCAAGCAGGACCTTCTTCGAGACAACCCCGCGGGCGAGCTCTTTTCCCTCCGGCGAGAAAAAGGAGTAATCGAACAGGAGCTCCGCAAACGCCCCGGCCGGAAGGTCGATCCTTTCAAAGCGTTTCAGGTCAATCTCCAGGAGATAGGAACCAGCCGCAACAGAGGATGAAGAACGGACCTCCCGGAAGAGACCGGAGGCGGCGAACTTCTCCCTGAAGGCGTCCCGGACCATCTCCTCGGGAGATGCCACCCATTTTGAATAGGGGGAGATTTCAAGCTGATAGGGCGAGGTCCGGCAGGCGATATAGGGCTGCGACAGATACCGCGGGGCCCTGCTGTGCACCGCCAGGTCCGCCACTGCCGCCCGGCTCGGGACAGCCTGGTCGCCGGCCATGTAGAGGCTGTATATGTTCGTCCGGGGCGAGCCGCAGCCCCCGAGCACGGCAAGCATAATCCCGAAGACAACCCAGCTGCGCATATCACTCACCCCTTTGCTCCCTGTAAAGTATGCTCCATGGCTTGACCTTGATCTCCTGCAACAGGTCCTGCAGGTCCTCTGTCGTCCTGTTCATTCTCTCGATCAGGTTGCTCAGGTTCCGCGACTGGGCCTCCACGGCGCGGTCCACGGACCCGGATGCCTTGGTGACCGAATGGGCGGTCGCCTCGAAGCTCTTGATCATCTCACCGGCCTTTTCAAGGTCCTCGTGGGCCTTCTTTATCAGCAGGGATACGTCTCCCTTGTTGGATTTCACCAGGCCCTCGATCTCGTTCAGTACGACCTCAAGCTTGTCCGTCGTGGCCTTCAGGGAGTTTGCCACCTTCTCGACGCTCGCGGCGCCTTTGACTATGGCGTCATTGGTGTTGCCCACGAGCCGCTCCACCTGCTGTATGTTCTTCGGGCTGAAGAGCTTGTTCACGTCGGTGACGAGGCCGTCCACATTCCGGGAAAGGCTGTCCACCCGCGCCATGATCTCGTTGAAGCCGATCGTCTCTTCGGAGGGGATCTCCCGGCCGGGGGGTATCCGCTCCCCGGAGGCCTTATCCACTGCCAGGAGAAGATAGATGTCGCCCACAAAGCCTATCTGGGTCACCATCGCCTTCGTCCCCTTGTAAAGAGGCGTCCCTGTCTTGACCCCGAGCACAATGGTAAGCGGCTTGCCGGGCCCATCGGGGCCCTTAATGTCCATCACCTTTCCCACCCTCACGCCCCCGAGCCGCACCTGCGCTCCGGGCTCAAGCCCTGCGGAGTTCATCACCTTGACGACATAGACGTCCACCTTCTCATAGAACCTTCCGCCGCCGATGAGGACGACGATCAGGGTCAGCACAACGAGCGACGAGACGATGATTATGCCGGCCTTGATCTCCTCTTTCACCTGGCCTCCAGTCAGTCCCCGGCGATGAACCTGAAATAATCGTCCGGAGAGTAGGTCTCTGTTTCGGGTCTTCGTTCCAGAAACATCCTGATCCTGGGGTTCTCCGATGACTTCAACCCCTCCAGATCGCCGGCGTAGAGCACCGCGCCGGCATCGAGCATAATAACATAGTCAGCGATGGTGAATATACTCGCCAGCTCGTGGGTCACGACCACGATGGTCATCCGAAAGACGTTGCAGAGCTTCAGAATAAGCTCATCCAGTCCGGCGGCTGTCACCGGGTCGAGACCGGCCGAGGGCTCGTCAAAAAAGAGTATCTCAGGGTCAAGGGCCATGGCGCGGGCAAGACCAGCCCTTTTTTTCATGCCGCCGGAGAGCTGGGAAGGATAAAAGTTCTCGAAGCCCGACAGCCCCACGAGGTCAAGTTTCATGCGGACCATGATCCGTATCGTGGACTCGCCCAGTTTCGTATGCTCACGTATCGGAAGCGCCACATTGTCCATGACGGTCATGGAGTTGAGGAGCGCCCCGCCTTGAAAGAGCACTCCCATTTTCCGCCGCACCTCGTCCATCCCGCCGGAGCTTATCTCGGTTATGTCCCTGCCGTTTATGATGATATGTCCGCGCGTAGGCCTCAGCAGCCCGATGACGTGCTTGAGGAACGTACTCTTTCCGCAGCCGCTGCCGCCGAGGACGACGGTGGTCCTCCCCTTCGGTATGGCGACGGTGACGTTCTTGAGTATCTCCCGGTTGCCGTAATGGGTCTGGAGCCCGACAACCTCGATGGCGTTTTCCGTTGCTTCGCTCAGTGGTCTGTCCCCATCATGTGAAATAATAAAAGAGCGTGGTAAAGAAGAGATCGAATACGATCACGAGGAAGATGGAGGCAACCACCGACGCCGTTGTCCGCCTCCCCACTTCCTCCGCGCCGCCTTCCACCCTGAACCCCTCATAGGCTCCGACGATAGTGATCACCACACCGAAGGCCAGCGCCTTCACCAGGCCGGTCATGATGTCCTTTACGTGGAGCGCGTTTATCGTCTCCTGAAAATAATTGAATGCGTTCATCTCCAGCGCTGTGACGGAAAGGAGGAACCCGCCGAAAATGCCGATGACGTCCGATATGATCGTGAGGGCCGGGACCATCACGATGAGGGCGATGAGCTTCGGAACCACGAGGAACCGCACCGGGTTGATGCCCATTGTGACGAGGGCGTCCACCTCTTCAGCCGCCTTCATCGAACCGATCTCTGCGGCAAAGGCCGAGCCGCTCCGGCCGGAGACGATGATGGCGGTCAGGATAGGGCTGAGCTCCCTGGTGAGAGAGACGCCCACAAGGTCGGCCACATAGATGAGGGCTCCCACCCGCTTGAGCTGGTAGGCGGACTGCAGGGCCAGGATGATGCCGACAAAGAGCGAGATGACCGCCACGATCGGCACGGAGTTATAGCCCGCCTTCACCATCTCCGAGATACTCGCCCTCAGCCTGAGGGGTTTGCCCCGGAGCGGCGAGAGGACGCTCCAGTAGAAAGTCTGGTTGATGATCAGCGCAGCGGCGTGGACATCCCGCCTGAGGGAAAAAACGCGGTTGCCGATGTGCCCGAAGAAGGTCTCAGCCTTTGAAGGCATCCTCAACGTTCCCGTATATCTCGAAGACCTTGTCGAGCTTTGAGAAGTTGAATATCTCCATGATCTTGGCGGGGACGCCCAAGAGCTTCAGCCTTCCTCCGTAGGGCATCATCGCCTTCAGCCCCTCGACAAAGGTGGCGATGCCCGAGCTGTCTATGTAGGAGACGTCCTTGAAGTCCACGAAGACGACCGGCGCCTTCCTGCCGACGAGCGCCATGAGCTCGCTCCTGAGCGCCGGCGAGGATGCCATGTCGATCTCCCCTGACAGGGCGAAGACCTTGACGCCCTTATGTTCCTGTATGTCTATCTTCATGTCCACGGTCGCGGTATTTCAGCAGCCTGAGCCGGTTGCCGTTCCGTTTTTTTTCGTCAAAAGCGACAACATCGAAGGTCCTCCTGATAAAATGCATGCCGAGTCCGCCCGGTCTCACCTCATCGAGGTCTCTCCCCTTCAGACAGGCAGGGTCGGTCCGGGGACCGCTGTCTTCGATGAGCGCCTCGAATCCCGCGGCGCTGTTCCTGAACCTGACGGTGATCTGCTTGCCGCTGTCGCCGCCATACGCATACTTTATTACATTTGAGCATGCTTCATCAACAGCAAGCCTGATGTCCTCGACTGAAGACGCGTCAAAACCGCCCATGTCCGCCATCCGCGCCGCCGCCTCGCGCACCACGCACAGGTATTTCGGATGCGAGGGGATAGTGACGACAGCCGAGTCTTTCGGCAGCCTCATCTCCGCCGGACCTCTACAACCGTGAGGTCGTCAGCCCATTCGGTCCCCTCGGAAAAATCGCTCACCCGGTCGACAATCATCCGCACGATATCCTCTTCGTCTCTGTGGCGCCTGATGAATTCCACCACCTGTTCAAAACCCAGCCTCCCGCCGGAGCGGTCTTTCGCGTCGAATACGCCGTCAGTGAGAAGGATGAGCCGTTCGCCCCTGCCGAGGGTGATTGAGGTCGTCTCGTAGCTTGCCGGAACAATCCCGAGCGGCGGGCCGGACGCTACGGAGAGCACCCGGACCTCTTCCGCCGTGATCCTGATACAGGGCGGATGTCCCGCGCATGCGATCAGCGCCTCGCCTTTGGCGCTGTCGGCGATAAGGTAGAGCGCGGTAAGGAACATGCCCCGGGGGTAGCGGGAAAGGGCCGCGTTCAGGCCGTCGAGGACAGCGCCGGGGGATTCGGCGCGGCTGGAGATGTACCTGAAATCGCTGCTCGCCTTCGCCATGTACAGGGCAGCGGATACGCCCTTGCCGGAGACATCGCCGATAAGCACTCCCAGCTTCCCCTCCGCCGGCGTGACGAAGTCATAGATATCTCCGCCCACCTTTGCCGCTGATATATTCACGGCGGAGACGGACAGGTCGCCCAGGCTGAAAGTGGGGGATTCAGGGAGGAAACTCCTTTGCAGCGCCGCGGCGATGTCGAGTTCCTGTCTGAGTCTTTCGCGCTCAAGCGATTCCTTGTGGGCGAATGAGTTCTCTATGGCTATGGCAAACTGCCTGCAAAGCAGCCGGAATATCTCCATGTCAAAGTCAAACCTGCCGGGGTTCACCATCTCGGCAACGCCGATCAGGCCGCGCCGGCCGATGAGCGGGACAGCGATCAGGCCCTTTGTTTCGAATCCGGTCATTTTGTCGGCGCCCTGGAAAAACCGGGGGTCCTTCTTTACATCTTCAATGACAAGCGGTTCCAGGTGCTCGGCCACCCATCCGGCGATCCCCTGGCCGATATCGAGCAACACCTTCTTTTTGAGTATGTTCGAGGCGTCGCCCTCTTCGCAGACAGCCACTTCGAACTCGAGCTTCTGCATGTCGCGGTTGTAAAAGAGGATGGAACATGCCTCAGCCCCCATGACGCCCTTCGCCTTTTCCATGACGAGCGACATCAATTCCTCGAGATCAAGCGTCGAGGATATGATCGTCGATATCTCGACAAGGGTCTTGAAGGATTCGACCTTCCGCTCCAGCGCCCGCAGCGAGCCGGCGGGGATCGTCACCATCGCGTCATCGGCCATGCATATTGGATAACAGATTTCCGGCATATTTGCAAGGGAAAGGGAACAGTCGCGGCGATGGTATAATATCCCATGCCTATCGTCTCCGCAAGAGGGCTCGTCAAGGACTACGGAAGCCTGCGCGCCGTGGATACGGTGGATTTCGACATCAATGAGGGCGAATGTTTCGGATTCCTCGGACCCAACGGTGCAGGCAAGACAACGGTCATGGGCGTTATCCACTGCTTCATGCCGCCTACTGCCGGTGATGTCCGGGTCTTCGGCATGGACGTCAGGGAACATCCCAGCGAGATAAAGGCGCGCATCGGCGTCATGCCCCAGGATGACAGTCTCGACCCCGACCTTTCGGTATTCGAGAACCTGGTGGTCTACGCCCGGTATTTCGATATACCGAAAAAGACCTCAGCCCCCCTTGCCGGGGAGCTGCTGAATTTCGTGGAACTGACTGAGAAGGCCGACACCCCGATCCGGGGCCTCTCAGGAGGCATGAAACGGAGACTCCTGCTTGCGCGAGCCCTGATGAACACCCCTGATATCCTCATCCTGGATGAACCGACCGTCGGCCTTGACCCTCACAGCAGGCGCGCCGTATGGGAGAAGATGGATTTGTTGCTGTCACAAGGCATAACGCTGATCCTGACCACCCACTATATGGAAGAGGCGCAGAAGATCTGCGACCGGGTGGCGATCATGGATTCAGGGAAGATCAGGGAGACCGACTCCCCTGCAGAGCTGATGGAAAAATACGGCGGCACGCTGGAGCATGTTTATCTCTCCCTCACCGGGAGGTCCCTTGCGGATTAAGCGGGCGTACAGGGTATGGCAGCGCCACCTGAAGGTCTATACCAAACTCTATAAGTCCAGCATCGCCCTGAATTTCGTCGAGCCAGTCCTCTATCTGGCGGCCATGGGGCTCGGCCTCGGCGTTTACGTGAAGGAGATACAGGGGATGCCGTACATAAACTTCGTTGCGCCCGGGATCATCGCATCGTCTTCCATGTTCGCCGCAACCTATGAGTGCTCCTACGGCACGTATGTGCGGATGGTCTACCAGAAGACCTTTGACGCCATTCTCGCCACTCCGGTGAATGCGGACGACCTCATCGCAGCGGAGATGATGTGGGGGGCGACCAAGAGCATGATCTACGGCGCGATCATCATAAGCGTCATCTCCGCCTTCGGGCTGGTGGATTCGGGCCTTGTCATCCTGGCGATACCCGTGCTTTTCGTCAGCGGCATAGTCCTCGCCGAGATATCCCTCACCTTTGTCGCCCTGGCGCCGGGGATCGACTCCTTCAATTACTTCTACACCATTATCATTACGCCCATGTTCCTCTTTTCCGGCATCTTCTTCCCTGTGGACCGGTTCCACCCGGTCGCTGCGAAGATGGCGTACTTCACGCCCCTGTACCACCTCGTCAATGTCTGCAGGTCGTTCGCTGCAGGCAACATTGCGGCGGTGAAGTGGGACATCCTCTGGCTCGTCGTTGTCGCCCTCTTCTTTGCGCCCTTCCCCTTCAGGCTGATGAAAAAGAGGCTGGTGAAATAGGTCCGTTGACATGACCCGGCCTTCATTGCTAAGGTATTCCGGTCATGGGAAAGAAAGCGCTTATCGCATGTGCCGCGTTGTTTGTCCTGATGGCGCATGCTTCCTCATCGTTTTCGTTCGAAGGCCCGCTCGCGGTAAAAAACCAGTTCCCGCTATTTCTGCACGTAAATGCTCCTCGCCTCGAATCAGCCGCAGTTGAAACATCCTTCTCCTCGGGTATCTCGTATTCGAGCGTCTATATGGTGCGCAATTCCGCGACCTGGAGTGTCGGCATCGACGCTGAGCTTGCCGAACTCTCCCTGAGATACAGAAAGGCGTTCGGCCCCCTGGAGGTCGGCGTCGAGGTCCCTGTGCTGCTCTTCACCAGCGGTGTGATGGACGGGTTCCTCAGCAGCTACCACAAGACCTTCGGCTTTTCGGACTACGGCAGGAGCGGCAGACCGGCGAACCGGTTCCTCTATGAGGTGCGGAGAAATGGCAGGACCGTCATAAAAGGCACAACCGAAGACCCGGAGATCGGAGACATCCGCTTCTCGACAAAGTACGCGCTGCGGCAGGCAGACCCGGTAATCAGCATAAGGGCGGATGTGGAGCTTCCCACCGGCGATGCGAAGAAGGGCTTTGGCAGCGGCAGTCTTGATGCAGGCGCAGCGCTGCTTATCGACAAGAAGCTGGGGGACAAGTTCAAGGCGCACCTTAACCTCGGAGCGGTACTACCCGGAGACCTGAAGGCCTACGAGACCGTCCACCTCAGGGACTTCCTCTTCGCGGGGGCGGGAATCGAGGCGGCCTTGTGGAAGAACTTTTCTCTCCTGGGGCAGGTGATGGCGCAGGGCTCGCCATTTCCCAGGACTGATATCGGGGCGATCGACAGGCCCTCAGTGCTCCTCGTCCTGGGCGGAAGATATGTGGAAGGCAAGGACAGCATCGAACTCTCGATCACCGAGGACCCAAACACCGCGGGCGCCCCTGACGTAACGTTCGGGCTGTTCTATAAAAGAAGGTTCTAATGTAATGCGTCCAACGCTTCTTTACACGTGTTTCGAGTGTTTTGAGCCGTCATTCCCGCAGTCTTTAGGCGGGAATCCAGAGCTTTTTTACTTTTTAAAGACACTGGATTCCCGATTACTACCTCGGGAATGACATCGGGAATGACAAAAATTGACTTTTTCCAGAATTTTAATTTTGGGGGACGTTGATACTTGACGAGCATTTATTATGGTCATCAAGAACCCACACACAAACGGAGCATTTCCCTTCTGTGACATTTTCGCCGAGGCGATAGAGAAACCGCGACTTATCAACATCGTCTTCAAATATCTTCGCCTTGTTGATGCCCCGCACCATGATATGATGCGGGGTTCCCGGCACATCCACTCTCGCTTGTCTCGGCATGTGAAGTGATTGTATTCAATACAAACCGTTTTGTCAATGTATTTGCTCGCTGAGTATCAACGTCCCCTTTTATTTCTCCAGAACGCCTGAACTGTGCGGTGGCTGCTATTCGCTATCCGCACGAGTGATTTATTAGCAGGTTAATTTTTTGACTCTATCAGTTTGCCGCTGACAAATTTATGAATTATGCTGGAGA
>JAKAGF010000089.1 GCA_021825805.1 Nitrospirota bacterium
GGCATCCGCAGGAGGCGCCGCAGGCCCTCGATGTTTGCGTCAAGGAGGCGGTGCTCAATGCCGTGAATGCCAAGCATGGCAGAGAGCCTTGCGATGCCGGCGGGCGGCTCGCACGGTTTTGCAACCGGAGGGTGGATCAGGAGCGCCAAGATTCTTCACTCTATCAGAGACGATAGCCCACTTTCAAGTCGAAGGACCTCGCGCGGCCTGCGTCCTAAAACCGGGTATTAAGCGGCACGGGACTCCCAAAAGTCTTCGAAGCGATCTGAGAGCATGGCACAGCGAAGGGCAATGATGGCGTTTGCGCCTTTGACGGTCCATTCCATGCCGGATTGTTTCAATCTGGCGCCTATGATGCTTTTGCATCCGGCTTCAATAACGCCTGAACCTGCAAAAAGAGGGGCTCCTCTGCGCAGCGAGCGTCATGTGCCGTGGTCTCTTGCGACCATCCGTTTGCGTCTCATTATCGGGCTAACGGCCCTCTTGTTTCGATGCCCCTGCTGTCACAGAGAGTTTAAGGAGCAGGCGTAAATAGATGTCATCTAAGTATCTTTACGTCGATGCGATCATGGCCTTTTTGTGCGGATCAAAACCGCGATCCGTGCCCCGGTCCCCTTTACATTTTCCCGCTGATTCCTGTATCGTTTTAAGATGATCGATTTGCACATGCACACCATCTTCAGCGACGGTGAGCTGATCCCTTTTGAACTCATACGCAGGGCAGAGGCTATGGGATATACGGCCATGGCGATCACCGACCATATGGATGCGTCAAACATCGACCTGATCATCCCGCGGATCGTCAAGGCCCTGGAGAAGATCAGGCCGCACATCCCGATCGAGGTGCTGCCCGGCGCCGAGATAACGCACGCGCCGCCGGCGCTCATTCCCGATCTTGTCAAAGAGGCCCGGAGTCTCGGCGCAAAGGTCGTTGTCGTCCACGGCGAGACGATCGTCGAGCCGGTTGCGCCCGGCACCAACAAGGCCGCGATCAAGGCTGGCGCCGACATCCTCTCGCATCCGGGACTGATTTCCGAGGAGGACCTCCTTTTGGCGAAAGAGAAGAACGTTGTTCTCGAGATCACGGCCCGCAAGGGACACTCTCTTTCCAACGGCTACGTCGCGAAGGAGGCGATACGCTTTGGTGTGCGGCTCTGCATCAATACCGACAGCCACGGCCCTTCCGACCTGATCACCGCGGACCGGGCGAAGCAGATCCTGCTTGCAGCGGGCGTCGACGAAAACAGAATCGCCGGTGTTTTTGAAAACTCTCGACAGATTATAGAAAAGGCTCTAAGGAGGGCTTAATGCCACGGGTAATCAAGAAGAAGACAAAAAAGAAAGAGACCGGCGCCGAGGTCGATGTAAAGGACAGGCTTACCGGGATCAAACATAAGATCAGGGAGCGGCAGCGGACCGCCATGATCGCGACAGCAGCTGTGGTAGTTCTGGTTCTGGTCGCGGGTTTTGTCTACGTCTACAAGAATACGATGGACGAAAAGGCGCGGAAGCTTGAATACGAGGCGTATAAGATCTACTACAACGAATACCAGAAGGCGCCCCTCGCTGACGCCGAGCGGTTCCAGAAGTCCCTCGAGCTCTTCAAACAGGCATACAACAGCAGGAAATCCGCGCGCGTGCTCCTCTATATCGCCAGCGCGCAGTTCGGCCTCAACAAGCCCGACGAGGCCCTGGCGAGCCTGAGTGAGCTCGTGAAGTCCTTCCCCTCGGACAAGGACGTGCTCGCCCTTGCCTACATGAAGACCGCTGAGATCCAGTTGAAGAAGGGGAACAAGGCTGAGGCGCTGAAGGCCCTGGATTCTCTGTACAAATCAGACATCCCCATCTATAAGGACTATGCGCTGATAACAGAGGGGAGGACCCTTGAGGCGGACGGCAAGAAGGACGAGGCTGCAGCCAAATTCAGGGAACTCGCGGAAAAATTCAAGGACTCGCCGTTTTATGAAGAGGCAAAGGCCAAACTGGGCGGGGAAAAGAAGGAAAAATAACGGAAGATCAGGCGTTGCGGCCGCGACGCCTATGCTTTTCTCGCGGACTTCCTGGTCTTTTTTCTGCCGTGTCCCTTCCGCTTCAATGATGCCTTCTTGAGCAGGCCCCTGTCTTCTGCATCCATGCTGAAGAGGCCTTTTGGCGGAAGGTAGACCCTGCTGCCGACCTTCATCGGCATGATCTTTTCCATGGCATTGAGGGATAGGATCACGGATTCGGGGACCCCGGTCCTCCTGGCGATCTTCTTGAGGGTATCACCCTTCTGTACCGTGTAGCGCTCTATCGTAAACCGTTCTTCCTCAGGCACTGCCGCCAGTCTGTCAGCAAAGGCCTCTTTGGCGCCCTCCGGGATCCGCAGGGTGTAAGAGGGCGCGTCAGGAGGCGTGCACCACCTCCGCAACTCCGGGTTCAGCTTCTTTATGGTCTCAATATCGGTTCCCGCGCATTCGGCTGCAACCGAGAGATCCATGGGGGCTGTGACCTCCACCTCATCATAACTCAGCGGCGCGTGGTACTCGATGTCCTCGAAGCCGAAATCCTTGGGGTTCGTTGCGATGAGACTCGCTGCGATGAATTTAGGGACATAGTCCTTTGTCTCGTTCCTGATATGACGCGTGTGGAGAAGGTCCCAGTAGTCGTCGGCCTTGCTTTTTCTCAGGGCCCTCGATATCTTGCCTTCACCCGCATTATAGGCCGCCATGGCGAGGTTCCATGAACCGAACATGGAATAGAGGTCCTTGAGGTAATCAGCCGCCGCTGCCGTGGACTTTACGGGGTCCCTGCGCTCATCCTTCCACCAGGTGATTTCGAGGCCGTAACGCCGGGCAGTGCCGGCGATGAACTGCCAGGGGCCGGCGGCGCGGGCGATGGAGTAGGCATTTGGATTAAAGCCGCTTTCGATGAGGGATAGGAATACCATGTCCTCGGGTATTTCCTTCTTCCTCAGGATGCCCTTCATCAGGTCGAGATACAGGCCTGACCTGCTTAACCACAGGGAAAACTTCTCCCTGATCCTGTTGCTGAACAGGCCGAGGTTCTTTTCAACGGCCCTGGACGCAACCGCGTGCGAATCATAGCCGGCGATAAGGGGCGAGTCTTTGATTGATGTCTGTTCGGGTGATGCCTCTGTCTTCTGAGGCTCTTCATTTGCCGGACTGTCACTGGCAAGGGCTGTGAACGGCAGAGCAATTACCAGCAGGATCTGGAACAGGACCATGCCGCATTTTTTCATACGTCTTAATTTTTACGGAATCATACCTTTTTGTCAAGGGGGAAAAACTGTTTTAATAGCGTCTATTGCCCGGAAAAACCTTATATATCAGCCGCATGAAGAAAAATTCATGAATCTTTCGCCCTCTGGAAATACTGAGGTTTAGAGTCTGAATTCCTGATGAAAAGGCTGCTATAATGCTGGGAGCGCCATGGCTGAGAAGATAATCTATACGATAGGCACCGGCCTGAGATCCAGCGAGGATTTCAGCGAGATACTCCTGTCCTACGGGATAAAGGCTGTTATTGACGTGAGAAGCCTACCGAGGAGCAAGATGCAGCACTTCAACAGGAGGGAACTCTCCGACCTGCTGGCTGCAAACGGCATCCAGTACTACTTCCTGGGGAAGGAACTGGGCGGGCTCAGGAAAGGGGGCTATACCGCCTATCTTGTCACCGAGGAGTTCTCAAGGGGCGTCTCCATAGCTGAATCCATAGCAATAGAAAAGACCTCCGTCATTACCTGCGCAGAACATTTCCCCTGGAAGTGCCACCGCAAGTGGATATCCCGCGAGCTGCACAAAAGGGGCTGGACGGTTGAACATATTATCGAAAAGGGGAAGCTGTGGATACCGAAGTAAGGAGGCACATGGTGCCGAAAGGCCTGACAATTGTTTGGACAAACATGTGGACATTTTGCCATGGGGTTGATGAGAAATAGTCATATGAATCGGGACGTTAGTGATGACATTTTCAAGGACAAAATGTTGGTCATTCTTATAGAAGCGCGAGTGTCAATTTAATTGTATTTGACCTGATTAACGTATTATCATTAGAACCTATCTCAAAATCGAACTATTGGCGGGAAGCTGTCATACCCGCGAAGGCGGGTATCCAGATGGCCTTGAAAACACTGGATTCCCGTCTGCACGGGAATGACAAGAAAAGAGTTGCCTATCATGAAACGGCATTTTGAGATAGGTTCTAGTCACTTCTGGACGTGGGAAAGGTGGATCAGTGGGTCGAGAATTATACTTCCTTGATGAGCTGAAGGTCGAGCTTGCCGTAAGACGATTCAGGGCTTGCGATGTCAGCAAACCTGAGTCGGCCCTCAGTATATTTGAGGATATTGTTCCGGGGAATAATCCTGTCGCGAAGGAAATGCCCTATGAGAGATTTTCTGACTATGAAACATTACTGAAGGCGCTCCAAAGTGACGATCCGTCAAGATACAGACAGCTTCACAAGGGTACGGAGTTTTTCTTTATGTCTTGGTTAGCATATGACATGAGAAACTACGAACAGGCAATGTATTACATGAACGCCGCTGTGGCGGAGGACAAGGGTAATTTCGGTGAGAATTGGAAGAGCATGCCGGCGAGCGATTTCTTTTTTCTGGAAACACCGCCGACAAGTGTTATGGCAAGAACTATCGAACTGACGCGAGAAGCCCTCTGCAGACAGATAAACCGCTTTAGTTCCATCCCGCAGATACTGCCTATTACCATGGGCGATGTCATCGATAAGTTCGTAAAGGTGATCATAGACAGGAAGAGCAGTCTAATAACTGCCTTTTATACCTTTCTTCTCGAATATGAGGAGCGGTACAACGAACTTCTTTTGCGAAGCGGGCATGGCGGCTCCATGGAGCCACACCTGCTGCATCTGTTTAAAGGGGGGCTGATCTTCGAATCCTTGCTAAAGGTTGTATATCCGCGCACAGACAGTAAGCCGGACTCCAGAACTTTGAAAAAATTATTCGACGATGAAGACTTAAAGAAGGATTTTCCTGTCGAAGTCGATACATATGCTAATAGTCTTCGTAAGATCATTGATGACATGGGCGATGATAGTTCGCTGCAATCAGCGTTCAATACGACATCAAAGCTGAGGAACGCGTCCGGCCATAATTTGATATGGGATGATATTTTCATAGATCCTGCAAATTATCAGAGACTATTTGAACAGGAGATGAACGCTATTTTCTATATCATCTCAAAGAAGTTTATAGGATTACAGGGGACATAATTCCTTAATGCCGACACTGAACTGGATTGGAAAAGAAGCGGTCGTCAAGCACCACAAGGATGTTCCGTATCGGCTGCTTGAGCCAGTGCCTGAACTTTCGTGCGGAGACTCCGAAAGTGGGAACCTCATTGTCCAGGGCGATAACCTCCACGCGCTCAAGGCGCTACTGCCGCGCTATGCAGGGCAGGTGAAGTGCATCTATATTGACCCTCCGTATAATACCGGCAATGAAAACTGGGTGTACAACGACAATGTCAACAGCCCGGAGATTCGGAAGTGGCTGGGGCAGGTTGTCGGTAAAGAGGGCGAGACCCTTGATCGCCATGACCGGTGGCTTTGCATGATGTATCCGAGGCTGGTGCTGCTGAAACGTCTTCTCAGTCCAGACGGGTCAATTTGGATTTCCATGGATGATTCAGAAATCGCATTGCTCCGTGGGTTGATGGATGAGATTTTCGGACATAACCGATTCGTTGCCTGCAATGTCTGGCAAAAACGTTATTCGCGAGAAAACAGAGAAGCAATTGGCGATGTTCATGAATACTTACTTGTCTATGCCATGGAGCCAGAGCGATTTAAAGAGACAAGAAACCGGGTGCCTCTTACAGAGACACAAGCGAAGATATATAAGAATTTAAACGATGATCCAAAAGGGCGATGGCGCGGCATACCGATGACGGCACAGGGGTGGCGGCCCAATCAGATGTATGCAATCACCACCCCCGCTGGTGTAGTGCATCGCCCGCCTGAAGGTCGCTGCTGGTCGCTTATCGAACCAGAGTTTAAGAAATTATTGGATGAAGGCCGCATATATTTTGGGAAGGATGGGAAAGCCCAGCCCAGCATCATTCGTTATCTCGACGAGGTAAGTGGTTTTGTTCCGTGGACTTGGTGGCCACATGAAGAAGTCGGGCACACCGATGAAGCGCGGAAGGAAATTCAAGGGTTGTTTGATACTCAGACAGCATTTGACACGCCGAAGCCCACGCGTCTTCTGGAGCGTTTACTACAAATCGCAACTAATCCCGGCGATCTCATCCTTGACTCATTCGCAGGATCGGGAACAACTGGACATGCGGCGTTGAAACTTAATCGCGCTGCAAAGGACCAACAGCCGCGTCGTTTCATCCTTGTCGAGATGGACCAGAAGATTGCACATGAGGTTACTGCTGAACGCGTGCGACGCGCGGCGGAAGGGTACAAGAGAATAAAAGGCGAGGACGTCGAAAGTTTAGGCGGCGGGTTTCAGTTCTGCGAACTTTCTGCTGAACCGCTCTTTACACCGGACGGACAGGTTCGTGCTGACGTGACTTTTACACAACTGGCTGAGTTTGTCTGGTTTGTTGAGACAGGAACCGGATTTTCCGGTGAGGCAGATTCTCCTGTTATCGGCGTTCATGAAGGACGCGCTGTCTATCTGCTTTATAACGGCATTCTGAAAGACAGGTCGGTAGCCGGCGGCAATGTGCTGACCGAGCCGGTGTATGAATCTCTGCCGCGCTTTGACGGCCCAAAGGTAATGTATGCCGCTGCATGCCGCCTCGGCGCATCCCGCTTGGCTCGTGAGGGCATTACGTTCAAACAGACGCCGTATGCACTGGACATATAAATTATGCTGACCTTTCTACCGAAGACATATCAGAGGCAGGTCCTCGAAAACATCGAGACCTACTTCCGGGCTTGCCATGAACTGCCGAGCCCGTCCGTTGCTTTCAATGCGGTGACGGAACGCCTGTGGGGGCAAGGCCTTTCTTATAGATCGCTTGAGGGCTTCGAGAAGGATATGCCCTATTTCTGCCTGCGTGTTCCCACCGGCGGTGGCAAGACATGGCTTGCAGCCAAGAGTGTGGCATTGATTAATACGCACCTGCTGCGCAACGAGCATAGCGTAATCCTTTGGCTCACTCCATCCAAGCCCATTCGGGAACAGACATTGAAGGCCCTGCGCGACCGTAATCATCCTTACGCGGCTGCCCTCCGGGAGGCAGGGGCGGTTACAGTCCTTGACCTTGAAGAAGCGAAAAATATCACGCGGGCCACGATGGACACATCGACTGTGGTTATAGTTGCAACACGTCAGGCCTTTCAGGTTGAAGATGAGGAGAGCCGTAAGGTCTACGAGTCCAGCGGCGCTCTGATGCACCATTTCGATAATCTCTCGCCGATACAGCGTGACACATTGCTGCGTGACGGAGACATTATTCCATACTCTCTTGCCAACGTGCTTCGCCTCCGGCGGCCCTTTGTGGTCGTCGATGAGGCGCATAACAGTCGCACTGAGCTTGCCTTTGACACGCTGGCCCGTTTCCGGCCGGCCGGCATCATGGAACTGACCGCGACGCCTGATACCGAAAAGACCCCAAGCAACGTTCTGCACAGCGTCTATGCAGCTGAGTTGAAGGCCGAGGAGATGATCAAACTGCCGATTGTGCTGGAAACAGAGCCCAACTGGCAGCAATGCCTGGCCGACGCCATCGCCCGGCGCGATGAACTCCATAAACTTGCGGATGAGGAACGGCGCATGGGAAGAGCCTATCTGCGGCCGATTGTGTTGATCCAGTCTGAGCCGCGGCGTCACGGCATCGAAACTCTCGATTTTGACAGGGTAAGGCAGGAGCTTATAGATAATCATCGCATTCCGGCAGCGGAGCTTGTCGTTGCCACAGGAGACGAGAAGGGACTCGAAAAAATCGATAAGGACTTCCGGCGCGGCATAGCAGATGACGCCTGTCCGGTGAAATACGTGATTACCCAAAAAGCGCTGGCCGAGGGATGGGATTGTCCTTTCGCATACATACTGGTGAGCATGGCATCTTTGCATTCGGCTACGGCAGTCGAACAACTGCTGGGTCGCGTGCTGCGGCAGCCTGAGGCGCGGCGGCGTGAGGCCCATGCGCTTAATCAATCATACGCCTTTGTCGTATCGAGGAATTTTGCGGAGACTGCGGGGGCATTGCGGGACAGCCTTGTTCAGGGCGCGGGCTTTGAGAAGAAGGAGGTTGCCGAGTTTGTGGCAGCAGCAAAGGCCGAACAGGGGCGTCTGGACCTTGAAGGGCATCCGGGCCGCATTGTAGTTAGGCCGGTTGCGGTTCCGCTTCCGGAAAAGCCGAATCTCAAGAGCATTGCAAAGCATATCCGCGAGAAGGTGACGTGGGATGAAAAGGAGAAGACGCTTACCATCTCCAAACCCTTGACTGTCGATGAGACGGTAGAGCTTAAACAGACTGTCGCAGGCGAAGACTCACGTCGTGCAATTGAAGAGGCCGCGGAGACCAGTCGAACCACGGCAATAGAGTTTTTCCAGACACCCTCCGAAATTGGCGAGCGATTCATTATTCCACAGCTTGC
The DNA here is from genome assembly GCA_021825805.1 of Nitrospirota bacterium. Lineage (GTDB taxonomy): Bacteria > Nitrospirota > Thermodesulfovibrionia > Thermodesulfovibrionales > UBA6898 > JAKAGF01. The sequence continues at coordinate 8,596 of JAKAGF010000089.1, forward strand.
CTTAAGGGTGCAGGGCGAACTTGCGCTGTTCGATGACCCCGAGGCGCTGGATTATCCGTGGGACCTTTCTCTGTATGATGCAAGACTTACGGACTTTGACTTGACGACCCTTGGAGCAGCTATGAAGGTTGCCGAGGGCGGGGAAATTGATGTGGACGAAACATCCGGAAGGGTAGTCCATCGCTTTCTTCCCGAACTGCAACGTGATCTTGGATTCGCCTATACACCGGAAAACTGGGATAAGGTGAAATTGGCTAAGTGGCTCTGCCTCAATCTGCCCGAGCAATCGGTAACTCATGAGAGCAAGAGGGCCTTTGTCGCGGGCTGGCTGCAGGACTTTCTTGGCAAACCCGGCTGCGACCTCGGCCGCGCCAATCTGCAGAAGTTTTTGATCAGGAATCTGATCGCCGGCCGCATGAAAGAATTGAGGGCAGACGCTGTCAAAAAGGCCTATCAGCAAACTTTCTTTGGAGAGGGCCGGGAATCGCGTATCGCGGTGAATGACAGCTACACCTTCGAGTTTCATCCGCAGGCGTATGCCCCGTCACGGGATTACGACAGACGTTTCGGCTATTTCGATTTCCGCAAACACTATTATGGCCGTATCGGTGATTTTGACAGCAAAGAAGAATATGAATGTGCGGTTGAGTTAGATAAGCTGGCACAACAGGGCCGCATCAGTTATTGGGTTCGCAATTTGGTGAGAAAGGAAGGATGCTCGTTCTTCCTGCAGAAAGCTGACGGCCGTTTTTATCCTGATTTTCTCTGCACGCTGCCGAACGGGGTGATCCTCGCAGTCGAATACAAGGGGGCCGACCGCTGGGGAGATGCCGAGGATGATCGACTCATCGGCGGATTGTGGGAAGAACTATCGGAAGGACGCTGCCGGTTTCTGATGATCAAAGGCAAAAACTGGGATTCGATTGAGGAGAAAATCAAGACTATCACCAGTGGTGTTCAGGAGAGAGGCTGAGTGAAAGCCAAAAGACAAAAACCAATCCCCCCAATTCCTCCTTGTTAGGGGTGGCAGCTGGAGAGGCGTGTTACTCCTCTTATGACAAGGGGCGGTTGGGAGTGGCTGGCTTTTTGGCGGATATGGCGGGGAAAAGATGAAAATAGGACGACCTGTTATATAATAAAACCATTCAGTCCCAAAGGAGGTGCTATCATGAAGGTGGCTGATTTAACGACAGATGAGCTTAAAGAATTGATAGGCAAAATAATTGAAGAAAAGTTCAGAGAACTCATTGACCCGGACATCGGGCTTGAGTTAAGAGAAGATTTTGTTCAAGCCCTTGAATTTTCAATTGCGTCCAGAGAAAGAATACCTTTTGAGGATGTAAAAAAGAAACTCGGACTGAACTGAAATGCACTTTAGAGTTGAGTTTACGCATCAGGCAGAAGAAGACATATTGCGTCTGGATAAATCAGTTGCTCAACTCATCGTAAACAAAATAGACCGGATTTCTCAAAGCATAGAAAATATTGTCCCCGTTCCGCTCAAGGGGAAATTTAAGGGTAAATATAAACTCCGAGCCGGCGACTGGAGAATAATATATTCCTTTGAGAGTTCATCTCGGATTATTACCATTTATGCCGTCAGGCATCGCAAAGAAGTTTATAAAATATGAATCAGCGGACTTTTTATTTCCTCGGTTGACCAAATCCTCTCCACAAGAAAGACGGAGCCCCTATTGTTGATACATCTGCTCTTGAAAAACGGATCGAAGGAAATGGCAAGAACAGGGAAAGACTGGAAGGGTCACTGTCCGGCATTATTCTTCTGTGCTGGCGAAGCGGCTTGAGCGCAATTAAAATGAAAAAGCCGACTTTCACCGGCTTATCACACTGGCCCATTCGGACCATCCACCTCCAGCAAGCTGGATTAGTTTTAGTAAACATCATTACTTTACAAGTGTCAAGTGTATTTTGCAGAATTCATGAAGCCAGATATGCTTGAAAGACACGCTTGGGGAAATAACTTATATATTAATAGGTTAATCATTCATGACCGATAATATCCCGCAGGATATCAAGAAAGAGATGGAGAAGCTCGTCAAGGAGCTGAACCACCACAGCTATCTCTATTACGTCCTCGACGAGCCGGTCATATCCGATGCCGAATATGACCGGATGTACCGCCGCCTGAAGGAACTGGAAGAGAAATACAACCACATCCTTCCTGACTCCCCCACTCAGAGGGTAGGGGCCGCCCCCTTAGATAAATTCGAGAAGGTCCGGCATACCGAGCCGATGCTCTCCCTTGATAACGCCTTTTCATTCGACGAGCTGCGCGAGTTCGACAAGCGGGTGAAGAAACTCCTCGGCTCGGACGACGACATAGAATACACGGTCGAACCGAAATACGACGGCCTCGCCATGGAACTCACCTACCGCAAGGGACTCCTCTTCCGCGCCTCAACGCGGGGCGACGGCGCCGAAGGAGAGGATGTTACGCACAACATACGGACGATAAAGGCCGTCCCACTGAAAATCGAGGGAACCCGTGTCCCCGAGGAGATTGACGCCAGGGGTGAAGTATACATAGACCTGGATGATTTTGATAGGCTCAACAAACAGCGGACAGAGGCTGGAGAGCAGCCTTTTGCCAACCCGCGCAACGCTGCCGCTGGATCGGTGCGGCAGCTTGATCCGGCGATCACGGCATCCAGAAGACTATACCTCGCCTGCTACGGCATCGGGGCGGTAAAGGGCATAACCTTTCGCGCGCAGGAAGAACTCATTGCATGGCTCAACAAAGCTCGGTTCCCGACACCGGCAACGTTCTCGGTCGTCAGCGGCATCGAAAGGGTCATCGCCGCGATCAAGGACATCGAGG
>JAKAGF010000250.1 GCA_021825805.1 Nitrospirota bacterium
CCGCCCAAGACGGCTGCTCCTCAGGCACAGGCGCCGCAGGAGGAGAAGATCGAAAAGCTGGCGTATGATTATGATGCCAAGGGACGGCGGGACCCCTTCCAGTCCCTCGTTGATGTGGCGAAGGCAAAGCCAAAGCGCTCGCCAGGGAAAAGGCCTATCGAGAATTTTGATGTTGATGAGGTCGGGCTTTCCGCCATTGTCTGGGACCAGAAGGAGTACTATGCGCTCATCACCCTGCCGGACAACAAGTCCTATACCATCAAGAGGGGCATGACCCTGGGTCTGTACGGAGGAAAGGTTGTGGAGATCACGAAGGATTCGGTGCTTATCAGAGAGCAGGTGAAGGATTACAGAGGTCAGCTCAAGACAAAAGATACATCATTGAAACTCCGCAAGGAGGGGGTAGAATGAAAAAACATATTCCGATACAATTATTCCTCGCACTGATCATCATGGCAATAGCCCTGGGGTGCGCATCCGGGCCGCGGGTCAAGGAGACCGCAGAGACAGACGCCGCGGCTGTCATCACTGACATTCAGGTCAGCGACAATGCCATAACCGTCACCGCCGGCAAGCAGTTTATCTATACCCTGTACAAGGCGGGCGATCCGTACAAGGTGACTGTTGACATCCCGGATATGAAGATAGGGTCTTTCAGCGGCAGGATTGTATCGGACAAGGCCGGTATTACCGACATTACCCCCCAGCAGATCGATTCACCCAAGATGATGGCAAGGCTTGAGATTACTCTTCAGAGCCCGGCGACTGTGGTCCCCATGTACAGAGACAATACCCTCACCCTGGCGATAAAGGCTGCTGAGCCGGTGGCTGCTTCTTCCATGAATGAAGCGGCTGAGGCCTCGAAAGCTGCGGATACCGCTGTTGTCAAGGTGTCTGCCGACAATCCAGCCCCTGCAAAGGCAGTGGAGTCAGGTGTTGCCGCCGAACCTGTCCGCGAGCAATCCACCCCCGTGCAGCGAGCGACCGAGATCAGCGGGATCGAGCTTCAAAAAACAGACGAAGGTGTGAAGGTCCTCATCTCGGGCAACGGCGTTCTTATGCCTAATGTATTTCCGGTCGACGGCCGCATTGTCATAGATGTTCCTGAAGTCAGCATGACCGGATCCGTTCCGGTAGCGGTCATCTCTCCGCTGAAGGGAATCCGGGCGGGGAAACATAAGAACAAGGTGCGGATCGTCTTAGATCTTAAGGAAAAGACGAAGTTCGATGTTGCGGCGGTCGGAAACGCCATCGAGATCGCACTGAAGAAAAGCGGGATGCCTTCGAAAACAGCAGCGCCCCCTCAGAGGGCGGCTGCAGCGCCTCCGGCGATAAAGGAACCTGTCAACGGTCCCTCCGGCGATGCTGTGAAGGAGACCCCAAGGGAACAGACAAAGGAGATCACCTCCATCCCCGAGGCAGCGCAGGGTGAAGGCAAGTACAAAGGCAGAAAGATATCGCTTGATTTTCAGGACGCTGAAATCGGTCCCATCTTCAGGCTCCTCGCTGATGTCAACGGCTACAATCTGGTCCTTGACCCTGCTGTCAAGGGCAAGATCACGATCAAACTCATGAATGTGCCCTGGGACCAGGCGCTTGACATCATCCTCAACACCTTTAATCTCGGCAAGTCGATAGAGGGAAATATCCTCTGGGTCGCGCCGGCCGCCACCTTTGCCAAGATACTTGATGAGAAGAACAAGGCGCGGGAGACGCAGGAAAAGGCTGAGGAGCTGTTCCAGGAGGTCATTCGGATCAATTACGCCTCAGCATCTGAAATCCAGGCTGCCATCAACAGCGGAAAACTGCTCAGTCCCAGGGGGACGATCACCCCTGACGGCCGCATGAACACCCTGATCATCAAGGACACCCAAAAGAGCATCGAGAAGATGAAAGAGCTGGTAAAAATCATGGATGTGGCCAAGCCGCAGGTTATGATAGAGGCGAAGATCGTGTCTGTCAGCAGCGACTACAGCCAGACCCTCGGCATACGGTGGGGCGGCAATTTCAGCCCCCCGAGTTTCCCCAACACGCTAAGCGGCAGTTTCTCCGTGAACACGCCGACCGGGGCAGCCGGCTCAACAGTCACCGCGCCCGGCGGCGCGGCAGCGTTCACCATCGGACACGCCAACACGGTCAAGGTCGATCTTTCACTGCAGGCCCTTGAATCCATCGGCAAGTCAAAGACCCTGTCCAATCCCAAGCTTTTGACCATGGACAATGAGGCAGCCACCATCCAGCAGGGCCAGACGTTCTTTATCCCGACCGTGAGCCAGGCCGGCACGCAGAGCCAGCAGCAGTCCGCGACCCTGAGCCTCAATGTGACGCCCAAGATCACGCCTGACGGCTATGTGCAGCTTAAGGTGACCGCATCGGACAACAGCCTTCAGCCGGGCACGGCAGGCGCGAGCGCTGTCGTCAACACCAAGAGCCTCACCACTCAGGCCCTGGTGAAAAACGGAGAGACATTAGTGCTGGGCGGAATATATCAGCAGACATCGACCGAGAGCAGCGACGCAGTCCCCCTTCTCAGTAAAATACCGGGGCTTGGGTGGTTGTTTAAGACGAGGTCCATAACCGGCCCCTCGATCCAGGAACTCCTTATCCTTATAACGCCGACAATCGTCAGCCAGCCTTCGGTCCTGTGATGATCCGGCATGGAGATGAAATATTGTATAAAAAGAAGAACTCTCGAGGAGGAATAATGAAGTCCGTATTCTA
>JAKAGF010000090.1 GCA_021825805.1 Nitrospirota bacterium
ATAAAGGGAGCTGACGGAGAAACATCAGCGGAAGCTTAAGAGATCAGGAGGAAAGACTGTTTCTGCGGAGCCTGACAGCGGACTCGGCCGCATCGGACAACGGCATCTCGCCCTGGGAGGAATCGGACAGCCTCTTCCACCTGACGATGCCGGACCGCAGTTCCTCCTCGCCGATGATAAAGACATGCCGCGCCGCGATCCTGTCCGCACGCCTCATCTGGCTCTTGAGCGACGATGCAGGGTCTCCCCGCTCAGCCCAAAGCCCCCTGTCCCTGATCTGCTGGGCCATGAGAAAACTCTGCTCCCCCGCCTCCCCGCCCATCGCGGCGATGAAGATGTCAGGCGCAGGCACAACGTCTCCTGCTGACTGGTGAAGCAGCTCAACGATCCGTTCCATGCCTATGGCAAATCCGACCGCCGGCGTTTCAGGACCGCCGAATTCCCTGACAAGCCTGTCGTATCTGCCCCCCGCTGCAACGGCATTCTGGGCGCCCAGCGAACCGCTGGTAACCTCGAAAGTCGTACGCGTGTAGTAATCGAGCCCCCGCACCATGTCGGGATTGACCTCGTAAGACAGTCCGAGAAGGTCAAGAAGCCTCCGCAGACCTTCAAAGTGGCTCCCGCAGTCCGCGCAGAGGTGGTCGGTGATCCTCGGGGCGCCCTGCCGCAGCTCAACGCAGCCCGGGACCTTGCAGTCCAGTATTCTCAGCGGGTTCTGGCTGTAGCGTCGCTTGCAGTCCGCGCAGAGTCCCTCCAGCCTGTCGCCGAAAAAAGTGAGCAGTGTCTCTTTATATCCCGGCCTGCAGGCCTCGCAGCCGATGGAGTTCACCTGGAAGACAAGCTCGGGGAGACCGACGCTGCCCAGCAGACGGCCCAGCATCGCTATCACCTCCGCGTCCATGTCCGGGTGAGGAGAGCCGAAGGCCTCAACGCCGGTCTGGTAGAACTGTCGGTACCTTCCGGACTGCGGCCGCTCATACCGGAACATGGGGCCGACATAATAGAATTTCTGGGGCGAAGGGAGATTGTAGAGGCGGTTCTCGACAAAAGAACGCACCACTGAGGCTGTGCCCTCGGGCCTCAGGGAGATGCTCCTTCCGGCCTTGTCCTCGAAGGTATACATCTCCTTTTCGACGATATCGGTCGTCTCGCCGATGCTTCTGACGAAGATATCCGTTGCTTCCGCAACGGGCGTGCGAATCTCCTGAAACCCGTATGCCCCAAAGACTTCCCTGACAGCGGTCTCGATCTTCTGCCAGAGGTGTATGTCCGGGGGAAGGATGTCCTTCATCCCCTTGAGGGCCCTGTACCGCGCTTCAGCGCTCATTCCGTCGGCTCGCCCCTTCTCTCGCCTTCTCTGAGCGTGTCGTTTTCGAGCATGAGCATGTGGCTGTCGATGAGCCGCTTCAGCTCCTCCCTGAAATGGCGGCGGATGCCCTTCAAATCCACAATGTCCTCGTGGATCTTTATCACCTTTTCCTGCGCCTCCCTGATCATGCCGTCAGACCTGAGTTCCGCCTCTTTCAGGAGAAGTTCCGCCTCCTTGCGGGCGTTGACCTTGTAGTCTTCAACCATCTGCTGGGCTGTCATGAGGGTCTCCCGGAGGGTAGTCTCCATGTCCTTGTATTCTTTTATGTGGTTCTCGGACCTCTGCGCCTGTTCCCGCAGGGACGCGTTCTCGCGGAGCAGTTCCTCCATCTCCTCCCGCACAACCTCGAGAAAGGCGTATACCTCCTCGACGTCGAACCCCCGGAACTTCATGGGGAACTGCTTCTGCTGGATATCAAGCGGCGTGATTCTCATGCTATCCTCCTCCGAAAGCAAAGCCGAGTTTTATCAGGGACCTGACCACAAAAGACTGCAGGAATATAATAACAAGAATGACCGCCAATGGAGAAATATCAACAGGCCCGAGACGGTAGCCGATCAGCCGGCGGACCGGCCTCAGGACAGGCTCGGTCACGGAATAGAGGAACCGCACGATGGGATTGTAAGGGTCAGGATTCACCCAGCTTATCAGGGCCGTTATGATCACGATCCATTTGTAGATTTCCAGGAGCGTATCGAGAATCCTGGCCACTGCGACCACAAGATCACCGAAGACAAACATTATTCCCTCCTCCCCAGTTCTTCCGCCCGCCTGCAGGCCGCGCTGAGGACATCATCGACAATGCCCCTGAGATTTCTTTCTTCAAAGACCTTCAGCCCCGCCTCGGTCGTTCCGCCGGGGGACGTGACCATCTGCCTCAGCCTCTCCGGCGGCATGCCGGTCTCAAGCAGTCTCGCCGTGCCGATCATGGTCTGAACAGCCAGTTCACGGGCCTGGTCCGCATTGAGACCCAGTTTCTCTCCTGCCGCGATCATCGCCTCGACAAAAAGCGCGAAAAAGGCGGGACCGCTTCCCGATACCGCTGTCACCGCGTTCATCATCTTCTCCGGAAGGGTCATCACCCTGCCTATCGACATGAGGATGCCGCGCACCATGTTGAGCTCTTCACCCGAAAAACATTCGCAGAGGGACATGACCGACATCCCCTCCTGGACAAGGGCGGGAGTGTTGGGCATCACCCGGATGATCTTTTCAGTCCTGAGCCTTGCGGCCAGATAGGAGATAGTGACGCCCGCCGCGATCGAGACCACCGTCTTTTGGGCTGTAACATCGCCGGATATCTCCGTAAGGACGACCTCCATGTTCTGGGGCTTGACAGCGAGGATGATGATATCGGCGGCGCCCGCAACCTCCTGATTCGACCCGGAGGTCCTTACTCCGTATGTACGTTCGAGTTCTTTCCGCCGCTCCTCCCTCGGTTCAGAGACGAATATATCCTTCATGCCCTGCGAGGTCATCCCCTTGATCAATGCCTCAGCCATATTGCCGCCCCCGATAAAACCGATCATAGTCCTACCTCCTCCTCTCGCCGAATATGGCGGTCCCTATCCTGACCATGGTCGCGCCTTCCTCAACAGCAACATCAAAGTCATTCGACATGCCCATGGAAAGCTCCTTCAGTTCATGCCCCTGCGAGACTGCCTTGTCCCGGATATCCCTCAGCTCCCTGAAATAGGGCCTCGCCTTTTCAGGATCATCAAAAAAAGGAGGAATGGTCATCAAACCTTCCAGATGAAGGTGTTGCATGACTGAAACCTCCCTAAGAACGCTGGAGATATTTTCCTTTGTTATACCATACTTACTTTCCTCGATTGAAAGTTTTACCTGAAGGAGAATTCTCTGCACCTTTCCTGCTGTCTCAGCATGCCGGTTCAGGCTCCCGGCAAGGTCGAGCGAGTCAACCGAGTGGATAATGTCAAAGAGTTCGACAGCCGCCTTTGCCTTGTTCGTCTGGAGGTGTCCGATAAGGTGCCAGACGATACTCGCGCGCGGATCGAGAGATCTCACCTCAGGAATCTTTTCCTTGGCAGCCTGAACCCGGCTTTCGCCGAACTCCCTGAGACCTATATGCACAGCCTGATGGATCAGGTCCGGCCCGACCTCCTTGGTGACCGCTATGAGTCTTACGTCCTGGGGCTCCCTCCCCGACCTCATGGCAGCGTGGGCCATCCTTTTATAGATATCCTTTATGTTCTCAAACGGCATACGGCTAATCTGATGCAGCTCAACGTCTTATTTCCGGAACTGGGATATAGTAGTATCTATTGACACAAAATTCAAATGAACAGAGGAGGAGATTCATATGCCCATGGCCTCCGCATATTCCTGCCATAGTTTTTCCTTCGGTACACCCGCGTCGATGAAATCCCAGGGGAGAATCTCATCATAGCCCTTTGCCCTGAAGATGTAGAAGTCCCTGTCGGGCATCGATGACGCCCACCCGGACGGGGCGCTGCCGTATGCTAATTCCTCGACTACGGCAGAGACGCGCCTGTCTCCCAGTGCGAGCAGTCCCTGGATGTAGGCATATTTCGGCACGTCGTGAAAGACCCGCACGCCCTTCACCTGACTCAGACCTTTCTTGACCATCCTGAGCCTTTCCTTCACCTCCCTGGCTGATTCCATGGGGTGCCACTGAAAAGGCGTAAAGGGTTTGGGCACAAAGGTGCTGAGGCTCAGGGTGAGAAAACCCTTTCTGGAGAGTTCCCTGATCTTTTTCACCAGGTCCACAATACCGGTAATGTCATCCCTTGTTTCGGTCGGCAGGCCGACCATGAAATACAGCCTCAGCGTCTCGATGCCGCCCGTCAGGATCATCCTCGATGTTTCGAGGATGTCGTCTTCGGTGATCTTCTTGTTGATGACCCGCCGAAGACGCTCTGTGCCTGCCTCAGGGGCTATGGAGACGCTCTTGTGCCCCTGCATGAGACCCACAATACGGCCTGTCCTCGGGCTTGCCCGGAGAGACGTTATCGAGAAATCCACGCCCTCGATCGCCAGCACTTCCTCCACGTGGGGGTAATCCGACAGCGACGGGCCGATGAGACCCACCCTGCCCGCCCCCTGAAGCGCTCCGGCGATCTCTCCCTTCAGCGCATCAAGGCTCTTTCTCCTCGCCGGCCTGTAGATATGGCCTGCAACGCAGAACCTGCACGACCAGACACAGCCGCGCATCGTCTCAAGGAGGTACATATCCGAGAACTCGGCCTCTGGCGTCATGATCACCGGCTTTATGACCGATGAGGAGATGTCCGCCGCCGTCTGCTTCCTGATCACCTCCGATACACCTCCGGTTGCGGTCCTGCGGGTGATCCGACCGGCGCCGGCGTCATAGGCGACTTCATAAAACCGGGGCACGTACAGCCCTTCGATCCCGGATGCCTTTTGAAAAAGCTCAGCCCTTGTCCGTGCGCTTCTGCATATATCAAGGAACCGGGGCAGCATCTCCTCCGCCTCGCCGATAAAACAGACATCAAAAAAGTCGGCCAGTGGCTCCGGGTTGTAAAAAGCGCAGACACCGCCCATGATGACAAGCGGATAGCCTTCACCCCTGTCGGCCGACCTGGCGGGGATGCGGGCAAGCCTCAGAATCTTCAGGATATGGGGATAGTCGTTTTCAAAGGAGACCGAAAAGGCGATGATATCGAACCGGGCAAGCGTCCGTCTGGATTCGAGGGTAAAGGGCTCGAATCCCTTCTGTTCCTGTTCCTCAAGGTCTGTTTCGTCGGGGAGAAAAACCCTTTCGCACACAATGTCGCCAAAGCTGTTGAGAAGGCCGTAGATGCCCTGGAAACCAAGGTTAGACATGCCCACGGAATACGTGTTGGGATAGACAAGGGCGATGCTGATCTTGCCGCCGGGGTCCTTATAGATCGTCCCTTTCTCCTTTGCAAGGAGTTGGTCCGCTTTTTCGATCATCCTCTGGCTTATCATCTGTCTATTATTATACGTGTTCGCCGGCCGGGCAGTCGCGGCCGGCTGCTGATATGGTAAAATGCACCATGAAAATAGTCGCCCAGAACAGGAAGGCATTTCACGATTATTCCATTGAAGAGACCGTAGAGGCGGGTATCGTTCTGATGGGAACTGAAGTGAAATCTCTGAGAGACGGAAAGGCCAACCTGAAGGACAGCTACGTCATCATCAAGGAATCAGAGGCGTACCTCTTCAACTGCCATATCAGCCCATACAGCCACGGGAACATCATGAACCACGATCCTCTGCGGACGAGAAAGCTACTCCTGCACGGCAGGGAAATAGTCAGACTCCAGGCCAGGATGGCCCAGAAGGGCTACTCGCTCATCCCCCTGAAGCTCTACTTCAAGGACTCGCGGGTAAAGGTCGAGATCGGCCTTGCCAAAGGCAAGAAGATGTATGAAAAACGGGAGTCCATCAAAAAGCGTGAGGCTGACCGGGAGATCGAGCGGGCGATGAAGAGCCGGTAGCCTCAATGCGCGCTGATCCTGGGGCCCTCATATATGGTAGAATATAATTGGAAAGGGGGCGAATGGGCTCGACGGGGGTTATGAGGCTCATGCGGCATGTCGTGGCTCCATCACCACGTAAAAAGATGGAAACAAACACAAACGCCAACAACGAACTGGCACTCGCTGCTTAACTAAGCAGCGCGCCCCTTCGGGACCGCCTGTGGCCCGGGGAAGGCGTCAATCAGCAGGCTGGTCAAAGGGTGCGCTCCCGGCCCTGAGACGAGACTAAGGGAGATGGGATTCCGGGATGCCTGGCTGACGGCGGTCCGGAGTCCGAGACAGAAGTAGACAGCCTACACATGTAGAAGCATGAGAGTAGTGCCTTCGGACGCGGGTTCGATTCCCGCCGCCTCCACCAATTTTGATCGTCTTTTGGCGATGATCCTTATTTCTTCTCCCGGCGTTCCTGCCGGATGAATTCTGCTATACTTTATTCATATGCTATGAACAGTTATGTATTCCGGGGTCTACTAAGGTGAAAAAGCCGGCTGCAAAAACAAGGGACCAACTCGAAAAAAGACTCGCCAGTGCCCAGGCGCGCATCACGCGGCTTGAATCCCTGAAAAAGGAACGAGCTGAGGCAAAGAAGAGGTCAGACGCGCTCAACAGGAGGCTGCGGAAGCTGGCCGAACTCAGCATGACCCTCTCGGGCGACCCCATGAACGTCTTCAACAGGATCGCCGGGATGATAGCTGACCTGCTTTCCGTCCCCGTGGTCTGCCTGTCGGAGATCAGGGGCAGCGAACTCTATTTCCTCAGTGTGTACGTCAAGGGGAAAATCGTTGCAAACGCCGGGAAATGCCCGCTCGACGTGACTCCCTGCGCAACAGTCGAAAAATCAAAAGACTTCAGGGTCTACGATTATGTTGCCGAAAGATTTCCAAAGGCTGCCTTCTTGAAAAAGCATCAGGCCTTTTCCTATTGCGGTTTCCCCGCCCTTGACAGTTCAGGCAAGGTGGTAGCCGTTACCTGCCTCCTGGATAATACACCGCATGAATTCTCGGGCGAGGACAGGGACCTCCTGCAGATCTTCGCCCAGCGCATCGGCTTCGAGATAGAGCGTCAGAAGAACATGACCGAACAAAAACAGACCGAAGATGCGCTCACCAGCAGCGAAGAGAAGTACCGCGCGCTCGTCGAGTCAACAGACGACTCCATCTACCTCGTTGACAGCAGGTACAGGTACCTCTTCATCAACACGAAACACCTCGGCAGGATGGGGCTCTCCGAGGAACATGCGCTCGGCAGGCCCTACGGCGATTTTCACTCGCAGCAGGAAACGCGCGAATTCATCAGGAAAGTGGACAAGGTATTCAAGACGGGCAAATCCGTGCACTATGAGCATGTGAGCCACAGAGACCAGGGCTGTTTCCTCAGGACCCTGAGCCCGGTAAGGGACGCTCAGGGAAGGATACTGGCGATAACCATCGTATCAAAGCACATCACGCAGCTCAAACTTATGGAAGAACGGCTTCGCACGCTCTCCCTGACGGACGACCTGACCGGTCTTTACAATCGCAGGGGATTTATGGCCCTTGCCGCGCAGCAGCTGAAGCTCGCGAATCGCCTCAAAAGGGGCATGCTCTTCATCTCGGCGGACCTCGACGGCCTGAAGCTGATCAATGACACCTTCGGTCACAAGGAGGGAGACAGGGCGCTGTCCGAGATCGCCGACATCCTCAGGCAGACCTTCCGGGACGCTGACATCATCGCGCGCATCGGCGGGGATGAGTTTGTGGTTATGCTCGTGGAAAACTCCGGCGCGGATACTGCAACTCTTATGGAACGGCTCGATGAAAACCTCAGAATCCGCAACGCCGGAAAGGACAGGAAATACCACCTCTCTCTGAGCCACGGCATAGCCCACTGCCGGCCCCAATGCCCGTACTCCCTTGATGAACTGATGGTCCAGTCCGACCATCTGATGTACGAACAGAAGGCTCGGAAAAGGAACCGCGGGAATGATGGACGGCAATGAATCAGACTGAGCTCCTCGTTCCGCCGGAAAAGGCGGGCATGAGGATTGATGTTGTGGCATCCGAACTCTCCGGCCTCACCCGTTCCAGGATCCAGCGGCTGATCGAAGAGGGCCTTGTCCGTGTCAACGGCTCTGAGGTAAGACGGAATTATCGGGCACAGCATAACGACGCCATCGCCATCTCATCTCCCGAGCAGACCGGCGTGCTCACTCCCGAAGACATCCGGATCGAGGTAATGCACCAGGACGAGTTCCTCATCGTGGTCAACAAACCCCCCGGCCTCGTGGTGCATCCGGCGGCAGGGCACCGGGACGGCACGCTCATGAATGCCATAGCGCGGCGCGCTCCCAAAATGGCCTCAGCCGGCGCCCCTCTCCGGCCGGGCGTCGTCCACAGGCTTGACAAGGACACCTCGGGAGTGATGGTGGTGGCCCTTGATGACAGCGCCTACTATAATCTGGTGGAGCAGTTCAGAAAGAGGACGATCACGAGAAAATACCAGGCCCTGGTCTACGGCTCGCTCAAGGCGGAGACAGGAAAGATATCATCCATGATCGGCAGATCAGCATCCGACAGGAAGAAGATGTCTACAAAAACGAGACAGGGGAAGGAGGCGGTCACCACGTGGCGGGCGCTGGAAAGATACCCCTCCGCCACTCTGGTTGAGGCTGTGCTCGGCACCGGCCGCACCCACCAGATACGGGTACACTTCGCCTCTATCGGCCACCCCGTACTCGGGGATGAGACCTATGGCAGAAAGATGACTGTGGAGCTCGGAACAGGAAAGGTCCGTTTTTCCCGCCAGATGCTCCACGCCGAGGTATTGGGTTTTGTGCATCCCGCAACCGGCAGGTACATGGAATTCAGTTCCAAACCACCCGCTGACATGGAGGAGGCGATAGCCGCCCTTCGCGACAGGACCTGAAGACAACCGCTCCCAGGTTTTAGTCGCCTTTGTGAAGAAGACTGCTCTCAGCATCTCTTCCCTCGACATCAGGTGTACTCCTAAAGAGTCCGCCATTGACGGCTGTCGCGGTTTATGAGCATATCGGCCGTCGCAGGACCGGACGATCCGGCGGCATAATTGGGGAACGAGCGGGGATCGGCCCGCTGCTCGATGCGCTCAAGCAACGGCGTCAGCAGCGACCATGTTGTCTCCACCGCGTCCTCCCGAACAAACAGCATCTGATCTCCCTCCATGCAGTCCAGCAGTATCCTCTCGTAAGCGTCTATGGAGCCTGTCTTCTGATACGTGAAGTTCATTTCAACAGGGTCGAGGCAGACACGCGAGCCCTGCCTCTTTGCCTGGAAGAAGATGCTGACGCCTTCATCAGGCTGGATCCTCAGCAGCAGCGTATTGGGATTGATCGCCTCGGTGATATGCGGCATGAACAGCAGATGGGGCACGGGTCTGAAGTGGACCGAGATCTCGCCCTTTCTGACTGCGAGCCTTTTGCCTGACCTGAGATAAAAGGGGACGCCGTGCCATCTCCAGTTGTCTATATAGACCTTCATCGCGGCATAAGTGGGGACCGCGGAATCTGGAGAAATCCCCGGCTCATCGCGGTAACCGGCAACAGGGCTTCCCTCGATGTTTCCGCTGCCGTATTGTCCGAGCGCGACTGTCGTCTCAAGGGTATCCGGTGCAAATGGCCGCATGGAACGGAAGACCTTCGACTTTTCGTCCCTGACGCAGTCAGACTCAAATGCCGCAGGCGGTTCCATGGCGGTCAGGGCGAGGAGTTGAAACAGGTGGTTCTGGAACATGTCCCTGATCACGCCGGCCCTCTCGTAATAGCCTGCCCGGTGTTCGACGCCGACCGTCTCGGCTGCGGTGATCTGAACGTGCTCAACATACCGCCGGTTCCAGAGGGGTTCGAAAATGCTGTTTGCGAAACGGAACATCAGGACATTCTGGACCGTCTCCTTGGCAAGGTAATGGTCCATCCGGTAGACCTGTTTTTCGAGGAAGGAACTCCGCAGCGCCTTGTTCAGCTTTTTCGCGGAGACAAGATCGCGTCCGATCGGCTTTTCGACCACAATGCGGGCATAGCCTGCATCCTCGCGGGAAAGACCGGCTGCTCCGAGGTTGGCGATAACCGTCTCATAGGCATCAGGCGGGATCGCCAGATACAGGATGCGGTTTCCCGCGGAGCGATGACGCGCCTCAAGGGAAGCTACCCGTTCCTTCAGCGCAACAAAGGAAGAGGGATTGTCGTAATCCATCTGCTCATAATAGAGCCTCTCCGCCAGCTGCTCCCACAGACCCTCGTCAATGGCCCCGGGGAATGCCCTGACAACCGCTTCCTTCATCGAGGCGCGGAACTGCCGGTCTGTCAGAGGAGTCCTTGCCGTGCCGAGGATGAAGAATTCCGGGGGCAGCAGGCCGTTGCGATAGAGGCTGTAGAGTGAAGGAAGTATCTTACGCTGCGTGAGATCGCCGGATGCTCCGAAGAGGACAAGACAGCAGGGCCCTGGGACCTTGATATGGCAGTTCCCGATCATCCGGTAGCCCGGGACCGCTGTCTCCTCCTTTTCGATCTTCATCAGGACATCCGCTTCTCCTCAGGCTAATTGTAGCAGATATAATGTTGATGTAAATGGCTGTGTAGCAAACAGCAGATTGTTGTACCACACGACCTTTCCCCTGACCCGAAGGCCGTTAAGCCCGGCAGGCCTTTTACTTCTCGAAGCTGGGCTCATACCAGACGGAAATCAGGGTGCAGGACATGTTGTCTTTGCCGTCATAGATATAGTTCTGCTTGATATGCGAATACGATATGCTGATGTTCTTATCGCTGAGCCACTGGTTGATCTCTTCTTCCAGTTTCGCTGCATCTCCCCGGTTAGTAAATATTTTCACTTTCATAGTCCCTCCTTATGCACGCGGTTATCCGTAACGGGTATAGCAATTGTACCTGTTTACGGACAATAAAGTCTGAGTATGCCAGGGTCTCCCCTCCTCTTATAGAAGAGCCAAAGGGCATCCTTCGGAGGGCTCTATATCCGGATAAAGGAAAGCCTGTGGATAGAAAGGGGAAGACTGTCGCCTTCCCCTTCAGGAAACGTGTTTCGCGGAACTTGGTCTGTCCTCCTATTTCACGATCATCTCGAAGTGAACACGCCTGTTTGTCTTCGCCTCCTTTGACTCCTTGTTCTTCGGCGTCGGGACCTCGGGCATCGCGAGTCTTGTCTTGCCGTAGCTGATCGTCGTCATCCGGTCGGAAGCGATGCCCTGCTTTATCAGGTACTCCTTGACCGCATTCGCCCTTCTTTCTCCCAGCGCCATATTATAGGCATCGGCGCCATGGGCGCAGGTGTGCCCCTCGATCTGGACATGGATGCCGGGATTTTCCTTCAGTGTCCTTATGTCCCTCTCGAGGATGCCTACGGCCACCTTCGTAAGGGTCGCCTTGTCGAAATCGAAATGTATATCCTCAAGGGTTATCTTTGCCGGCTCTACAGC
>JAKAGF010000091.1 GCA_021825805.1 Nitrospirota bacterium
CCCTTCCGCGGCCTGAAGGCACGAGCCGCGAAAACCCCAGCCGCTGCACGCCGAGGGAAACGGCAAGCTCCACCATATCGGGGAAACGGGCCGCATTGATCTCTGATAAGGTGGCGTTGATGGTGACCGGCAGCCCGGCATCCAGAAGATGCCGTATCCCTTTCAGCGACGCGGCGAAGCTGCCTTTGCCGCGGATGGAATCGTGGACCATCTCCGGCCCCTCGATACTCACCTGAACGCCTTTTACCGCCAACGCGGCCAGCTGCTTCGCCTTTTCCGCGGTGATGAGAGTGCCGTTGGTAAGCAGGAATGTATCGAACCCGCTGGCGCGGACAGCATCGAGAACAGCAAAAAGGTCCTGCCTCAGCAGCGGCTCGCCGCCCGTGATATTGAAGCTGGGCGAAAACGGGATGCCGTACTCCGCAGTCCATGCCCGGAGCATGCCGGAGACCTCGCTGACAACGTCATTGATCTCGGAAAGCTCCAGCTCGTCGGACCTGCCGCCTGTCTGATAGCAGTGGGAGCATCGCAGATTGCAACGCTCGGTAAGATGCCACTGTATGAAGAATTCCTGCTCCCTGCTTATGGGCATGGTATCCGCGGGATGCGGCCGGACACGGCTGCGGACTGCTGTTGAATGCCTGTGGATAATTTCAGTTGTGGCCGCGGGCCGGAGGCGGTAATCAACCCGTCCTGACCGGCCCGCTGCCGATTCCTTCGTTGCCTGACCGGCAACTTCAGCTCTTTCAGCTCTTTCACTTGTGGCATACCTTGCCAGGATTCTCTTTCACCGCTTTCCTGAGATTGTTCCAGAAGGATGCCTCCTTGACGAGCGTCTTCCTGCTCACCGTCTTTTTCATCCCGCGCCCACCTCCTTTCCTCCCCTCCCGAAGGGCGGGTTACTATAGTTTTATGATATCTCCGGCAGAATGGATGTCAAGAAGAATAAACGCATGAGATCAGGATACAGGTTCTTCTGATATAATTTAGTTAAGTTTGAGAAATGAATTACGAAATAGATAATTTTGTAAGACTATTTATTCAATTTCGGAACTAAAGAAAAAAGAGATAGATCAAATGAGAATCGACAACGACGCTCTTAACACAGGGGTCTGTATCGGTGCCAATACAAAAATGATAATATAGAGGCATGGAAATCCAAATAGATCCTCACACCCTTGAACGGGCTGAGGAGCGCGGCACTAATGAAGCTGAAATCAAAGACGTGATTCTTTCCGGATTCTCAATCCCAGCCAAATACGCGCGTATCGGCAGGGCCAAGGTTTACGATTTCAGGCAAAACCGGCATAATAAATACTACGAACAAAAAAGGGTTGAGGTGTTTTATCTCATTGAAGGAGATAAGATTATTACTGTAACGGTGTATGTCTTTTACGGAAAATGGGAGGTGTAGAATGAACGTAGCCTATAACGACAAAACAGATCTTCTTTACATCAGGCTCGACGACAGAAAGCAGGATGTCATCAACAGGCGGGTATCAGACGATGTTGTTCTTGATGTCGGGGAAAACGACAAAATTATAGGAATAGAAATTCTCGACGCCTCCAGACACGTTTCTCTCGATAAGCTTTTGCCTGTCAAATATGACGTAGCAAAAGCATCCTGACCTAAAGACAAAGAACAGTCCCTGACAACCACTTCGAGTGGGACACGGTGTCAGCCGCTTTTCTTTTTCAGTTCCAACGTGGTTGCCCCGCGCCCCTCAAGCGAAGAGATATAGACGTATTAACTCAAAACAGTACTTTCAAAAGTATGTCATGCCCGAGGACCTCAGTCGGGCATCCAGAAACTGGATTCCCGCTTACAAACTGCGGGAATGACGGCTATAATGTATATTCTATTATGCAACCCTTAATAATGAATTCCAACCAACGGAGGCAAAGATGAACGCAACGCTTATAAAACCCGACATATACTGGATCGGGGCCATCGACTGGGCTGTCAGGGATTTTCACGGCTATGTCACACCAAACGGCACAACCTATAACAATTACCTCATCATGGACGAGCAGATCACCCTGCTGGACACGGTTAAGCACGATTTTGCGAATATCTCGATCGAAAATATCCGGCAGGTCGTTGATCCCGCGAAGATCAGGAACATCATTATCAACCATATAGAAAACGATCATGCGTCCAGCCTCGACAGGATCATGGCCCTGACCCCGAAGGCGACCATATACATCACCGAAAAGGGGAAGAAGGGGCTCAGCCGTTTCTTCGACATATCCGCCTGGGACATAAGGACAGTCAAGACCGGCGATACCCTTTCAATAGGAAAACGCACCCTCCTGTTCCTCGAGACCCCCATGCTTCACTGGCCTGATTCCATGATGACCTATGTGAAGGAGGACAAGCTCCTCATAAGCCAGGACGGCTTCGGCCAGCACCTGGCGACTGCGGAACGGTTTGACGACGAGTTCATTGAATGCTCGTCCGTCTACACCCTCGAGGACGCTGTCATCGACTACTACGCAAACATCCTCATGCCCTTCGGCAGCATCATCAGGGCGAAGATCAACGAGATACAGAAGCTGGGACTCGAAATCGACATGATAGCCCCTGACCACGGCGTTATCTGGAGGAAAAACCCCGGCAAGGTCCTGAATATGTACATGTCCATGGCGAGCGGAGCTGCCGACCTGCGGGTGGTGGTGATTTACGACACCATGTGGCACAGCACGGAGAAGATGACCCTTCCGATCATGCGGGGCATACAGGAGGCCGGCGTTGACTGCAGGATAATAAAGCTCAGGGCGACGCCGATGAGCGTGGCGATCAAGGAATTCTGGAAGGCCCGGGGAGTGCTGATAGGCACGCCCACCCTCAACAACAGAATGTATCCTTCCGTGGCGGAATTTCTTCAGCACGTAGCCGGTCTGCGTCCCCGCAACAGGATCGGCGGAGCTTTCGGCAGCTACGGATGGGGCGGCGGAGCTGTAAAGGAGGTCTACGACAACCTCAAAGAGATGAAGCTGGATATCTTCGAGCCTGGCGTTGAGGCCTTATACCTGCCCTCTCCTGATGATGAGGAAAGATGCCGCGAGTTCGGCAAGGCCTTCGCGGAAAAGGCGCGGGAATATCACGCGCAGTTCACGGGCTGACGAAAGGGAATGAAGATAATGAAACGACTGCAGCCGATCGCTTTTGTCATCCTGATCGTCATCCTGTCGCCGGCCGCTGCAACAGGATCAGAAAAGAAAACAGGGCTTGACAGGAAGCCTGATCAGCCGGCGGTCGGCCTCAGCCGGCAGACCAGGGCATGCATCAGCTGCCACAACTCCGTCACCCCCGGCATCGTCCATGACTGGCTCTCAAGCAGGCATTCGCGCACAACCCCCGCTGAGGCGCTGAAAAAACCTTCGCTTCAGCGGAGGATCTCCGCCGCTGCTGTGGACAAATCCCTGTCTGAATACGCGGTCGGGTGCTACGAATGCCACAGCAGGAACCCGGAGCGCCATAAGGACAACTTCGAACATATGGGATTCCGGATCAATGTTGTGGTCTCTCCCAATGACTGCTCCGCCTGTCATCCCGAAGAGGCGCGCCAATTCGCCGGGAGCAAGAAGGCTAACGCCATCGCAAATCTCATGTCCAATCCCGTCTATCATGCGCTGGTGCGGACAACAACCGGCGTCAAGAAGGTCGTCAACGGCAGGATCGTTGCCGAAGAACCCACTGACGATACCCTGCGTGAGACCTGCCTTGGTTGCCACGGCACGGATATCGCGGTCAGGGGGATGAAGAAGGTTTCCACAAAGATGGGCGAGATATCCGTGCCTGATCTTGCCAACTGGCCGAACCAGGGGGTGGGAAGGAAGAACCCCGATGGAACCCTGGGCGCCTGCACCGCCTGCCACCCCCGCCACGGGTTCTCGATCGAGGTCGCCAGGAAGCCTTACACCTGCGGCCAGTGCCATCACGAGCCTGATGTGCCTGCCTGGAACGTCTACGAAGAGAGCAAGCACGGCAATATATACTCTTCCAGGGAGAAAAACTGGAATTTCGATCATGTCCCGTGGGTCGTGGGCGCTGATTTCAGCGCCCCTACCTGCGCCGTCTGCCACAACAGCCTGCTCGTCTCGCCTGCCGGGGATGTGATCGCCGAGCGGACGCACGACTTCGGCTCGCGGCTCTGGGTGAGGCTGTTCGGGTTGATCTATTCCCATCCGCAGCCGAAATCAGGCGACACCACGATCATAAGAAATAAGGACGGTCTTCCCCTGCCGACCACTTTCGCGGGCGAACCAGCCGCCGCTTTCCTGATTGACAGGCAGGAACAGGACAGGAGACAGCGCTTGATCAAGGCTGTCTGCAATGGCTGCCACAGTTCAGACTGGGTAAACGGCCACTTCCTGAAGCTCGACAGCACCATAAAAGAAACCGACGCCATGATACGGGCTGCTACCGAGCTGATGGCCGATGCCTGGGAAAAGGGGATAGAGGACAAGACAAACCCCTTTGACGAAGCAATCGAAAAACTCTGGGTGAAACAATGGCTCTTTTACTCAAACTCGATACGATATGCCTCTGCCATGACCGGCGCTCCTGATTACACCTCCTTCAAGCTGGGCTGGTGGGAGCTCTCCGACAACCTCCAGCGGATGAAGGACGCGATAGAGGCAAAAGAGAAGACGCGCGGGCCAAAACAGGCGCAATGAAGCGGCGGGTATATTCATGAATGTCATAGCATTTCTCGGGAGTCCCCGGGTTGACGGCAATTCCGCCCTCCTTCTGAAAGAGGCCGTGCGGGCCATAGAAGAGGAAGGTTATACAGTCAGGACCTTCAATCTGAACATGATGAATATCCATGCCTGCCAGAACTGCGGCGGTTGCGATGAGACCGGGGTCTGCGTTATCGCGGATGACATGTCGGAGATCTCCACCGCCATCCGGGCAGCGGACAGGATCATCCTCGCCTCCCCCATCTTCTTCTTCGGCCTAAGCGCCCAGTCCAAGGCGATGATCGACCGCTGCCAGAGTTTCTGGTGTGAAAAGTACCTCCTGAAAAAGCCGATACCAGCCGGGCCCTTCGGAAGAAAGGGGCTCCTGCTGCTCGTAGGCGGCATGGAAAAGACGGTCGGCATGGAGTGCGGCAACGCGACTGCAACCGCATTTTTCAGGACGATCAGCGTCCCTGAACATGCTGTCCTCAGCTTCATGGGAGTCGATGCCCGGGGCGCCATCCGCGACCACCCCACTGCTCTCGCAGAGGCCTTTGACGCGGGGCGTTCCTTAGTCAGCGTCTGAAGGGATGCCCCTTCCCCGCCATATCCAGCTCTACCCGACCTTCCGGTGCAACCAGCGCTGCTCATTCTGCTTTAACACCACCATGCCCGCATCAGACAGCGCCTATGACATGCCATACCGGGATGCTCTGCGCCTGTTGTCCCTCTGCGCGGCGCAGGGCATACCCGAGATCGACATCATGGGGGGCGAGCCCCTGCTCCTGGAGTGGATGCCGGAATTCCTCAGGAAAGGGACAGCCGGCGGCATGCGCATGAACATAAGCACAAACGGTTCGCTGCCGGCGATGATGCGGAGGCTCGCTGAGATCGACCGGCGATTGCTCACTGTAGGCGTCTCCATAGAAGGGAGTAACATGGAGCAGCATGGCAGACTGACCCGTTCCGCCCATTTTGACGATGCTGTCAGGTCCCTCTCGGTCCTTCTGGACGCCGGCTTCGATCCCCTCGTCAAGACCGTAGTGAACCGGGCGACGATGCCGGAGATACCCGGCATCATCGCCCTTGTAAGAGACCTGGGGATCAGGCGTTACTTTCTCATCCATATGGATGTCCTGTCAGGATCACCGGAGGAACTGCAACTCAGTCCGTGCTATCCTGAATTCCTCGGCTTCTTCCGGAAGACGCGTGGTGAGCACCCTGACATGGAAATCAACATGGTCGCAGCTTCCTGTTTCGACCTGCGTCGGCTTCCGGGTAATGTCCGGTGCGCCGGCGGGGTCTTGAAACTGGCGGTTGCGCCGGCCGGCTCGGTCTATCCCTGCAACCTGTTTATCGGGGTCCCGGATTTCAACCTCGGCAATGTCCTGTCCGACGGATTGGATGCGATATGGAACAACCACCGTCTGGAGTTCTTCAGAAAGAGGGGGGGAAACGCCTGTCCGCAGACCGCGTGCGGCTGCAGGCCCGACTGCTCCGGCGGATGTCCGGCACATGGGTATTATCACTTCGGTGACCCCGCTGCCCCGGATATAAGGTGCTTACAGGAGTGAAGAGGAACTACTGCTCAACACAGTCAACGCCATTGTGCCGGCCCATGTTGATCCGCGTCCTCGACACAACGACACAGTCGTAATCCGGCCGTGAGTAGGAAGTGAACCATACGGTCCGCAAGGAGGATATCATTCCCTTCTTGTCGAAATAAATATTGTTGCCTCTTCCATTTTTCTGCAAGGGATAGGGGAGTCTCTTGGGATAGGAGGGCAGGGTTTTATCGCCGGCGCTGGGAACGCAATTGTCGTCCGTGTCCTCCACGATGGAATAGGAGTCGCTGCCGAGAACAACGTAGTGCTCCCTGTTTTTCTGCATCGCCATGAGCCTGGCCCGCACGAAATCCGAGTACATTTCTTTGGTAGTCCGTTCCACTTCATATTTCGCCGCCCAGTCCTGATAAGTGAATCCCGTGACAGCGACGAGTATGCCGATAACTGAAATAACGATGACAAGCTCGATAAGGGTAATTCCCCTGATGTTCATCCCGATCCCCCCTGACATGATGTCTGTGAACTTGAAAGCCAAAGGACTTTCAAAAGATGAGTGTTTAATAACAGAAGGGGATCAGAAAAAACACCTGTCAGAATTGACAGGTGTTTTTTGAGGCCGGGTTATGGTATATTCAGCGTTTTGTCAGGGGCGGCTGACTGCTATTGCCTGTTGTCCGCATTCGCTTCTTCAGAGCGCTTCCACCTCCGGTGTATCCAGAGCCATTCAGAGGGATTCCGTCTGATGTAGTCCTCGATGGGGCGGGAAAATGCGACCGTGCTGTTGCGGACTGACTGCTCCGCATCCTCCGACCGGTCGGGTTCGACCTCCGCGCCTATCTCTATGACATGCCCGTCGTCCGTCCTCCTGATAAAGGCGGGGATGACCGCTGCGCCTGTCTTCAGGGCGAGGAGCGCGGGCGTCTTCATGATGAAGTCCTTCCTGCCGAGGAAATCGGCTGCGATCCCTTCAGCGGGCACGACGCTTTGATCCATTAGAATGCCGACCACCTCGTCATGATGCAGCGCGCCGAGGATTTTCCGGAGGGCCCCCTTCTTGTAGATCACGCTGTTGCCGTTCCGCCTCCTCGCCCTTTCGACAAGGCGGTTAAAATACGGGTTGTCCACCGGCCGCGCAACGACACTGACCGGCGACAGCAACAGGCCGACCGCAAGGGCATTCAGCTCCCAGTTGCCGCAATGCCCGGTTATGAAGAGTATGCCCTTCCCTTTTTCGCGCGCCTTCTGGAAATGCTCGACACCGCTGAAACGAACGCTCCTGACGATACGGTCGCCCAGGCCGTAGTATATCTTGACAACCTCGACAAAGGACCTGCCCAGGTTCCTGAACATCTGCTTGACGATCTGTTCGGGAGGGGCATCAAGCGCAAGCGCCCCGCGCGACACAGCGGCGCTCAGGTTGTCAACAGCGATCTTCCGCCTGCCGGACCAGACTAAAAAAAGCAGGGAGCCGAGGAAATCGCCGGCCTTCACCGCAAGGCGAAGCGGGAGGGCGGCGATCGGCAGGGTGATCAGAACGACTATGCAGAACTGTAGGAACCGGAAGAGGCGGCTCATTTGTCATTATTCGTATCTTTGGCCTTGTCCTTGTCGTCCTTCTGTTCGTCCTTCTTGTCCTTCTGCGCAGCGGACAATTCCTCCAGACGCCGGGCAACCAGGTAGTTGACGGTCCCTTCGGGATAGGCGCCGTCTTCCCGCAGTTCTCCAGCGGGCATGCCGGTGAATATCTCAAGGCCCTCCTCGACCCGGTCTATAGGATAGATGAAAAATTTCCCTTCCTTGACAGCGTCCACCACTTCCTGCTTCACCATGAGGTGCCTGACGTTCTTGCGCGGGATCACCACCCCCTGCGTGCCGTCCAGCCCCCGGATCTTGCAGAGGTCGAAGAACCCCTCGATCTTTTCGTTGACCCCGCCTATCGGCTGCACATCGCCGTTCTGGTCCATGGAGCCGGTCACCGCCATGTTCTGTTTCAGCTCGACCCCCGCCAGGGAACTCAGGAGAACGTACAGCTCCGCGCAGGAGGCGCTGTCGCCCTCGATCATCTCATAGAGCTGTTCGAAGGTAATGGAAGCCGAGAAGCTGATAGGCTTTTTCCGCGCAAACGTGCTCCCGATGTAGTGGGAGATGATGAGTATCGCCTTTTCGTGTATCTTGCCGCTCATCTTCGTCTCGCGCTCGATATTGATCACCCCGCCCCTTCCCGCAAAGGTCTTCGCAGTGATCCGGGAGGGCTTGCCGAAACGGTAATCGCCCATGTCCAGGACAGCGAGGCCGTTGATCTGGCCGACCCTGGAGCCGGACGTTTCGATGATAAGCGTCCCCTCCACCACCATGTCCTGCAGCCTTTCCTCGATGCGATTTGACCGGTAGGTCCGCTGGCGCAGCGCTGTCTCCACATGCTCCGCACTGACGATGCGGCTGTCCGCCTTCTTCGCCCAGTAGTGCGCTTCCTTGATCAGGTCGGAGATGTCGCTGAATTTCGACGACAGCTTGTCCTGGTGCTCGGCAAGGCGCGAACCGTATTCCACGATCTTGCCCACGCCCGAACGGTCGAAGGGCATGAACTTCTCCTGTTTGCACCTGCTGGCAATAAAAGAGGCGTACATGTGCACCGACTCTTCGGTCTTGTCCATCCTGCTGTCAAAGTCAGCCTTCACCTTGAAAAGTTCCCGATACTCATCGTCGAGGCCGTAAAGGAGATAGTAAATATACGGGACGCCGATGAGGATCACCTTGACGTTCATGGGGATCGCCTCGGGCCTGAGGGTCGCTGTCGATATGGGGCGGTACTGCTCCCATATGTCTTCGATTTTCAGTTCCCTGTTCCGGAGCGCCCTTTTGAGCGCCTCATAGGAAAACATGTTCCTCAGCAGGTCCAGGGCATTGACGACGATATAGCCTCCGTTGGCCTTGTGGAGGGACCCTGCCTTGATCATCGAAAAGTCGGTGGTGGCAACGCCGTACTGGAACTTGTATTCGAGTCTTCCGAAGAGATTGAAGTAGGTGGGGTTGCTCTCAAAGACGCACGGAGCGCCGCTGGTGTCCCGGTTGTTCACCAGGACGTTCACCATGTACCGGGTGAAGGTCGGCTCGGTCTTCTGCATCTTCATGAAGGGCAGCGGAGGCGTCTGCTCCTCCTGGACCTTGAAATCGTCCAGGTGATCGAGAATATCCTCGGTGACGTCGGACAGGTAGGTGGAGATCCTCTCATGCTCCCTGTATTTGCTCTTCACCTCCTCCATGAAGTGGCCCACGGCCGAAAGGGCGGCGTCCCGCTCCAGCTTCGCCAGGGCGTTTTTCACTGTCTTTTCGCCCTCCCTCACGTCGCGGACAACATCGTTGAGCCGCTCCTGCAGCCCTTTGCCGATCTCGTCGATCTTCGTCCGGGTCTGTTCGTCGAGGGCCTCATACTCCTCTTCGGTGAGGGGTTCGCTGTTCTTCTTGATCGGCACGACCATGAGGCCGCTTACGCTCTTTCGTATGGAAAAGCCCTTGCTCTGCGCCTCCTCCTCGAGGCCGGAGAACTGCTCCTTCTGCTGTTTCTGGAACTCCTCGAGGATCTTGTTCTTCTGTCTCTCGTATTCCTTTGACTCGAATATCTTCGGGATTTCGACCTTGAGGTTCTTGATCAGCTCCTCCATGTCCTTGTGAAAGACCACGGCGGCCCCGGGCTGCAGGGAGATAGCGAGGGGTTTGTCAGGATCGCGGAAATTATAGACATAACACCAGTCCTGGGGCGCCGCCTCCGCAGCGGCCTTCCTGGCAAGGATCGACTTTATGGTCGCCGTCTTGCCGGTCCCGTTTTCCCCGAGGACATAGATATTGAACCCCTTGCTGTCGAGGTTCAGGCCGAAGTCTATCGCATTCAGGGCGCGATGCTGACCGATGGTCTCGGTAAGTTCAGGGATGTCGTCGGTCGTCTCGAAACCGAAAATCTTCGTGTCGCAACATTTATAGAGCTCATCACTGCGCAGCGGCGTGGGCATCTCTACCTCCGTCAGGTTTCGTAAGGATAGAACAATTATAAGTTAAAAAAAAGAGATTTTCCAGAAAGAACCGGGCATATGCTGACGGCCTCCGCGTGCAAGATGTTCCGCGGAGACGCCGGCGGCTACCGCTTCCTGACAGCCAGCTTGTTCAGGGCGTCGATATAGGCCTTCGCAGCAGCGACGATAATGTCCGTGTCAGCGCCGTTGCCCCTGACAACGATCCCCTCCTCTTCAAGGGTCACGGTCACCTCGCCCAGCGCGTCCGTCCCTCCGGTGATGCTCTTCACCTCGAATTTCCTGAGGGTGCTCCTGGCGTCGGCTATGGCGACTATCGCCTTGTATGTGGCGTCAACCGGGCCGTCCCCATGCTCCATCCGGTCGAATACGCGCTCGCCGACCTTCATCTTGACCGTTGCGGTCGGCTTCTGGTTCACCCCGCTCGTCATGCTCAGGTCGATCAGGCTGTAATACTCCGGGGCCCGCGTCTTGGATTCGGAGACGAGGGTTTCGAGGTCCTCGTCAAAGATGTCCTTTTTCTGGTCGGCAAGCCGCTTGAACCGCTCGAAGGCGTTTTCCAGCTCTTCCTGGCTGAGGCTGAAACCCAGCTCCTTGAGCCTCGTCTTGAAGGCGTGCCTTCCGGAATGCTTTCCCAGCACCAGTTGCGTGCTCTTCAGACCGATGTCCTCGGGCTTGATGATCTCATACGTGGTCTTTTCCTTGAGGAGGCCGTCCTGGTGTATCCCTGACTCGTGCGCAAAGGCATTGGCGCCGACGATCGCCTTGTTCGGCTGGACGTTGATGCCGGTTATCTTTGAAACGAGCCTGCTCGTCCTGACGATCTCCTTTGTATTGATGTCGGTCGTTGCCTTGAAGAAATCCTTCCGCGTCCTGAGGGCCATCACCACCTCTTCCATCGAGCAGTTGCCGGCCCTCTCGCCGATGCCGTTGACCGTGCACTCGACCTGGCCGGCCCCG
>JAKAGF010000092.1 GCA_021825805.1 Nitrospirota bacterium
GCTGCTGCTGCGGGATGCTCTCCTTTCAGAAGTTCCTGCCGCGCCCGGTTGACTTCTGGACCAGCAACTTCCAGGCTGAAGTTGACGCTGACAGGTGTTCCGGATGCGGCGCCTGCGTTGACCGCTGCCAGGTCAATGCGGTCTCACTCACAGGCCCGTCCGGAGAGGCGAGGATCAACGTGAACAGATGCATTGGATGCGGCGTGTGTGTCCCCACCTGCCCATCGGAGGCAATGCGGTTGAAGAAGAAGGAAGCCGAAGCAGTCCCACCGACGACCGAGGAGGATCTCCATGAGGAAATCATGCGGAACAAAAAAGGGGCTGCGGATCAGCTGAAGATGCTGCTGAAGGCCGGCGCAAAGATGAAGCAGTAACAACGGAAACCGGATAGTAACTGTAATTTGACGTTGACAGGAACGAGCCCCGCTGTTTTAATAACCCGTATGAGACCGGTTGTCGCGCTGCTTGTTCTGTCCATCTTTGTTTCCCCGCTTCTCTGTCAGGCGCAGTCTATTGCCGTTCCCGGCGAGAAGGGTGCCCCTGCTCTTGCCAAGCTCGACATCTGTGACAGTCAGGGGAGACTGACCTTTACTTCTTCGGACGCGGCTTCCATTCCGGAGCACGGTACTGCCGCTGTTTTCATGCAGCAGTGCGGATTTCGCGAACAGCCGGACGCCCCTTTTAAATCCCCTCTTCTCACCCGCGGGAACGAACATCCTCCCCGGGTCTGACCCGGGTCATCACTGACAAGGCAGTACTTCTTACCCGTATCAATGGGGCGTGCCCCTGCTATTCAGGTGATCAAGGAGAATGACGATGA
This sequence comes from Nitrospirota bacterium, assembly GCA_021825805.1. Taxonomy (GTDB): domain Bacteria; phylum Nitrospirota; class Thermodesulfovibrionia; order Thermodesulfovibrionales; family UBA6898; genus JAKAGF01. The sequence goes on from JAKAGF010000092.1 coordinate 821, forward strand.
AAAAAATACTCGTGGCATTGACTGTCATTTTGATGATGTTCCCGGCCGGCGCGTTTGCGGCAGGGCTCTGTTGCCAGTTGTCAAGCGGCGTTCAGGAGAGCCTCCTCGGAGTGGCATCTCCGGAGTCCAAAAGGCTCTCAGTTCAGCTCAGCTACAGCCTGTCCGTGATGGACCGGTTCAAAGAGGGAAGCAGTTCGAGGTCTCTGGACGACCTGCAGATGGACGGCAGATATTCGCTTCTGCCGACAAAGATGAACATGACAAAGTATACAATGACCGTGGGATACGGCTTCAGCCCAAGGCTCAGCGCCTTTGTCTCGATCCCTTATATCCGCAATACCATGGACATGGCCATGCAGATGGGCATGATGTGGAAGATATCGAAGATGGACTCGATACAGGAGTTGGGAGATGTCACGCTGATGGGACTGTACCGCATATACACGGATTTCGACGTCGCGCCGAACAATGCCCTTACCGTTGGACTCGGGGTCAAAACCCCTACGGGATCCTCTACGGTGAAGGGTTCGAGCGGGAAATTCATTCATGCCCATATGCAGCCGGGCACCGGCTCCTGGGACCCGCTTATCGCGATCGTTTACGCAAGAATGATGAACCCCTTTCTCCTGCAGGCTGACGCCACGTACCAGCTTGCGACACGGAATTCCGACGGCTACAGGTTCGGCGATTCCTTTACCGCCAATCTCGCAGGCAAGTACGCGGTGAGCAGAATCTTCAACATCACGGGCGGTCTCACCTTTCTGCATGTGAACGGTTCTTCGGACAGGGATGGAAAGTATACGAACCTCAACAGCCTCATGGACGACCCTGCCAATACCGGCGGCAACAGCCTCTGGCTTTCCCCTGGGCTGCAGCTGCTCCCGTCAAAGGGCAGCCTGATAGATGTGAAGGTGCAGGTCCCTGTATGGGAGCATGTCAAAGGGGTACAGCTTGTCTCCAGGTACCGGATACTTCTGGGGGTGTCGTACAGTTTCTGAAAACAGACAATGAGGCGGGAAGACCTTTGGTCTTCCCGCCTCCCTGCCGGCGCCGGCATATCGGTTATAATGATACATGCTCGCCAGAATCAGGAACAAGGTCCTTAACGGCAGACGTCTGAGCGCGGACGACGCGCTGCGCCTCTTTGAAAGCAGCGACATCTTTTCGATCGGTTCTCTGGCTGCTTACGCCAACGGGAAGAAAAACGGCAAAAAGGCCTTTTTTGTCCGCAACCGCCATATCAACCCAACCAATATCTGCATAAACCGCTGCAAATTCTGCGCGTTCAGCAGGTCGCCGGGACAGGAGGGCGCCTACGAGCTGACTGTTGACGAGATCATAGCCAAGCTTAGACCCTATTGCGGAGGGAAGGGTCGCCTGCCGGGTATTACCGAGGCGCATATTGTCGGCGGGCTCCACCCTGAATGGGATTTCGGCCGCTACCTCGGGATCATCTCCGCGATCAGAAGGCATTTCCCGGGCCTGCATATCAAGGCATTCACCGCTGTGGAGATAGACCATTTCAGCCGCATCAGCGGCCTCGGCCTTGAAGGGACCCTGAAGGCCCTCAAGAAGGCCGGGCTCGGGACGATGCCAGGAGGAGGGGCCGAGATATTCGCCTCAGGGGTGCGCGCTGAACTCTGCCCTGAGAAGATATCCGGCGCGCGGTGGATCGAGGTGATGGAGGCTGCCCACGGGGTAGGCATCAGGACTAACGCCACCATGCTGTACGGCCACATCGAAAGCCATGAGGACCGTGTTGATCATCTGATGCGTCTACGTGAGATGCAGGACAGGACAGGCGGCTTCCAGGCATTCATCCCTCTTGCGTACCATCCGAAAAATACCCGGATACAGGGCGGCTACACATCCGGCATCGACGACCTCAGGACGATCGCGGTCAGCCGCCTCGTGCTTGACAACTTCGACCATATCAAGGCCTACTGGATAATGCTGGGAGAAAAGATATCCCAGCTCAGCCTCTGTTTCGGGGCAGATGACATTGACGGCACCATCATCGAGGAGAAGATCACCCGTTCTGCCGGAGGACTCACCGCCGGCCACCTCACCGCCGACCAGTTGGCGCATCTTATCAGGAAGGCTGGCAAGACGCCGGTTGAGAGGGATTCCTTTTACAGGAAGGTGCGGGTATATGGCTGATCGCGGGAAGAAGGGCAGGCGCATCGCGAAAAAAGAGGCGGTTGCCATGCTCCGGAAGGCTGACCTCCTTGAGCTGGGACAGGCGGCCGATGACCTCAGGAGCAGGCTCCATCCCGAAGGCATTGTCACCTTTGTTGTGGACCGCAACATCAATTACACCAATGTCTGCATCAACAGATGCGCCTTCTGCGCCTTCTGGAGAAGGGAAGACGCCTCTGACGCCTATATTCTCGAGGAGGCTGAGCTGTTCAGGAAGATTGACGAGACCATCGCCCTGGGCGGAACCCAGATACTCATCCAGGGGGGGCTCCACCCCCGCCTCGGGATCGACTACTACGTCCGGCTGCTCTCCTCCATCAAGGGCAGATACGACATCAACATCCATGGTTTTTCACCGCCCGAGATCTGTTATATCGCCGACACCTCGGACATCACGATCAGAGAGACGCTTGCGATATTAAAAAACGCGGGGCTTGATTCAGTGCCCGGCGGCGGGGCCGAGATCCTCTCCGACCGGGTGCGCGAGATCGTGAGCCCGCGCAAGATACGCTCCTCCCGGTGGCTCAGGGTGATGGAGGAGGCCCACGGACTCGGCATGCGGACGACCGCGACGATGATGTTCGGGAGCATCGAGACTCCGGAGGACATTGTCGAGCACCTGGACGCAGTGCGTGAACTGCAGGACAGTACAGGAGGGTTTACCGCATTCATTCCCTGGTCTTTTCAGCCCGGCAACACAGAACTGGGGAAGGGCGGTCGGGGATCAGGGACCGGCGGCAGGACAAAAAAGGCCGGACCCAGGCCCCCAGGCCCTGAATCCCCCTATGGAGCAACGGCGGTTGAATATCTCCGGGTACTTGCCTTATCAAGGATATATCTCGACAACATACAGAATGTCCAGGCATCGTGGGTGACACAGGGGCTGAAGCTCGCGCAGGTTGCGCTCAGGTTCGGGGCGAATGACTTCGGCTCGACCATGATAGAAGAAAACGTGGTCGCCTCGACCGGGGTGAGCTATCGCGTCTCGATGGAGGACATCATCAACTCAATCCGCGCGGCCGGCTTTGCTCCCTGCCAGAGGGACACCGTCTACCGGATCATCAGACGATACTGAATCAGAAGGCAACCTCGTCCCTGTGGGCAAACCCCTTGAGGTAGTCGAGAAAGAAGCCCGCCACCGGCTCGACCTTCACCATGATCATGTCGGGATTCTGCGGGAAAGAGGCGACCGCGGGGAACTTCCCGAGGTACAGCTCCCCTGCCTGTTTCAGCTCTTTCGGGTCTGACAGGACGGATGCCGCTCCCTCCATCTGCACCCCCTGGATCTTCGTCCAGTCAGCATAGTCCTCATCAACCGCAAAGGCGGCATGCCCGGTCTTCAGGATGTTCTGCGCCTTGCGTGTGGCCCTGAGGGTGCCGAAGTAGACAGTGCAGCCGTCGGACACGTACTCTACGGTATGGGCCAGCGGCCTTCCGTCGGGTGTTACCGTGGCGAGGGTCATTTTGTTGTGTGACGCAAGATAGTCTGCGATCTTTTTTTTGATCTCGTCGGGTGTCATGGGGCAACCTCCTTGGGCGAAGGACCGGGTGGATGCTGTTCCCGAAGGAAACCTGATTACATTATAGAAGCGGCCGGATGGCTTTGCAACAACAGCGGAAAATCGTCATCCCTTTCGCGAGCGGTACAGGGACATCACCTCGTCGCGCGTGATGACCGATTCCACGGGAAGGCCGAGCGCCTCGATGTTCTCCCTGCCGCCTTCCTGCCTGTCCACCAGGGCGATCGCCTTTACCACGGAGAGGCGCCCGTCCCGCGCCTTGCTGATCGCCTCGATGGTCGACTTGCCGGTGGTGATCACGTCATCCACGATGACGACCCTGTCGCCGGATGCAATATTGCCCTCGAGCCATTGCATGGTGCCGTGGGCCTTGGCATTCTTGCGGACCACGAACGCCTCAAGGGGATCGCCTTTCAGAAAGGATGTGTAGGCAACGGCATTGGCAATGGGGTCCGCTCCGAGAGTGAGACCGCCGATGCCCCGGATGCCCGAGACCTTCACCATCTCGTAGATGATGTTGCCGATAAGATGCATTCCCTCGGGATGCAGGGTCACTGCCTTGCAGTTGAAGTAATAGTTGCTCATCCTGCCCGAGACGAGCTTGAATACCGGCTCTTCGCTGTACCGGAATGCCTTTTCGCAGATGAGCTCAATGAGTCTCTGTTTCATGTCAGTCCTCGTTGATATGCAACATCAGGGTGAGGTTTAGTAAAGCACAAATTTTCTCCCGTGTCCATTGCCTGCTACTTCCCAAAAGGACAGATCGGATAATTGCACACCTCGCACTTCATGCACAGCCCCCCATGGCCCAGTTCGGCAAGATCTCTTCTTTCGATCTTCTCGCCTGCAAGAACCCTGGGAAGAAGCAAGTCAAAGATCGTCGTTTTTGCATACATGCCGCAGGCGGGGATGCCGATGACGGGAATGGCCCCTCCCTGCCCCCCTTTGCCGGGGGGGAGCTCAGGGGGTGTGATATACGCCACCAGAAACATAGCGCCGGGGAGCACCGCTGAGCCGTAAGTGAAGTCGGCTGCGCCGAGGCTTCTGATCGCGAATCTTGTTACATCGTCCGGATCGACGGACATGCCTCCTGTGGTTATGAGCAGATCGGCCCCAGCATTCATCAGCTCTCTCAGTCTTGACCCAATGAACGATTCCCGGTCAGGCGCATAGTATATGCCGACGATTTCACCGCCGACCGCCCTTATCTTCTCGGTTATGATCGGCGCAAAAGCGTCCTTTACCTTGCCGTAATAGACCTCATTGCCGGTGATGACAACGCCGGCCCTTGGCTTTCTGATCGCTTTGACCTGAATAACACTCCCCCCTTGCCCCCCCTGGGGAGGTAATGTCTTTTCGCATATGCTGACCGCCGCCTGCACAATGTCCTTCTTTACGATCAATGGGATTGCCCTTGTGCCGGCAACGATCTGTCCCTTTTGCACCACGGTATTGCCATGGAGCGTCGCGCACATGACATCACCAAGCATATTGAACGCAAATAGAGCGGTTTTATTAATCTTTAAAAGACCGTCTGTCTCAGCAACGATATTTATCTTCCCCTCTCTCGGCTCTCCCTTTATCTTCACGCCCTCGCCCATGAGCGCATTCGCAAGGGTATATGCAGCGTCGTCCTCGTGCAGCTCGTCATCCGCGATATTCAGCACAAAGAGATTTTCCTTGCCGAGTCTCTGGAGATGGCACACATCCTCCTTCCTGATGATATGTCCTTTCTTGAACGCCCGCCCCTTGAACTCACCGGGTCTTATCTCTGTAATATCATGGGCAAGGACAGTGCCCACCGCCTGTCTGACCGGTAGTTTCACAGACCCACGAGCAGGATCTTCATGAGGTGTTTCGCACATGGAAACCTCCCTTGTTTGACAGTCGTCTTGAGATGCAACATCAGGGTTAACACTCTAATCGTACAGATTGTACCGCCGCTCCGTTCCATGGTCAACACCTTCCACTTTTTCCATGTCGGATAAAATCCTCAATTTTTGTTTTTATCTCGTCCCGTGCCCTCCTGAATTCCCTCATGATCTCTTCTTCGGACCCAACGGCGCCGACCGGGTCCTTTACCGGCCAGTGGAGGCGCTTGATAGCCGGAGGGGTCCAGGGACACGACTCCTCCGCGTTGCCGCAGAGCGTGATCACGATGTCCATAGTCTTCATTAAGTCCGCATCGATCTCCTTAGATTCCTGTCCGGAGATGTCTATCCCGAGTTCCCTCATCACCGCAATGGCCCTGGCATTGACGCCGGCCGCCATGAGGCCGGCGCTATGGGCTTCGATGAAGCCCTTGCCCAGTTCACGCGCGAACCCCTCTGCCATCTGGCTCCTGCAGGAGTTGCCGGTGCAGAGGAACATTATCTTTGTCATTTATACCTCCCCATCCTTTGAAGTCTTGCCCGGCAAAAAATACTCAAGCCTTTCCCGGTCCTCTGCTGCGGCCTCTTTCGGTACTCTTTCGAAGACAGACATAAGCAGGGACCCAGGGACCTTCTGAAGAAATCAGAATCATCGAAACGGTTGGTCGCGTCAGAAGATGCTGAATTTGAAATACTTGCGCGGCTGCTCCCTGATGTCCTCAGTCAGTTTTTTCAGTTCCCTGATGGTCTCTTTCAGTTCCTTCGCCGTTTCTTCATCCCTGATGAGCACGCCCGCCGCGCCCTCGCCCCGGTCGATCCTTTCCAGGATCGCGGAGATGCGTTGCGAGGCCCCGTTGAGATTGTCGTACAACTGGGGGTCTTCCATGAGCCTGCCGAATGTCCCTGATGGGTTGTTCAGTTTCTTGCCCAGTTCCTCCACCGAAGAAGCGGCCCCGACCAGCCTGTTGTAAAGGAGGTCATCTTCGATCAGCCTGTTCATTGTTCCCGACCCTTTCTCCAGCTTTTTGCTGAAGCCCTCAAGCGATTGAGCGGTCGAGGACAACCGCTCATAGAGCGCCGGGTCTTTCACAAGAAGGCCGAAGGTGCCCCGGCCGTTGTTGATGTCCTTTGCCACAAGGGCCAGATACCGCGATGACTCCTTGAGGTTGTCGTAAAGGGACGGGTCTTCAAGGAACCGGGAGAGGGCGCCCCTGCTTTTTTCTATCTTCTCGACCAGTCTCCCCAGCTTTTCTATGAAATCGGTCATTTTCTCCATGGACGCCCCGCCTGCCTCCATCACATCCTTGAGGTCGATCTGCGCCACCCCCCGAATCACATCACCGGCATGAAGGGGCTGCGCATCACTCGTCCCAGGGTTCAGTTCAACGTATTTGTCGCCCAGCAGCCCCATCGTCAGAACGCTTGCCGTAGAATCCTTTTTCAGATACCCAAGGACATTCCTGTAGATCGAGATGGACACGACAGTGCCGTAACGGGGGTCGAGACTGATGTCCTGGACCGATCCTTCCTCAATCCCGTATACCCAGACAGGAGCGCCTTTTTTCAGCCCCTTGACATCCCGTATCGCCGCCTTCAGGTGGACCTTCGGATTTAGAATCTGCTCGATGCTTCCGGCAAAAAAGACGCTGAGGAAAAGGATTGCAAGGGCGAGCGTGACGATGATGCCGGCCTTTATCTTCGCCCACCGGATTTGCTTCTTCAGATCAAACATATATTCCTCCGCATACGTGCTCCGTCAGGCTCCCGAAGGGCCCTGGATGCAGACCTCGTTGATAAAGATCATGATATCCGGGTGGTCGGAATTCAGCAGTTCATGCCTGTTCCCGTCAAACAACAGCGACCCGTTCCTGAGAAATATGAATCTGTCCGCAACCTTCAGCGCGTCGCTCACCTTATGTGTGACCATGATGAATCCCTTCCCATTCTTAGACAGCTCCGCGATCAGCCCGCAGATATTGTCAGCATTGACCGGATCGAGCCCTGTTGTCGGCTCGTCGTAGAGGAACATCCGGGGCGTGTCCAGCGCCAGCGACCTGGCTATCGAGACCCTCCGGTGCATGCCTCCGCTCAGTTCTTCCGGCATGAGCTCCAGCGCCTGCTCCACGCCGACCGAGGCCAGGATATGCCGTACCCGCGCGTTGATCTCGTCTTCAGACATATCCGTGTATTCCCTTAGACAGAATGCCACATTTTCCTTCACGTCAAGGGAATCAAAAAGCGCCCCTTCCTGGAAGACGATGCTGAATTTCATCCGCGTTTCCCGCAGTTCGCTTTCACTCCTGCGCGTGATATCATCCCCGTCGATGATGATGCTGCCGGTATCGGGCCGTATCAGGCCGAGGATGAGCTTGAGTATAGTCGTTTTCCCCTCGCCGCTGCCGCCGAGCACCGCCACCCGCTCGTGGAAGCCCACGGAAAGGCTGACCGACCTGAGCACCGACCGGGCGCCGTACGCAAAATTGACCTCCTCGAACCTGATCATACCGAAAACCCCAGCACATAGAGGAGCATCCTCGTCAGCACGAAGTCGGCGACGATGATCATGACTATCGACATGACGACCGCCCTGGTCGTCGCCTGACGCAGCCCCACTGACCCTCCTCTTGTCGAAAGCCCCATATAGCAGCAGATGGAGGAGATCAGGTAAGCGAAGATGAAAGGCTTTGAGGCCCCTGCGAGGACGTTCTCAACGGTCAGGATGTTCCGAATCGAAGTCCAGTAGACCGTACCGCTCTGGTGGCTCACGAAGACGGCGATGTAGTATCCCCCCAAAAGGGAGACAGCCACGCCGATCACGGTCAGCGCCGGCAGCATGATCAGGGAGCTCACGATCCGCGGGGTGACCAGTTTTTTCACCGGATCGAGGCCGAAGACCCGGATGGTATCGACCTGATGTCCCAGCGCCATTGATCCCAACTCCGAGGCCATTCCCGCCCCGACCCTGCCGGTGAAGACAAGCGCGGTGACAACGGGCCCCAGTTCCCTTACCACCGAGATCCCGACGATCATGCCGATGTACATCTTCAGGCCGAGGCTGGAGAGTTCGGCGGCAAGCTGCAGGGAAAGGGCCATGCCGACGAACAGATCGACGATCACTACGATCACGACTGATCCGGCCCCTGCATAGTCCATCTGCAGCAGGGCGTCCTTGAAATAGAAGGGCCGACCTGCTATCCCCAAAAGGCCGTGGAGGGACAGGGAATAGAAATCCTGAAGGTCGCTGATAGTCCTTTTTACATCCATGCCTTTGTCCACCCGCTGTCCGTCGATATCCTACATCGTAATAATAACAAATGTCGGCTTAAACGGTGCATAAATCGGAAGGAGTCAGTTTATCCTTAAAGGAGGGGCTCCTGGCCTTTCGGCGTCTTCCGTGCAACCTCTTCGAATATCCGTATCCTGCCGAACTCGCCGTCAAATCCCGGTACTATACGCACATCGCCTGATCGCACCCTGGCGATGGCCTCCTGAAGACGATCCGACCCGATCTCTCCGATGACCGGGAGGGGCGTTTCCAGCAATATGGTGAATTCAGCTCCGATAGCCTCGATCAGCCTGAAATATTCAGCAACCACCTTTTTGGCGGCAGCGCCCCTCTGGAGGACTTCGGCTATGATCTCCTGCAGGGGTATGATCGACCTGAAGGGGAGACTGTGGACCGGAGCATATCCCTCGTCGCGGTCCGCCAGTTTCTCGACCCGGTGCAGGACGCCCACCGTCACCTTCCTGCCGCAGACAGGGCAGAGGTTCCCGTATCTCCGTGTCTCAGCCGGGGAAAGGTTTACATCGCAGGCCCGATGGCCGTCGTGATGATACTTCCCCTCTTCCGGGAAAAACTCGATCGTCCCGGCAAGACCATCCCCGCTGCGTATGGCATGGCGTATCGAGTCAAAGGATGCCGTTGTGTCAAAGACAGTCGCCTCTCTGCCGATCTTGGCAGGGGAGTGGGCATCGGAGTTGGATATGAGCGTTATCCTGTCCAGGGACGAGAGCCTCCGGTTCATTGCGGGATCAGAGGACAGGCCGGTTTCGATGGCGAATATGTGCGGCGTGAGTTCGTCAAAGCACTCCTCAAGGGAATCAAAGCCTGAGACCGCTCCGAATACCGAGAAGTGGGGGGTCCAGGCATGGGCCGGTACCAGGAGGCTGCCTTCTGATTCGTTCAAAACGATCCTGAGGAGCTCCTTGGCGTCGAGTCCCAGGATAGGCCTGCCGTCAGAGGAGAGGTTCCCTATCTTTGAGAGCGCCGCGTTGATGCGCGCAACGTCGCGAAAGTCAGGCGCGAAGACCAGCGCATGGACCTTTCGCGTTTTGCCCTTCTTGCTGTAGATGCAGCTGATCTCAGCGGACAGGAGAAAGAAGACATCGGCCCTGCAGGATTCAGGCACGTCTCCGGACCGCAGGCCGGTCTTCAGGCGCAAGAGGCCGTTTCCAGCGGGTTCGAGCTTGTCATCGAGTTCCCTCAGCCATAACGGATGGGTGAAGTCACCGGTGCCGATGACCGTAATCCCCTTCAACTGGGCCCACCGCCAGAGAGCCTCTGGAGACATATCAGCGCTGGTGGCCCGTGAATAACGCGAATGTATGTGAAGGTCAGCGATAAAAGACATGTCGGATTATACCATGCGGGGAAGCAGTCTTACAGACCGGCAAATGCGCGGTACAATCCCATTAAGACATATGCGGATCATCGCGTTGCTTGTGGCGCTG
>JAKAGF010000093.1 GCA_021825805.1 Nitrospirota bacterium
GACGAGGAACACTCTCGACCTGAGCGCGGTGCCGGTGCTGAAACAGCTCACCCACCTGCCGGTGGTGGTTGACCCCAGCCACGGCGTCGGCAAGCGCGACCTGGTCGCGCCGATGGCAAAGGCGGCGGTCGCAGCCGGGGCCGACGGCCTGATCATCGAGGTGCACACCAACCCGGAAGAGGCGATGTCCGACGGGGAGCAGTCCCTCAAACCGGACCAGTTCGAACGGCTCATGCAGGAGCTCAAGCCCGTTGCGGCGGCCGTGGGAAGGGAGATCTGAGCAGCAGCCTGAGATGTTCCACCGGATAGCCATCCTCGGAGTGGGTCTCATCGGCGCATCCTTTGCCCGCGCCGCAAGGAAGCAGGGCCTCTGCCGGCATATCGCTGGATACGGCAGAAATACGGAAAACCTCCGCAGGGCCCTTGACATGGGGATCATCGACTCCTTCGAAGCAGACCCCGCGGCCGCATGTGATGCGGCTGACCTTGTCCTGCTGTCATCGCCTGTGGGGAGTTTCATCGACCTCGCCGGGAAGATCGCTCCCGGACTGAAAAAGGGCGCTGTGGTGACTGACGCCGGAAGCGTCAAGGGCAACCTCGTATCCGGGATCGAAGACCTGATGCCTTCAGGAGCGCATTACATAGGAGCGCATCCCATCGCAGGCAGCGACCGTTCGGGCATAGACGCATCTCACGATGAACTCTTCAGAAACGCGCTGTGCATAATCACGCCGACCATCCGTTCGGACAAGGCTTCTCTGGATACGGTCATCGCCCTGTGGGAGAAGATCGGCTGCCGGGTGGAGCGGATGGACCCCTTCCGGCATGACCGGGTCTTTGCGGCGGTGAGCCACATGCCGCATGTCGTCGCCTTCGCGCTGGTGAATGTCCTGCATGATCTCGACGAGGGCTTCATGGAATACGCGGGACAGGGGTTCCGGGACACCACAAGGATAGCCGCCAGTTCGCCGGAGATCTGGCGGGACATCAGCATCAGCAACCGGGACAACCTTCTGGAGATGATGAGGGCGGTCCGGAGGGAATTCGAGATTATCATCAGGCATCTGGAGACAGGCGACGCCGCTGCCCTGGAAGAGGCCTTCCGGAAGGCGCAGAAGCTGAGGCAGGAGATTGGATAGCGTACAGATCAGCCCTGCCATGTCGCTCAGGGGCGAGTTCTCTTCGCCTCCGGACAAATCCATATCCCACAGGGCTGTCATGTTCTCATCCCTTGCAAAGGGCCGGAGTGTGGTGAAGAACTTCCTCCGTGCGCAGGATACGGAAAGCACCATGAACGCCTTCAGGTCGCTCGGCGTGCAAATCGAGGACAGGGGCGACACACTCCTGATAGACAGCCGGGGGCTCCGCGGCCTTACGGAAGCGCATGATGTGATCGACTGCGGGAATTCCGGCACAACCATCCGGCTCATCTCAGGCGTACTGGCAGGCAATCCCTTCTTCTCGGTCCTTACCGGCGACAAGTCCCTGAGGTCCCGGCCCATGGGCAGGGTGATAAAGCCCCTCAGTCTCATGGGGGCTGATATCAGCGCCAGGGCAGAAGACCGCTATCCGCCCCTGGCTATCCGGGGCGGCCGCCTGAACGGGATCGCTTACGAGATGCCGATTGCCAGCGCACAAGTGAAGTCGTCCGTCATCCTGGCAGGTCTGTACGCAGAAGGTGAAACAGTTGTTGTTGAACCGGCAAAATCAAGAGACCACACAGAGCGGATGCTGCCCGCGTTTGGAGCGGACCTTGTCGTAGATGGCCTGACAGTGCGGGTACGGCCGGGATCGGAACTGCTGGCCCGGGACACTGAGGTGCCGGGGGATTTCTCCTCAGCCGCATTTTTTATCACCGCTGCGCTCATAACAGGCGGCTCGGAGATACTTGCGCGCAACGTGGGGATGAACCCGACGAGGACCGGCCTGCTGCATGCCCTCGGGAAGATGGGCGCTGAAGTCACGATACTGAATATGCGCGAAGTGTCAGGCGAGCCTGTTGCGGATATCCTCTGCAGGGGCGGCTCACGCCTGAGGGCAACGGACATAACCGGGGAGGAGATCCCCGCGCTGATCGATGAATTCCCCGTCCTCTGCGTTGCGGCCGCATACGCGGAGGGTACGACCACCATCCGCGGCGCCGGGGAACTGCGCGTAAAGGAATCTGACCGCATCGCCTCGATGGCGTCTGAACTGGGCAAGATGGGCGCGGCTGTCGAGGAGTTTCCCGACGGCCTGAGCATCACCGGCGCAGACAGCCTGAAGGGAGCTGTGGTCGAAAGCCACGGCGACCACCGGATCGCCATGTCCATGGCGGTCGCGGGACTGGCGGCGCAGGGGACCACGACGATCAACGGCGCAGCGGCGGTGGGAATCTCCTTTCCCTCCTTCTTCGATATCATCCGCAGGCTTTCGACGTGAGACGGGTCATCGCCATCGACGGGCCTTCAGGAGCGGGCAAGAGCACCGTCGCCAGGGCCATCGCGCAGGAACTGGGGTTCGACTACCTGGATACCGGAGCGCTCTATCGGGCCATCGGGCTGCACTTAGTAAGAAGCGGGGTGGACGAAGACGCGACGGACGAGAGGGTGGCTGCTGCGCTCGGTCCGGCGCGGGTGGAATTCATGCGGGGCAAGGTATTTCTCAACGGCTCTGATGTCTCCGATGAAATCAGGACCCCTGAGGCTGGTCATTATGCCTCCGTCTTTTCGGCGCGGGAGCCGGTGCGCGAGTTCCTGCTGGACATACAGAGGGATGCCGCCCTGAAGTCCGACCTCGTAGCCGAAGGCAGGGACATGACAACAGTTGTCTTTCCTGACGCCTTTATAAAGATTTATCTTGACGCCTCGGCAGAGGAGCGGGCGAGACGGCGGACTCTCGAACTGCTTGCAAAAGGGTTTGCGGTTGACGAGGACCGCATCAGGCAGGAGATCCGGGAACGGGATGAGCGGGATTCCACCAGGGCCGTCGCCCCTCTCCGGAGGGCTGACGATGCCCTGCATATCGATTCATCAGGATGCGGCAAGGAAGAAGTACTCAGGAAGGCGCTCGATATCATCAGAGGAAGATCGTGAGCGCCGCAAAGGAGAGGATGCCGAAGGCGGCGAAGAAAAAAAAGACAAGGCAGACAGCTATGAGGCCCGGATTCGAGGTGCTGGTGGCAAAACGGGCTGGTTTCTGTTTCGGCGTAAAGCGGGCGATGGATATCGCCTTCTCCATGGCTAAGGACGGCCAGAAGGGGGTCTATACACTCGGTCCCATAATCCATAACCCTCAGGTGATCGAGAAATTGCGCAGCAGCGGCGTCTCCCCGGTGAGCGTCGAGGAAGTCGGGAAGAGGGACATCGGGACGCTGATCATCAGGACGCACGGCATCCCACGCCACCTGTGCGACACGATATCCGGGATCGGGCGCCGGATCATTGATGCAACCTGCCCGTTTGTGAAAAAAGCTCAACATTATGCTAAACTTCTTAATGAAAACGGCTACCAGGTGGTCATCGTCGGCGACAGCCAGCATCCTGAGGTAAAGGGGATCATGAGCTATGCCGGCGACGACGTTGTCGTGGTGGACGGAAATTCGCCGGCGCAGGGGCTCAGCTCAAAGGTGGGAATCATCGTCCAGACAACGCAGCCCGTCGAGGCCCTCAAGAGGGTGCTCTCCAACGTTATCGAGGTGGCTAAGGAGGTCAAGGTCTACAACACCATCTGCAACTCAACCGCTCTGCGGCTGAGAGAGACCGAGGCGATGGCGCGCAAGGTCGACCTGATGGTCGTGGTGGGAGGCCGCAACAGCGCAAACACCACTCAGCTCGCCAATCTCTGCAGGTCCCTTGGCGTGCGGACCCACCACATAGAGACTGCGGATGAGGTCAGGGTATCCTGGTTCAGGGGCTGCCGGAAGGTGGGCATCACCGCGGGCGCCTCGACACCCGACTGGATCATCGCAGAGGTGGAGAAGAGAATAAGATACAGAGGAGGGGCACCCCGTAATGGAACTTAAGAACAACGATATGGAAAGGCTCTACGCAGAGACGTTCCACACCATCGAGGAAGGATCGGTACTCCCAGGGAAGATCCTCGCCGTCAAGCAGGACGGGGTGATCGTGGACATCGGATACAAGTCCGAGGGTTTCATCCATATCGACGAGTTCACCCCCGATGAGATCGCCGGTCTCAAACCGGGCGACATGATCGACGTCTTCGTGGTGAGCCTGCGGGATTCCGAAGGCGTCATCAGGCTCTCGAAGGAGCGTGCGTCCAAGATACGGGTATGGGACGTCCTTGAGAAGGCGGCCCAGGAAGGCTCCCCTGTTGAAGGAGTGGTCACCGAAAAGACGAAGGGAGGCCTTACCGTCGACGTGGGAGGGGTCAGGGCATTTCTCCCCGGCTCGCAGGTGGACATACGGATCGTCAAGGACCTCGACAGCCTCATCGGCAGAAAGATGTCTTTCCGTGTCCTGAAGATCAACAACAAACGCTCCAACATCATAGTCTCGCGGCGGGCGATCCTCGAAGAGGACCGCGCCAGGAAGAAGGTCGAGATCGTCGGCAAGATACGGGAAGGCGCCGTCCTTGAGGGCGCGGTGAAAAACATCACCGACTACGGCGTCTTCGTGGACCTGGGCGGCATCGACGGGCTCCTGCATATATCCGACATCTCCTGGGGCAGGATTTCCCATCCCTCGGAGTTTTTCGCGATCGGCGACACTATCGAAGTGATGATCCTCAAGTACGACGAAGGGACCGAGCGGGTGACCCTGGGGTACAAACAGAAGAACCCTGATCCGTGGGCGAATGTCCTGGAGAAATTCCCCCTCGGCATGCAGGTCAGGGGCAGGGTCGTGAGCATCACCGACTACGGGGCATTCATTGAACTGGAGCCCGGCCTCGAAGGGCTTGTCCATATCTCGGAGCTCGACTGGGCGCCCAAGATGAAACACCCGTCCAAACACCTCACCATCGGCGAGACGGTCGATGCGGTCGTCCTGAGGGTGGACAAAGAGGAACGGAAGCTCTCCCTGAGCATCAAGCAGACTAAGCCGAGTCCCTGGCAGCTGATCGGCCGTAATTACCAGATAGGCCAGCGGATTTCCGGCAGGGTGAAGAGCCTTACCGACTTCGGCGCCTTTATCGGCCTTCCCGAAGGCGTTGACGGCCTCATCCACATATCAGACCTTTCCTGGACAAAGCACATCAAGCACCCCTCCGAGATCCTCAAAAAGGGCCAGAAGGTAGATGTCATCATACTCACCATAGATTCCGAGCGCGAGAAGATGGCCCTCGGTCTCAAGCAGCTGGAACCCGATCCGTGGGTCGAGACCATCCCCTCCGCCTTCAAGCTCGGCATGGAAGTGCAGGGCAAGGTCCTCAGGCTTACGGATTTCGGCATCTTCGCGGAGCTGGAGGGCGGCGTCGAGGGGCTCATCTACTCCTCCGAGGTGGTGCAGCCGTCCGGCGGAGAAGAACTCAAGGAAGAGGACGCAGTCCGGGCGAGGATCATCAAGGTGGACCTTGAGGAGCGCAAGATCGGGCTGAGCATGAAGAACCTCAAGCAGGCCGACTGATGAAAAAGGTCTGCGTCGCGCTCACCGTCCTCGTCCTCGTCCTGCTGGTCGTCAGCCTCGCCTTTACGCTCCTGCAGAAGAGCGTCCCCCTCACCAGCAAGGTGGCCCTCATCAGGATCGAAGGCCCTATCATGGATTCGAAAAGCGCTGTTGACGAGATCAAGGAATACGTCAAGGACGCATCGATCAAGGCGATCGTCCTGAGGATCGACAGCCCCGGCGGCGCCGTGGCGCCCTCGCAGGAGATCTACGCTGAGGTAAAAAAAGCGGCTGCGAGCAAGAAGGTGGTCGTATCCATGGGATCGGTGGCAGCCTCGGGCGGCTACTACATCGCCTGCCCGGCGACGAAGATCATCGCCAACCCCGGCACTCTTACCGGCTCCATCGGCGTGATCATGGAGATACCCAACATCGAGGGGCTGATGAGCAAGATCGGCATCAGGACCGAGGTGATCAAGTCCGGGGACAACAAGGATATCGGCTCGATGTTCAGGACGATGAGGAAGGAGGAACGCGAACTCCTCCAGGGCGTGATGGACAATGTCCACGAACAGTTCATCAGGGCTGTTGCCGAGGGCAGGCGGATGAAGATCGAGGACGTGCGAAAAATTGCGGACGGCAGGATCTTCACCGGAGAGCAGGCGGCTGCCAACGGTCTGGTGAACGAACTGGGCACGCTTGACGATGCGGTCAGGGCGGCCGGAAAACTCGCCGGCATCAAGGAAGAGCCCGAGGTCGTCACTAAGAAGGAAAAGCTCTCTTTCATCGACCTGCTCAGGAACAAGTTTCCCCGTGAGATAACCGACGTCTTTCCGACGGTAAAGATAAAATATCTCTATGCACCATAAGGAGGTTTTATGACGAAGTCAGTGCTGATCGAGAAGGTCTCTGAAAAGGTCGAGGGGCTGACGAGGAACCAGACCGAGATCGTGGTGGACACGGTCTTCGACAGCATCAAGAAGGCCCTCATGAGCGGCGAGAAGATAGAGATACGGGGCTTCGGCAACTTCAGGCTCAAGACGCGGAACCCGCGCAAGGCCCGCAATCCGAAGACCGGCGAGAGCGTCGAAGTTCCGGGCAAGAAGGTTCTCTATTTCAAGGTCGGCAAGGCCCTGAAGGAGGCGTTGAACTCATCGGGTCAGTAGACGCGCGGTACCAGCGCTTTGCGTAATGGGCGGCAGGCGCTTCCTGCCGCCTTTTTTCGCCCGGTCCCTTGACTTACACGCTTCAGACAGATAAAATTTCACCATGGCAATGCGACACAAGGTTCTTCTTGTCGAGGACTCACCCGCTATTCAGCAGATATACAGGAACACTCTGACCATTGATCAGTTCCAGGTGATCTGCGCAAACAACGGCATGGAGGCGATCAAGGCCCTCTCCGCGGACAGGCCGGACATTATACTCTTAGACCTCATGATGCCGGTGATGGACGGCTACAAGGTCCTCCAGGTGGTCAAGACCGACCCCAGGCTGTCCAGGATACCCGTGCTTGTCTTCTCCGCAAAAGGCCAGCCGGAGGAGGTGGAGAAGGCCCTCAGTCTGGGCGCGGCCGGATACGTTGTCAAGGCCACGACCAAGCCGAAGGAGGTCATCGAGCGGATCAAGGGGATACTCGCGCGGCAGCAGCCGGAGCAGGAGCAGGAGGTTGCACATTACCGCATTGAAGTGGTTGAAGGCAAATATGATACCGCCAAGCTGACTGCGGACTTCAAACTGAATGACCTGCGCTGCCCCACCTGCCGGTCGAAGGTGCTCCTTGACCTCATCCCTGACTTCACACAGGACACTCCGTGGTTTTCAGGTAAGTTCGTCTGTCCCCGCTGCAACAAGTAAACCCTCCGAGCCGACCGTTCCTCCTCTGATGCAGGATTAAAAGTGCGACCCCATTGACCTTGGGATTATTGATGCTATAATCTCGCATAAGGAACTCATTTATGAATATCCTGCTGGTTTATCCGGAATACCCGGATACTTTCTGGAGCTTCTCCTACGCCCTGAAGTTCATCTCGAAAAAGGCGGCCTATCCGCCCCTCGGCCTGCTGACCGTGGCCGCCATGCTCCCGCCTGAGTGGGACAAAAGACTCGTGGACATGAATGTCCGGAAGCTTAAGGACAAGGACCTCCTGTGGGCCGACTATGTCTTTCTCAGCGCCATGTCCGTCCAGAAGGAATCCGTGAAGACGGTGCTCAACAGATGCAGGCAACTTGGTGTCAGGGTTGTGGCCGGCGGTCCCCTTTTTACCAATGACTATGAAGAGTTCGGGGACGTGGACCACCTGGTGCTCAATGAGGCGGAGATAACGCTGCGGCCTTTTCTCAACAATGTAAAGGAGGGAAGGCCGAAACGTCTCTACATATCCGCTGAAAAGGCCGACGTGACGAAGACGCCCATTCCCCTGTGGGAGCTGATAGAGATGCGCCACTATTCCTCCATGAACATCCAGTATTCCAGGGGTTGCCCCTTTGACTGCGAATTCTGCAATATCACATCGCTCTACGGCCGGGTCCCCAGGACAAAGGACAGCGCACAGCTTATCGCCGAACTGGAGAAGATACACTCCCTCGGATGGAGGGAGGGGGTTTTCTTTGTGGACGACAACTTCATAGGCAATAAAAAAAAGCTTAAGGAGAATATACTCCCGTCGCTTATCCAATGGATGGAGGAGCGAAGGCGGCCTTTCTACTTTTCGACCGAGGCCTCCATCAATCTGGCCGACGACGAGGAACTCATGAGGATGATGGCGCGGGCCGAGTTCCTCACGGTCTTTGTAGGCATAGAGACGCCGCACGAGGAAAGCCTGATCGAATGCGCCAAGGCGCAGAACAGGAACCGTAACCTTATCGCCAGTGTCAAAAAGATACAGGACTTCGGGTTGGAGGTCCAGGCCGGCTTTATTGTGGGGTTCGACCAGGACCCTGCCTCGATCTTCGAGAAGATGATAACGTTCATCCAGGAGAGCGGGATTGTGACCGCAATGGTGGGGCTGCTCAACGCGCCACGGGGTACAAAACTCTACGAACGCCTGGTCACTGAGAACAGACTGTTAAAGACTTCTACGGGAGACAACACGGACCTCTCCATGAACTTCATCCCCAAGATGAGTTATGAAAAGCTTATCAAGGGCTACAGGCAGATCATAGAGACCATCTATTCCCCAAAACATTATTACACGAGGGTCAAACGCTTCATGAAGGATTACCGGCCTATGCAGAAAAAGGTGGTGCAGCTGCGGTACAGCTACTGGAAAGCCGGATTAAAGTCCGTTTTCATATTAGGGGTGTTCGGAAAGGAGCGTTTCTACTATTGGAGGCTCGTCTTCTGGTCCCTCTTCAGGAAACCCAAACTCCTGCCCATGGCCGTGACCTTTTCCATTTACGGTTTTCATTTCAGGAAGATATTCGAGAGACATTTCAGGAGGATGGAGAGGGAAAATCTGGGGTTGGAATTGACATCAACTGAGGATGCCGGTTAGTATGCGGACGGGCGCCTCGGCATCCGATAAAACAGATCATCTGAGGAGGTTAGAGCGTGAAAGGGTCAGTTATAAAAAGCGCTGTTGTCGTGATCGTGTCATGCCTGCTGATGCCGGTATTTCTCTTGGCGGGCCAGGATGCCCATCGGCATGAGCATAGTAAGAAGCAAAGCCCATCGGGCAAGAACCCGCTTGTGGAAGAGATGCTCATACTGGATAATGCGTTTCGTGAAGTGGTATCCGCCGTATCCCTCGGGGATGGGGCGCGGGTAAGCTCGGCTCTGGAATCCATGCACGGGACGATGGAAAAAACCCATGAAGGTGTGCATTCAGGCGCCATAAAGATCCCCCGGAACAGCGACAGGCTGGATGACTTTGTGCGGATGGACAAGGAGTTTCACGGGAATCTCGAGGCCCTGGCCCTGGCAGCCCGGCTGAACGATCAGCAGGCGATGCTGGGCCTCACAAAAAAACTTCTTGAAGGTTGCGTAGCATGCCACCGGACATTCAGAAAATAAACGGATGCCGGGTTAATGCTGAGAGCTAATAGCTGAATCCACACGATGGACGGTCATTCCGGAGCAGTACTTTGAATTTACGATTTGCGACTATGCACGGAACACTGACCCGGTCCGGCTTTCCTCACTCATGGCTTTGAATCCCACTTTCTTTTAGCAAACCACCCAATAAACGGAATAATTATAGATGTTATTAGCCATTGCCAGTATTTCATAATAAATGCCTTTGTCGTATATGCTCGGTTAACAGCGACAATAATCGGTCTTCTGAAAACAGGGTAGTCTTTAGTTTCTTCTCTTCCATCCGGTAATTTGAGGCGAACTGTAACAGTAAGTAATAAGGTTTGGGGACCGCCCTGCTGTGGGGTCACATCCCATTCCCATGGTGTGAAACCTTCATTTGAAATGGTTTGTTCTTCACTATTGCTTCTCAATTTAATATCAAAGTTACCCCCGTATAGATGAGCTTTCATAAATGTGCCCACTTTGATTTGCTCAATCTGCGGAACGCCACGACCACTAAGGCCTTTGGTAAATTGGTCGCTTATTTGCTTTGCTATACGAACCTCAATTATTTCCTTGATACCAACTGTCATTTTTTCGGCAGGATTGAAAAGAATTTGCCCGATCTCAAGATTCTTCAGCTGGTCCTCAATAGATTTCGTGTAACCATCTACATTGATTTTGGAAATTTGCCGAGTCTGGACCATTCTCGACGGTCTGGTGACATAACCAACGTGTCCATATGATCCAGATGGAGAAGCTTTAACTATTTGCTCAGATGCGGGTATGCGGCTCACCATAGGCACCAGTTTCGGGTTTTGCACAGAAGCGGGAGGAGGAGATGAGAGAATCGGTCTCTCCTCGGGCCTATGCTCGCTGATAGTTTCAGGTAATGGCTCAATTATCTGGGCGGGTCTTGGTTCAACAATAACGTCAGGGGCCGTCACAATTCTTGATGTAGAGCATGAAGAAATTAACAATAATAAAAGAAAAATCATCATAACGGTTAGCCTTTTAATATTTTCCATTAGAAACCCTCCTCATAGACGATAGTTTATAAGTTATAAACAACGATATATTATTCCCCGTGTCATCGGGGTGCAGGGTGTCGAAGACCCCTGCTGACCCCCAGGGTAAATACCCTGGGGTGTCACAGCGAGCGAAGCGAGTTTAGTTTATTGTCTTTTTTAATTTATTATTGCAGCCAACGAGTCTGTAGAATAAGTCCCCCTCGGCACAAACCGCTCAAATTAGGGGGTACCTGCCCCCTACGTTGTTTCCTGCGTTGCATTGTCACAACCTCCTGTTAGTAGAGCGCTCTTGGGGTCAGACTTGCCTATTGCCATTTGATACCGCAGAATGGCCTGAGTCTTTCTTCGTGAATCCCCATTTTTATATGTTGCCCCATTATCCAATCCCCTCCCATAAAAAAATTGACTAATGATAATACGTTATCCCTGTTAAAGACAAGGATATTTTTACTGAGGGCTGTCCGCACATGGATCGCCATGGGCGGTCATAATCCCCCCTTCACCGCAAAGGCAAACAGCCTTTTGAAGTTGAATTCAATGCCGTT
>JAKAGF010000094.1 GCA_021825805.1 Nitrospirota bacterium
CCTGGTAACGCCCACCCAGAAATTTCCGAGGGTCTCAGCCTTCCGCCTTACAAGGCCGCGGATGAAGGCGATGAGGATCGCCATGCCGGTTGCGGCGGAAAGGAACTGGTGGACCATGAGCGCCATAACCTGGGAAAAATAACTGGCAGCCGATTCCCCGCTGTAGGCCTGCCAGTTGGTGTTGGTGACAAAACTGACGGCAGTGTTCAGCGCCAGGTCCCAGGAGAACCCCGGAAACCCCTGGGGATTCAGCGGCAGATGGCCCTGCAGCATAAGGACGGCAAACATCGCCACCAGCCCAATGCCGTTGAATACAAGCATCGCCGCGGCATACTGCTTCCAGTTCATTTCACTGTCCGGGCTCACACCTGAGATCTTGTAGAAGATTTTCTCAGGCGGGCCGAAAACAGGGGTCAGGAGAGTCCTTTCACCCTCATAGACCTTCTTCATGTAGCCGCCGAGTGGCTTCACCAGAAGCGTAAGCACTACCAGAAGCGCGAGAATCTGCGAAATATCAAACATTATATCCGTGTATTGCATGTTGTCAGCCTCCGATCAAGCGAGCCGCTACCTCGGAAATTTGCATTCGAGCCTGAACTCCGAAGCATTCCCTTCGGCTATCTTGTGCTCTATGTAACCGGTTACCCTTTCGAGGACGTTCTTCTTCGGCTCGGACACGTCGAAGAACAGACTTGCCGACGCTTCCTCATGAGGCATCCCTTTGTCACGATCCGGATTATACGAGATATGAACAAGGCAGACGGTCTCGGCCTTGCCGAGCCCGATATCCTCGGCCGGAGGCGTGGGCGACACGGCTGATACGCTTCCAACCGCTGCAAGCAGAACTGATATGACTGCAAGTATCAATAACTTTCTCATTGTTCCTCCCTGGAACCGATGCCGGATGATCCTGAATACAACAATCCCATGACACCATGGTATCGCAGAATGCCCTCGATTTAAACGGGAATACGACGCACAGACATACGGCCTCCCTTCGGGAGGGGCAGGAATGGCTGAAAATAAAAAACCGCCGGCATTCGGCGGTCTCTGAATTCAGCCTTGTGCCCTTCCAAACGCCTACGAGGTTAGCTGACGGGCTCGGGCCTGGAAGTGCCCTATCCTGTTACGGAATACGCCCCAAAGTTTGGGTCCCCCGCATCCATTCTCTGAATGGATTTCGGCTGCTATATGATTTTTACATTACTCTCCCTGAACCAGTTTGTCAACCCCATCTTCAGTACCACATCATCGCCTCAAACTCGGGAGTGGGAACCGTGACGCTGATATGACCCCGCCAGGGGCATCGCTCAATCTCCTCGCTTCCTTTTCGTATGGAGATGAAAAGATTGATCTCGTCCTTTTCCCTTGCCCCGAGGTCCACAAAGGGGATCCCGATCTCAAAGACATCCTGCGCCGCGGCATCAGCGATCTCCTTGCGGAATACCCATTCCTCATTCACCTGATCGAAAAGATCGGCCTTGATATTCCGTCCCGTGACAGGGCATGTTATGCGTACAGGCCGCGGCCGCGACGTGATGATCGAGAAGGTTATCCCCTCTTCCAGCTCGGAAAAGGGTATCCTGGGGTCCAGCCGCAGGAAGAGGTTGTCCTTGTTAAAACCATAATACAGGCCTGTTATGAGGCTTTCGGACTTATGCATGCTACCGCCGGATTTCTTCACATCCATCTGCGCGCCCTGATACCATTCGTAGTAGCTGGTGACGAGGCCGTCGATCTTCGGGCTGATAAAGCCCCGGATGGAAAGGGTCGGGGCTATGCCCCGGTCATGCCGGAGGATGGGGACGTAGAGCTCGGCGGGAACATCCCTGCCCATCTCCCTGAAGACCTTCATGAGATTGGACCTGAAAAGCTCGTCGAATTCCTCCTGCGTCTCGGTGGTATGTTCGTCGCCATACCACCAGTTCCAGTCAGACCCCTCGGCCGCATACAGGGCCCTCCATGCGCCCGAGGCGTCAACGCCGCTGTTCTGGCGCTGGAACTCTTCAAGCTTCTCCCTGGTGTTGGTGAGGTAGTCCCAGGACAGGTTGTCTTCTTCGTGGCCTATCCATATGCCGAAGTCGGCGTTGATCCACGAGCCGGGGTGGAGCCTTTCGAGGCGGTCGCCGCGGGAATAGGTATCGAGATATTCGGAAACAGTCACGGTCCTGAGCCGTTCGTCCTTTGAGATGCCCTCGTAGAGGTACAGGAAGAAATCGCGGCCGTCATTCTTGTAGTGCTCCCAGGCGTTCTCGCCGTCAAGAATGATGGATACAAGGTGCGGGGCTGAACGGGACCGGCGTATCCCCCGGAGGCGGCTGATGAGGTCATCCGCAGCCTTCTTGGCGTCCCACTGGGAGTAGACAAACCCTATGAGGTCTGACAGCACATGGTCCCTGAAGATGATCGAGACGTCCTCAAAGCGGTAAGGACGGTAGAGGACATCCGGCTCCGTGAGGTTGCCGGAGCCGTCCCTGAACCGCCTGCTGATGGAATTCGCAAGCACGCCCTCATCGGTCGCCACCCAGCGGACGCCGTGGCGGCCCATCATCCTCAGGACCTCTTCGCTTACCGAGCCCTCGGACGGCCACATGCCGGCAGGCCGGAAGCCGAAGATGGACTCGAAATATTTCAGCCCGTCTTCTGTCTGGCGGTCCGCATCCTCGGGATGGGCAAACCGCCGCATGGGCAACCGCACCTGCGGCATCGCCACGCGCGCGATATCGGTATTGCAGAGCAGCGGCAGGATGGGATGATAATAAGGAGAACAGGACAGCTCGATCTGACCTCCCGCCGCCATCTCCCGGTACGCGGGAATGATCCGTCCGACGAGCTCCAGCTGCTTGTCGAGAAGCGCCTGTTTCTCCTCTTCCGTAAAGCCCCGGCCCTTTTCAACGAGGGACTTCAGGAAGGCGTCACTCTCCCTGAAGAGGGGATCGATCCAGCAGAGGTTGAAGAAGACCTGCAGGTCGAGAAAATCACCTCCGGAAAAATACCTGGCAGCGCGCACCAGGTCGCTTTTGACGAGGCGGGTGCCCCGCTTGACCAGCAGCTCATAATACCGGGGGAACGGCTTGATCATGTTGTCCCAGTGCGCGAGGAAGAAGTTTTCGAGCATGAATATCTTCTCATCCTCCGTCAGGTCAGCGGGCCGCTTCCTGCTGAGGTCGAGATGGACGTCGCCTGCGTTGTTGTCGGTATAGTCCATGATCTGGTCGAGCAGGGACGGCACGAGGTTGAAGGTCTGCCTGATCCTGGGGAAATCTTTCAGGATCAGCGCCATGTCGAGATAGTCCTTGGTGCCGTGGAGCCTCACCCACGGCAGCCGGTAGACACCGGTCAGGGGGTCCTTGTACAACGGCTGGTGCATGTGCCAAAGGAAGGCGATGCAGAGGGGATTATCGCTCATACTGGAAGATATACTCGTCGGGTTTTGCGAGGCCGAACTCCTCCCGCGCCAGCTTCTCGCGGTAGAAGGGGTCCTCTTTGAGGAGCCGTATCTGCTCCCGGATCTGTTCGTTCTGCCTGCTCAGTTCCGTGATCTGTCGCTGCAGATTCTTCCTGGTCCTGGTCAGCTCCATATACCTGAAGAGTCCCGCGTCTCCGAAGAGCAGGCTGATGGACAGGTACAGGAAACCGAGTATGACAACAGTGAAGAAGATGAGGCGCCGCTTCTTCATCTCGGTGACGACCTGCTTCCTCAGGAGATGGTTGGCGCTCATTATTTCAGATTATAGAAGCCTCCCCGCCCCCGGTAGACAGCCCCGGCCGCCAGTTCCTCCTCGATCGCGAGGAGCCGGTTGTACTTGGCGACCCTTTCGCTCCGCGCAAGGGAACCGGTCTTGATGAATCCGGCGTTGCAGGCAACGGCGAGGTCGGCAATGGTCGTGTCCTCGGTCTCGCCCGACCTGTGGGAAATGACGGCGGTATATCCGGCGGTCTTTGCCATCTCGATGGCGTCGAGGGTCTCGGTGATAGTGCCGATCTGGTTGAGCTTGATGAGGATGGAATTGCCGATGCCCCTGTCGATGCCCCGCCGCAGCAGTTTCGTGTTCGTCACGAATATGTCATCGCCCACCAACTGGACCTTGCGCCCGAGGCGCGCTGTCATGGCCGCCCAGCCGTCCCAGTCGTGCTCTGAAAGGCCGTCCTCTATCGAAAGCACCGGGTAACGCGCAGTGAGTTTCTCGTAGTAATCGATCATGTGGCCCGACGTCACCTTCTTTCCTTCAAAGCGGTACGTCCCCTTGTCGTAGAACTCCGAGGCAGCCACATCGAGGGCGATGAAGACGTCCTTCCCCGGGACATAGCCCGCCTCGCCGATCGCCTTCATGATGAGGGTTATCGCCTCTTCATTGTTCAAGAGGTTCGGGGCAAAGCCGCCTTCGTCTCCCACGGCGGTGTTGAGGCCCTTCCCCTTCAGGAGCTTCTTGAGGGTATGGAATATCTCGGCGCCTGCCCGGAGCGAAGAGGTGAAGTCCCCCAGTCCCGCCGGCATGATCATGAACTCCTGGACATCGAGGTTGTTGTCGGCGTGGGCGCCGCCGTTGAGGATATTCATCATCGGCACGGGCAGCACCTTCGCGTTCAGCCCTCCCAGGTGGCGGTAGAGGGGGACGCCCGCTTCGGCGGCCGCGGCGCGGCAAACCGCCATGGATACGCCGAGGACCGCGTTGGCGCCGAGCCTGCGCTTGTTTTCCGTTCCGTCCAATGCGATGAGGAGGCTGTCGATAAAGACCTGCTCAGCTGCGTCGATCCCGGTCACCTCGGGCGCGATCTTCTCGAAGATGTTCCTGACCGCCTTCCGGACGCCCTTGCCGAGGTACCGCTTTCCGCCGTCCCTCAGCTCCAGGGCCTCCTTAGCGCCGGTCGACGCCCCTGAAGGGACAGCCGCCCTGCCGACTGCTCCGCTCGCAAGATATACCTCGACCTCGACCGTGGGATTGCCCCTGGAATCGAGGATCTCCCGCGCTATCAGGTCTGTTATTTCACCCATTCCGTCCTCCCTTGCATCGTCTCATGTTATCAATAAGACCAGTCAGGATATATACTGCCCCATCAGGTCCTCCACCCGCTTGAGGTCCAGCTCCTTGCCGTTGAGCTCGGACCTGTTTTCAATATGCCTGAGGGTCGTCTCAACGTAGATCTTGAAGTGGCGGACCCGCTCCATGATCTTCCTGAAATCACCGCCTCCCGCGGCGTCCCGCTTCACGCCGTTCATCTCGTTGAAGAAGTGGGCGAACTCTTCGTAATCGTCATGCCGCAGGAGCCTGAATGTAAAGCTCTCAAAATATAACATATAGCTTCTGAGGGATTCAAAGACCCTGCCCCATTCCCTGAGGCTCGTCTCCTTCTTTTCCAGCAGGCCCAGAAACCGGTGAAGCGCCACGATGTCCTCCCGGAGGCGTATGGACTGCTGCAGCTTCGTGACAAAGCTCACGAAGACCGTCTCCCCTGAAGTTTCGGGCCTGAAATATTGCGTCAGCTGGACGATACTGTGCTCGGTAAGGTTCCTGAGGATGCCGTGGCTGTTTTCGATCCTGCCCCTGAAATGAGGCGACGCCTTCTTGCGATGGATGTCCTTGAGTTCCTGGAGAAAAACCCGCCTGTTCTCCATGGTGAACTGGTACGAGACAGCCTTCAGGAGCATCGCGAGGTCCGGTTCGATCTTCTTTTTCAGCGACTTCTCCAGAAACGCCTGGAACATGCTTATCTCGGACCTCAGGAGGATGAGCATCACGAGGGAAGAGTTGAGGGAGACCGACCGCTGCGTGTCGATGTCAACAAAGGAGAGGAACCGCAGCAGCCTGAAAAGATAGATATAGATCACGGAGACGCACTTTCTGAGGTCCTTGTCGGTGATACCCTTGATGATCGTGCGTATCTCATCGTTGCCGATATGGTCGAACTCCGGGTTCGGGTCCCTGCTGAAGGGGTTGAAGTACCGGTTCTCCCTGATCTCCTTGTCCATCATATGGCCGATATTCATGAAGCTCATGTAGGAGATCGCGCCGGTGCGGATGAGGTCCGAGATAACGCCCTTCAGATTTATAAAGGAGTCATATAGGAGATAGAGCCCCTTTTCAGGAGTGTCCTGGCGGTAGAGACTCTCGCGCACCGCATCCCTCCTGGTTGCGGAGAGGAACTTTGTCTCAGCGAATTTCTGGAACCAGTAGACGTTCTTCCTGTTCTCCGGGATAACCACTTCCAGTATTCCCAGAACGCGGAGGATCGTGTCCCGGATCGTGACCAGCTCGTCATAGAAGTTCCTCGTGGTAAGGTCTTCGCCTGAGGCGGTCAGGTTCTCGGAGGTAAAGAAACGGTCGAGGGCGCGGAGAAGGACGTCGAGCTCAGAGAAGAGAAGCCGGTTCGTCTTCCTTGATTCTGATACCCAGTCTCCCGACTCTTCCTTCAGGACCATGTATTCCCACTGTCACGCCGACGGCTTTGGAACGTGAATAGCCTCTCCGTGCGCGTCTTCGGCCGCCTCCCTGATAACCTCGGCGAGGGTCGGGTGGGCGTGGATAGTGCCCGCCACCTCCCGCGCGGTGCGGCCGGTCCGCATGGCAAGGGCGAGTTCATGGATCAGGTCTGAGGCATGGGCCCCGACAATATGCCCGCCCAGTATCCTGTCCGTGGAGGCGTCCGCGATGATCTTGACAAAACCGGTGATCTCGCCCATGACGTGGGCCCTGCCGAGGGCCCTGTACTGGATCCGGCCGGTACGGTACGAAAGCCCCTGCTCCCTTGCCTGGCGCTCCCTGAGTCCCACTGAGGCGATCTCAGGCGTAGTAAAAATGCCCGCTGGAACAACCGCATAGTCCATGGCCGCATCTCCGCCGAGGGCATTGACAGCGGCAACGGTCCCGCCGGCTGATGCAACATGGGCCAGGAGGTTGACTCCCGTGACGTCGCCTACGGCGTATATCCCCGGGACATTCGTCTCCATCTTCGCATTCACGGTGATCTCCCCGCGATTTCCCCGGGTGACGCCCGCCGACTCGAGGCCTATGTTGTCGCTGTTAAAGGCCCTTCCGATCGAGACGAGCACCTTTTCGGCAACCAGTTCCCTGCCGCCGGGGAGGAATGCGTGCACCCCATCGTCCCTCCGGTCGATTTTCTCCACGCCGGTCCCGGTGATGATCCTGATATTTTTTTTCTTAAGCTCGCGCTCCAGGAGGTCTGAGACCTCCTCGTCCTCAGTCGCAACGACCCTGCCGAGCATCTCGACCATGGTCACCTCGGCGTCGAGGGCCGAAAAGACGCAGGCGAACTCAGACCCTATCACCCCGGCGCCGATGATAAGCATGCTCCTGGGGATTTCGGTCAGCTCAAGCGCCTCGGTGGAAGACAGGATATTCCCGTGGTCAAAGGGAAAGGCGGGAATCTGCGCGGGCCGCGACCCTGTCGCGATAATGATCTTGTCCGCGACAACCGTCTCCCTGCTCCCGTCCTGCGCCGTAACCTCTATCTCCCTTGCGGAGGTGAGCGCCCCCCTGCCTGCCTTCAGGGTGACCCCCCAACTCTTGAACAAACCCCGGATGCCCTTCACCTGTATGCCGACCACCTTGTTCTTGCGGTCCATGATCCCGGCGAGGTTCGGCGTCACCGAGCCGTTGAGTTCAATGCCGAATTTATCCAGCTCCCGTGCCTTTAAGAGCAGTTCGCACGAGGTAATGATCGTCTTGGTGGGTATACAGCCCCGGTTGAGACAGGCCCCTCCGACCTCCGAGTCCTCGATTACCGTCACCTGCGCGCCGAGTCGGGCAGCCTTCAGGGCGGCGACATATCCTCCGGGACCGGCCCCCAGGACGGCCAGTCTCACTTGGCCTCCTCTTCTATGTATTTTTCGTACTCCGAGGCGTCCATGAGATCATCCGCCTCCGAGGGCTCTTCAAGTTCTATGACAGCTATCCAACCCTTGCCGTAGGGGTCCTCGTTGATGATCTCAGGAGATTCGGACAGGTCTTCGTTGACCTTGACCACCTTTCCGCTGACCGGCGAAATGACGGAAGACGTGGACTTGGTGGACTCGATCTCGGATATCTCGCTGTTCGCCTCAATCGTGGCATCCTCTTCCGGAAGGTCTATGTAAACAATATCGCCGAGGGCGTCCTGAGCGTAGTCGGTAATGCCGATGGTGCCTTTCTTGCCTGAGACCTTGACCCAGGTGTGCTCTTTGTGGTACCTGATATTTTCGGGGTTCATGTATTCCTCCTTTTTTGCCGGGAAAATAAAGTTGTCATTTTCATATCACAGCATTTTCGATTTTGTCGAGAACGCTCCCCCGGACCGGGAATATCTGTACTATACCATTAATATCGGACAAGGAAAATCAAAATTTCAACTTTTTTCTGAGTTCCAGGAGAAGGGAAAGCGCCTCTGACGGCCTAAGGGCGTCGGCGTCTATCCCGACTATCTCCGCCACCACCGAATCGCTGATGGAAGAGAAGAGGTCCAGTTGTTCACGCTTTTTTGCGGAGCCGCCGGCGGCGAGTTTCGGGCTGCCGGATTCGTTGAACTCAGCCTTCTCCAGATTGCTCAGCACCTCCTTGGCGCGGCGTATGACGACATCGGGGATGCCGGCGAGCCGGGCGACCTGGATGCCATAACTTTTGTCAGCTGGACCCTCCTCGATCTTCCTCAGAAAGATGATCTCATCTCCCCACTCCCTCACGGATACGTTATAGTTTTTCACGCCGTCAAGGATGATGGCGAGTTCGGTCAGCTCGTTATAGTGGGTCGCGAAGAACGTGCGCGCCCGTATATGGCGTACGATGTGCTCGGCTATTGCCCAGGCGATGCTGATGCCGTCGAAGGTGCTCGTACCCCTGCCGACCTCGTCGAGGATGATGAGGCTCTTTGTTGTGGCATTGTGGATGATGTTGGCCACCTCGATCATCTCCACCATAAAGGTGCTCTGCCCCTTTGTCAGCACGTCGGATGCGCCTATGCGCGTGAATATCCGGTCAGCAATGCCGATGCGGGCGGATGCGGCAGGCACGAAACCGCCCGCCTGCGCCATGAGCACGATGAGGGCCACCTGGCGCATATAGGTCGATTTCCCCGCCATGTTCGGTCCGGTAATTATATGCAGCATGCCATCCTCAGTATCGATGGAGGTGCTGTTGGGTATGAACCGGTCTCCGGGCAGGACGCGCTCAAGCACCGGGTGCCTGCCGTCGGTGATCTCCAGGACGCTGTCTCCGGTCATCTCCGGCCTGAGGTAGTTGTATCTCTTTGCAGTAACCGCGAGGGACGCGAGAAAATCGACCGCCGCAAGGCTGCCCGCGGTCTTAGCGAGGAGATCGGCGTCTTCCCTCACCGTGGCCAGGACCTGCTGGAAGACCTCGTATTCGAGATCCTTGAGCCGCTCTTCGGACCCCAGCACCTTGTTCTCGTACTCCTTGAGTTCCGGGGTGATGAACCTCTCTCCGCCCACCAGGGTCTGTTTCCGCACAAAATCGGCGGGCACGAGATCGAGGTTGGACTTGGTCACCTCGATATAGTAACCGTGGATCTTGTTGAATCCCACCCTGAGAGAGGAGATGCCTGTCCGTTTGCGCTCGCGCTGCTCCAGTTCGGCGATGAAGTCCTTGCCCTTTGTGGATATGCCCCGGAGTTCGTCGATACCGGGATGGTACTGCTCGCGGATAATTCCCCCTTCCCTGACACTGAAGGGAGGATTCGACGCCACCGCCTTTTCAATAAGGTCCCGGAGCAGCGTAAATTCCGACAACTCGTCAGCCAGAGCCTTCAGCGAGGGTTCCCGTGTCGCTGCGAGGGACTTCTTTATCCTCGGTATCTCGGAGACCGAACTCCTGATGGCGACGAGGTCGCGGGCGTTTGCAGTCCCTGATGTCACGCGCGAGGCGAGACGCTCGATGTCCTGGACCTTCCGGAGGCACGTCCTGACCTCCTCGATCAACTCAAAGTCCGCGACAAAATGCTCTATGGCGTCGTGACGCCGCCTGATCTCGTCAAGGTCGGTCAGCGGCCTCAGCAGGGCCCCCCGGAGAAACCGGCCGCCCATGGGCGTGAGCGTCTCGTCGAGAATCCCTATGAGGGTGCCCTCGCGGGAACCGTCCCTGAGACTGTGGGTAAGTTCGAGGTTCCGCTGCGTAGCGGCGTCGATGAACAAATATGCCGTCTGCCGGATGGTGGTTATCTTCTTGAAGCCGGTCAGTTCCTTCTGTGTGTCTTCGATATAACTGATCAGGGCGCCCGCTGCCGAGACAGCGGCGTTCATTCCTTCGCATCCGTATCCCTCGAGGGACGACACCCTGAAGTGGCGCAGGAGGGTCCGGTACGCCTCTTCATGATCAAAGAGCCAGTCGTCAACGGCTGACAGATAAAACCCGGAAAGCGCCTCTCCGTAATGGATGTTCTCCTTCAGGCTCGCCGGGACAAGGACTTCTTTCGGCTCAAACCTGCTCACCTCGTCTTCAACGTTCTCGCCGGTCTCAAAGACAACGAATTCGCCTGTGGAGATATCGGCTGCCGCGATGCCGTGGCAGGCGCCCGCGGGAAACAGGCTGACGATGTAGTTGTTCTCCTTGGGGTTGTCGGGCGCATGGGTCCCAGGGGTGATGACCCGCACCACGTCGCGCGCAACGATCCCTTTGGCCTCTTTCGGGTCTTCCATCTGCTCGCAGACAGCCACCTTGTGGCCCGCCCTGATGAGGCGCGCGATATACGTCTCGGACGCGAAATACGGCACCCCGCACATGGGGATGGGGTTGTCCCGGGATTTCTCGCGGGTCGTAAGGGCTATCTGGAGGATCCTGGAGGCCTTTTCAGCGTCTTCCCCGAACATCTCGTAGAAGTCCCCCAAACGGAACAAAAGAATGGCGTCCGGGTGCTTCTCCTTGATGCTGAAATACTGCTTCATGAGGGGCGTCAGTTCGGACATACCACCTATTAAATAATATACGGCGACCAAAGTGCAACCAGTCCCCCTCGCCCAAAATCCGCGATTGATTGATAGAGACGATATAAGTCCGGGCTGAAGGGCCTTTTCAAAGGGGGTCCTCCGCAGAAACCGGGCTGCATAGTCACAAGACCGGCTCCAAAAAGTTC
>JAKAGF010000251.1 GCA_021825805.1 Nitrospirota bacterium
ATTCCCAGATCGCACAAAAAAGGAATAATGTGGTTACCCATTAAAAGTGGCCTGTCCCACCGTCCGCAAGGCCCCCCGCGCCTCTTTTGAGGAAGCATCTTTAAAAACCAGCCTTTAAATTATCATCAAGATGACCCGTTAGCCCGAAAGAGCCGATCAAAACACGGCAACATTGAAAACCACCCCTTTTGCGATATTTGAGATTTCTATTGAAACAAAGCGCAGGCTGCGGGATTCCTCTCGTTTTTTCCAGTTCCTGTTTTTATTATCGGCAGGGCGAGGACAAACTTTAAAACAGCCGGGGAGACGAAAAAGACGCTGCCGGGCATCCTTTTTTCCCTTTGATACGATACAATGAAAAATCTGTCAGCAAGCGCTGTGAAAAGGCTGAATGTCCGATAATATCTCAATTGTCCGGAAAGAGGGAGGCCCTGTGAAACGATTATTGCAGATCATCTTCATCCTTGTTTTCTTTTTGTCCTGTGCGACCCTTGTCTTTGCAGGCCGGCAGACTATCAGGATACTCCACGTGAATGATTTTCACGGCTTTGCCGAGCCCTACAGGCCTCTCAGCGGCGACGAGAGGCTGGGCGGCATCGCTTATCTCGCTGCGCGCGCCGACGAACTGCGCAGGGAGAAACCTTCTCTCCTGCTTTCCGCGGGCGATATGGTCCAGGGCAATAATTGGACAAATCTCTTCCAGGGAGAGCCTGTCATACAGGTGATGGACCTCATGGCCTTTGATGCGATGGTCCCCGGAAATCACGAGTTCGACTTCGGACAGGACGTCCTCCGAAAGAGAATCAGCGAGGCGCTTTTCCCGGTGCTCGCTGCGAATGTCGAGGGATTCGGGTCTTTCAAGCCCTATATCATCAGAGAAGTCGGCGGGGTGAAGGTGGCGATCATCGGGATCGTGACCAAAGAGACGCCGGTGTCCACTCATCCCCGGAACGTCGCCGGACTGACTTTCTCTTCCCCTGCTGATACGATGAGGAGGTATCTGCCGGAGCTCAGGAAGAACGCTGACATCGTCATCGTCCTTTCCCATATCGGCTATGCGGCCGACAGGGTGCTCGCGGAACAGGTAAACGGCATTGATATCATCGTGGGAGGCCACTCCCATACGAAACTGGACCATCCGGCAACAGTCGGAGACACGATCATCGTTCAGGCATGGGAACATGCCAAGACGCTCGGCGTGCTCGACATCACGGTCGAAGACAGCAGGATCGTAAGGTCCGAGGGGCATCTCGAAGTGATCAGGCCTTCAGGCAGGGAAGATGCCGCTGTTGCCGCTGTTGTGCAGCGGTACGGGAAAAAGGTGGATGCGGTTCTGGATGAACGGATAGGGTCCGCCGGGGTTGACCTCGACGGCGAGAACGTCAGGCTCATGGAGACGAATCTTGGCGACCTCATCGCGGACATCATGAGGAAAGCCTCTGGCGCTGATGCCGCGATCATTAACAGCGGCGGCATACGGACGAGCATCAGGAAGGGTGATATCCGGATGAAGGACGTCTACTCGGTCCTTCCGTTTGATAATTACATCGTAGCGGCGAGACTGACTGGAAGGCAGATACGTCAGGCCCTTGACCACGGGGTTTCAGCGGTGGAAAACGGCGAGGGAAGGTTTCCGCAGGTGTCAGGGCTCAATTTCAGGTACGACCGTTCGGCCCCAGCCGGCTCGCGGGTGACCGAGGTGTTTGTCAGGGGCGAGCCCCTGCTGCCTGACAAAGAATACACGGTTGCTACCAACGACTTTCTGGCAGCAGGTGGAGACGGCTACAAGGCCTTCGGCGATGCGGTGAAGGCGTCCCGGGACTTTGAGGTGGTCGGCGGCATGATGAAGGGAGAAAGGCTCGTGTACAACGACTCAGGGCGGTGGCTCCGGGATGTGGTTGCCGCATATATCAGGGAGAAAAAGAATATTGCCCCGCAACCCGAGGGTAGGATACTGGAAGGCAGGCGGTGAAGGTTTTTGTGAACAACAGGCCGTTGGATCTTCTTCCGGGCATGACCGTGAGACATGCCCTCGTCACCGCGGGTCTGTTTCGCACGGTATCTTCCGGAGAAAAGGTCTTTGATGAGTGGGGAAATGAGGTGGGTCTTGACGGCGGGCTGTCGGAAGGGGAGAAACTCTACGTCAGCGACAGCGCTGACCCGCCTTCTCACGTCAGGTGATATCTTCTGAAGTTTGCGACGCTCTCTGATATGACGATCTTGAGAAATCCGGTTGCCGGCACTGAAAGGAGCATGCCGAGTATGCCGAAGAGCTTCCCCCCTGCCAGCACCGCCAGGAGGACGAGGAGCGGATGCATCTCAACGCTGCGAGCCACGACAAGGGGTTGAACGATGATGTCGTCGATCAGCTTCATGACTATGAAGGCGGCGATAATGTACACTGATGTCACAAAGCCGCCGGTATCGAGGACCGACATGACGACCGCGGAGACCGCCCCCGCAACAGGACCGAGAAAGGGGATGAGGTTCGCCAGTCCGGCGAATGCCCCGATGAGGAGGTAATACTTGATAATCATATAAAGGCACCTCCGCATACCAAGTGCGGAGCACCTGATATGCTAGGGAAAAGAGCCCAATCTTTACCCTTGGAGGTGCCTGATGAAATTGTACGCAGCATTCGACTTGCATTCAAG
>JAKAGF010000252.1 GCA_021825805.1 Nitrospirota bacterium
CGGTTCACCGAGATGGTCGAAAAAACCAGATGAAAAACAGCAATCTCAGGCCGTGCGATGCGAACAGGGGCTTTACCCTTCTTGAGCTTCTCATAGCCGTCGCCCTTCTCTCGGTCATCCTCGCTGCTGTCTACAGCACCTTCAACCTCTCCCACAGGGCCATGGAGGGCATGGACGAATCCCTGCTCAGCCTGCAGGAATCCAGGAGCGTCATGGACACTATGACAAGGGAGGTGGAGTCGCTGTCCTACGGCCAGTCCGCCCGTTTTGGGGTCTTTAAGGTGGAGGACAAAGACCTGTACGGCAAACAGGCCTCCCGCTTTACCTTCACGACCTTTTCCCCCCTCGTGCCGGGCCTCTCCCAGGTCTCCTACTATGTCGAAGAAAAGGAAGGCAAGCCGGCGCTTTATAAAAAGATCAAGCCTGCCTATAAAACCGAAAATGTCGCCGGGGCCGAGCTCATGGAAGGAATTGATTCGTTTTCCGTTGAGGTGAGGGATGGGGACAAATGGGTGAAGACCTGGGATGCCTCAGGGACGAAAAGGGCGCTGACTGAGATAAGGATCACGCTGACCGTGACGCTCAAGGGGAGACCTATCACCCTTTATGAGACCCTGAAGCCGAGGATGGAGAATGCTGTATAAGACTGAACGGGGCATGGCCCTGGTGCTGACGCTCCTGGTGGTGGCGATCATCACCGCCATGGTGGTTGAGTTCGCCTACGGCGTCTACGTGAGCACCAGCAGCCTGCATAACTGGCAGACATCACAGAAGCTCTCCCTTGCCGCCCGGTCTGCGGTAAAACTGGCCGGCTATGCCATATCATCGAAGATGATAGATAAAACCCAGGCAGTCTTTGAGATGTCCCAGAAGATACCCTACGATAATCCCGAGGGAACCATCTCGGTGAGGATCGAGGATGAGGGCGCCAAATTCAATATCAATAAGATGGTCGGCACAAATGGGAACGTGGAAAATATCTTCTGGTACCCTGCGATGGGGAGACTGCTGAACGCGCTCGGCCTAAAACCTGAACTGGCCGACAGAATAGTCTGGTGGATCAACCCTGCCGCACGCCCTTCATTAGGACCGGCAGAGTCGGCAAAGGGAAGCCCGCTGGACAGCGTGGAGGAACTCCTCCTTATCCCCGGCATTGATCGGGAGAGTTATGAGAAGCTCCTTCCCTATGTTACAATATCCAACGAAAAGATCAATGTTAACACAGCGCCGGTTCCTATACTTGAGAGCTTGTCGGAGAAAATCAGTCCGGCGATGGCGGATAGGATCGTGGCCCGGAGACAACTGAATCCTTATGACAGCCTTGCCGACATATCAAATACGTTTACTGAACTCACGAGCGTCACGATGTCCCTGCAAGGGGTCGCGCATGGGGTCACGGGCGCGCCAACGGCGGTCTTTCGTGTTACCGCTACCGCGGAATCCGGCGGCATACGGCGCATTATTGAGACTGTTCTTGCGGCATCGGGGAACAGGGGACTCATTAAGTTCTGGAAGGAGAGCTGAAACAGCCGCATGAGCAGGACCACCTTCATCGATCTTAAAACGAACGAGCTTTCGGTCTATGCCGGACAAAACGGCAAGATGGAGCGTGTCCTGACAACGCCGGTGGGCGAGAGGCTCTCTTTCTCCGCTGACGGTATCCCCGCCGATGCGGAGCCGGTCCTGAGCCTGCCTTTGGCCCTCCTTGATGCGCGCATCATCGAACTCCCTTTCTCCGACATCAATAAGATCCGGGAGCTTCTGCCTTTCGAGTTGGACGGCCTTGTCCTCGGCGGCTCCGAAGGCATTGTCTTTGACGCGCGACTTATGGGAGAGTCAAACGGAAAGTCCAGGGTGCTCGTTGCCTACATCAGGAAAGAAATACTGAAAGACATACTCTGGAGGCTGAAGGCGTCCGGGCTCGACCCCAGGATAATAACATCAGTGGAACTCGTCCACATAGTCAAGAGCGCTTCAGGAGAAAAGGGCCTGGCTGATTCCCTGATCGCCCCTCCGTTGCTGAGCGAAGAGGAGCGGCTTGCTGCCGCGGCGCGGGAGACAAAGGACCCGACCTTTAATTTCAGGCGCGGTGAATTCGTCTATACCGCTGATACGGAAAAAGCGAAGAAGTCGCTGAAGGCGACCGCTTTCCTTGCGGCCCTGCTCCTCGCCGTAATCATCGCCGACGCAGGGCTGATGATCGCCTTTGCAAAACGGGATATCCGTTCCATGAAGGACGAGTTGAGAAGGTCCTATCAGGCGCTCTTTCCAGAGGAAAAAAAGATCGCGAACGAACTGTATCAGCTCAAGGCGCATATAAAGGAACTCAAGGACAAGCAGTTGTCCTTTGTCGGTTCCTCCCCTCTTCAGCTTCTCCTGGACCTCTCCAAGACGAACCGGCCGGGCGTCGTCCTCTCCGAGATTACCGCTGAACGGGACCTTATCCTGCTCAAGGGCGAGGGCCCGTCCGTAGACGATGCGCAGAGACTCAAGACCGACCTGGATACAGTGCTGACCGGGGTGAGCCTGTCCGAAACGAAACCGTCCGGCCAGGGCAAGATCCTGTTTACGATCATCGCCAAAGGGAGAAAACAGTGAGGTCTCTTGCAGATAAAAGACTTCTCGTGCCTGCCGTGTGGGTC
>JAKAGF010000095.1 GCA_021825805.1 Nitrospirota bacterium
GGAGCCGGTGGCTGTGTTCAGCCTTGAAATGGCCAAGGAGCAGCTTGCCTTCAGGATGCTCTGCTCCGAGGCGATGGTCGATTCAAACAGCGTGCGGAAGGGATTCATCAGAAAAGACGACTGGCATAAGCTCACCAGCGCCGCCGGAAAACTGGCAGAGGCGCCGATCTTCATCGACGATTCCTCGGCCATCACCATCCTGGAGATGCGGGCAAAGGCCCGGCGGCTCAAGGCAGAGCATGGCCTCAGCCTTGTCGTTGTCGATTATCTGCAGCTCATGCGGGGCCGGGGCAACGCCGAGAGGCGCGAACAGGAGATATCAGAGATCTCGCGCTCGCTGAAGGCCCTTGCCAAGGAACTGCGGGTCCCGGTCATCGCCCTCAGCCAGCTCAACCGCGGCGTCGAGACGAGAAGCGGGGAGAAGAGGCCGACCCTTGCCGACCTGCGGGAGTCAGGGGCTATCGAGCAGGACGCTGATGTGATACTATTTCTCTACAGGGACGAGGTCTACAACAAGGACCGGCAGGACAACAAGGGGAAGGCCGAGATCATCGTCTCCAAACAGAGGAACGGCCCGACAGGGATCGTGAATCTGACCTTCCTTTCGAATTGTACGAGATTCACGGAATATACGGACAGGGAATACCGCGAGGCGGAAGACTCTTTCTAACGGTCTTCTCCGCGGCCCTATGGAGGTGCGATGCGCAGGGCCCCCGCTGTTGCAGGACAATTCTACCACGCCACGCGTGAGCGTCTCTCCGGCCAGGTCGAGGAATACATTGACAGGAACGCCCCAAAGGAGGACTGCCTCGGCATCGTATCTCCCCACGCGGGACTGCTCTACTCAGGGGCCGTGGCGGGCGCGGTCTATTCTTCGATAAAATTTCCGAAGACGTTTCTCCTCCTCGGGCCGAACCATACGCGCCTTGGCGCCAGGTTCTCCCTCATGGAAAGCGGCGAATGGGAGATACCTACCGGGGTCTTCCAGATCGACACTAAGCTCGCCGGGAAAATAATGCAGAACTGCCCCGCGGTCTCCCGCGACTCAAAGGCCCATCTCTTCGAACACTCCCTTGAAGTGCAGCTCCCTTTTATCGCCTGCTTCTCCGGCGATGTCCGGATCGTTCCGCTGGCGATGTTGACCGCGACCGTGGAGGAGTGCCTGGAACTGGCTGAGGGGATAGCAAAGGCGGTTAAGGCCGTGGACTATCCCGTTGTGATCGTCGCCAGCTCGGACATGAGCCACTATCTGCCGGACAAGGTTGCGCGCGCAAAGGACCGCATGGCCATCGACCGCATGCTCAACCTCGACGCTAAAGGGCTCTATGAGACGGTGCGGCGTGAAGAGATAACCATGTGCGGGTATCTTCCGACCACCGTGATGCTGGCTGCGGCGAAACTGCTGGGCGCGGGCTCGGCGCGTCTCGTGAAGTACGCCACCTCAGGGGACGTAAGCGGCGATTACGACAGCGTCGTGGGCTATGCGGGGATCGTTGTCCGGTAGGTTCGAGTTTACAGCGGCCAGGTGAACATGCTCCAGCCCATACTTCTGATAGAGGACGACAAGAAGATTGCGCGGGTGGTGAAGGTCTATCTTGAGGGCGCCGGCTACCGGGTCGTACACGCGGAAAAGGGGAAAGACGGGCTCAACGCTGCTGTGAAGGAAAGACCGCTCGCGGTCATCCTCGACCTCATGCTGCCCGACGTGTCGGGGGAAGAGGTCTGTCAGGACCTGCGGGACATGGGCGACTTTCCGATTATCATGCTCACATCGAAGGCGTCCGAGGAGGAGAGGGTGGCCGGCTTTGCACTTGGGGCTGACGACTATGTGGTCAAACCCTTCAGCCCCCGCGAGCTCGTCTATCGCGTCAAGGCTGTCCTGAAACGGCTTCAGAAGGCTGATCTCGGGTCAGCCGAACTCCTGAGCTTCAATGAAGGGGCGCTTGTTGTTGACGGCCGGAGTTACACGGTCTCCCGAAAGGGTCGCGAGGTGAACCTCACGCCGACTGAATTCAAGGTCCTCTTCACCCTCGCTTCGTACCCGGCCAAGGTATTTACGCGCGAGGAGCTGGTCGAAAAGGCCCTGGGCTATCAGTTCGAGGGGTACGAGCGGAGTATCGACGCGCATATCAAGAACATCAGGCACAAGATCGAGGAGGACGCCAGGAACCCGGTCTTCATCATCACGATCTACGGCGTTGGGTACCGTTTCTCCGGCAGGAGGGATGGTTAAAAGCCTCAGGATAAAGTTCTTTCTCCTGCTGATCGCGGTCTCTGCCATCGCCCTGTCGGCCGCCCTCCTTCTGCGTGAGCTGCTGGTGCGCGATTTCAGGGAGTACCTCGAAGGCGAGATGGAAGACCGTGTCTACTGGGTGACGGCTGCCCTTGAAAGCGCCTACGAAAAAAACGGCGCGTGGGCGCAGGAGGCGGTGGTTGAGGACGCGGTCTGGGCCCTGATGCTCGGTCTTGATGTGCGGCTCTATGACGCGGCCGGCGGTCTGGTCATCGACACCGACCATGCGGTCGCTACCCTCTCGCCCCTTGTCTCAAAGAGGGTGAGGGCGATCTCAGAGCAGCGGGGGCAGGAGAAGAATGCCCGGTATGTCCCTTATGCCCTGTTTCTGGGAGGCAGGGAGATCGGCCGTCTTGACGTGCATTTCCTCAGGCCGAGCAAGGAACATGTCTTTATCAGCCGGTCAAATACCCTCCTCCTCATTTCCCTTATCGGACTGGGAGGCATTGCCGTGCTCCTGAGCGTGGTATCTGCCCGGAGGCTGACGAAGCCGATCAGGGGGCTGACTGAAGCCGCCTCCGCAATAGGCGCCGGAGACCTGACCAGACGGGTGGCTGCCACGGGGAAAGACGAATTGTCCGTATTGTCAGAGGCCTTTAACCGGATGGCGCTTGCGCTCGAAAAACAGGAAGGTCTCAGGAGGAAGCTGACCGCCAATATCGCCCATGAACTGCGCACTCCAATCGCAGCCGTGCGAGGGGAACTTGAGGGGATGATGGACGGATACATCCCCATGGACAAGGAGCACGTCCAGTCCCTCTACGCGGAGATCAACCGTCTCCGCAAGATCATCGAGGCGATCGAGGAGCTATCGAACGCAGAGGCGAGCAGCCTGAACCTTGACCGCAGGCAGGTTGACCTGCGGCCCTTTCTCACGAATATCGCGGAAAGGTTCGGACGGCTGTTTGCTGAAAAGGGAGTGTCCCTTGATGTCTCCTGCGATGACGGGCTCACGGTGCAGGCAGACCCCGAGCGGCTCAGCCAGATCATTATCAATCTCCTGGGCAACGCCCTGAAGGCGACAGCGGCCGGAGGCGGCGTCCGGATCACCGCCTCGGCAAAAGAGGGAGCCGTTGTCATAGAGGTCGCTGACAACGGGGTCGGCATCAGGG
The DNA here is from genome assembly GCA_021825805.1 of Nitrospirota bacterium. GTDB lineage: Bacteria > Nitrospirota > Thermodesulfovibrionia > Thermodesulfovibrionales > UBA6898 > JAKAGF01. Next base: position 3,406 of record JAKAGF010000095.1, read on the forward strand.
AAGAAGACCTTCCCTATGTGTTCGAGCGCTTCTACCGCGCCTCTGAAGGCGGTCTCGGCCTCGGGCTCGCCATCGTCAGGGAGCTGTTGGATGCGCATGGAGGCAGCATAGCCTGCCGGAGTGAATACGGCAAAGGGGCTGCCTTTACGATCACGCTGCCGCGATAACCGCTTCACAATTCTTCATAATGTCTTCGCTGCTGTTTCATATTCTCCTGTTATCCTGTAGTCAACAGGCGGATGAATGCATCTTCCGCACAAGGAGAAAGGAGACAGTGAAATGAAACGTGCACTGTACATTCTGATGATTGGGGTTCTTGCGGCCGGGATCATGGCAGCGGGAGGCAGCAGAGCTGAGGCGATGAACAATGAATCCGCCGCCCTGCTTGCGGGCGGGATAGCGCTGTTCGGAGGGGCTGTCCTTAATGCCGTTACTCACCCGGCGCCGGTGTACGCCGAGACGTATCCGACGGTGTACTACGGCTATTCCTACCGGCCGGTGAGGACAAGGGTCGTGTATGTCGCGCCGGCATACCGCGTCTACCGTGGTGATTGCGACCATGATTATGACTATGACGACGACTATGACCATGACCGGTATGAACACCGCAGGTGGCGGCACAATGACCGCTGGTAACAGGGCCGTAGCGGGCGATGGGACCGGCGGCCGCGGACACGCGCTGTATCTGACGGGAAGACGTGCATCATGACGATGCACCCCTGAGAAAGGAGGTGACAGGATGAAGGCGATAGCATGGATGATGACCTTTGTCGCGGTCATAGCCTTTGCCGGCAGTGCGATGGCAGTGCCGGCCGGAAAGGTCCTTGACTGGGATTCGAAAGACGGCAAGGTGACCTTCGACGGCAAGGCGCACGCTGACAAGGGTCTCAAATGCAACGACTGCCATACGAAGATCTTCAAGATGAAGAAAGGATCTTCCTCGATGACCATGGCGGCGTTGAACGAAGGAAAGTTCTGCGGAGAATGTCACAACGGCGCCAGGGCATTCAAGACGAATGATCCAAAGAACTGTTCGAAGTGCCACAAGAAATAATCCTGGGCAACGGGCGGACGACCGTCCGCCCGTCTCTGACTGTCAGGACGATTGACCTTGTGGATGGTAATTCCTATAATGTCACTGGAAGATCTGAAATATCTCTGCCCCGGAAGGAGAGCATCTTGACCATGGAAAAGTCTGCGGTAGTGGTCGTAACTGTGGCGGTCCTGCTTCTTTCCGTTACTGCGGAAGGCCCGGGTCTCCTGTCTCCGGGGCCCGCGATCTGCGCGGCACAGGGGGAAGAGGACCGTTCGCCGTACGGCGGCTTCAGGGGAGGGGCCTACGGAGAAAAGCGGGCCGTTGCGACTGTTGATGACGCCCGCAGGATCCTGCATGAATATTTCGGCAAGCGCGGCCTGCGCGTCGGGGACATCAGGGAGAAAGAGCTTTACTTCGAGGCGGACATCCTGGACCCGAGAGGCGCTGTTGTGGACAAGGTTATCGTGAACAGGCGCAACGGCCGGATACGGTCGATCTACTGAGACTGTTCTCTGGTGTTTCTCTGGCACGAACTCGGTCTGTCTGCGGCTGAAATCGCACGGCATATGGGAGTGGCGGCATCCAGTATTTCGCGCCTGATCGAGAGAATGGAAAGCAACTGATGACCAAACAAACGCTCGTCAAGTATCAACGTCCCTAAAATTCCTAGATGACCAAACAAACGCTCGTCAAGTATCAACGTCCCTAAAATTCCTAAAATTACTCTTTCAATTTATTGTATTCTTCGTGGCTGCCAATCCAAAACCAAAGCAGCCCGTCGGGAATCTCGACAGCAACAGCTCGATAATGAAGTCCGACACGGACAGACCAGTAACGGTCAACTTTTTTCAGATGTAACGAGGGATGACGGGGATCATTTTTTAACAACGCATAACTTCTATCTGCAAGGTCTTGGATAGACTGCGGAAGTACCCTATAGAGTCCCCAAAACTCTGGCGAAGCAAAATGCTTCAAATTTCAGAGCGATGACCGGACTTAAACGATTTGAGGGCTGCCTCGGCCAGTGAGTCAAGTTTTCCTGACAGGGCATCTTTCTCGAACTGGCGGTCCCATACCTCTGCGTCAAAATCCCAGAACCATTTCCGAAAAGCCTGAAGTTCATTTGGCTTCAATTCTTGAACTTCTTTTTCAATTTCTTCTATTTTACTCATCTTGACAGCTCCTTGTTTTTTCTTGTCTGTAGTTTAACAAATTTTTCTTTCTGTAGCTATGGCTTTGTTTTACCTATGTTTTTCACTGTATTTTCTGATTTTTAAGTGGCCTAAGCCGTGGCTCTGGATTGGTGGCTGCTTCTTTTCAATTGTGACTTTGTATATCTGGCTATCATTTGGTATGAGTCGTTCAAATAATTGTTCTTTTTTGCTCTCACCCATGCGTCTCTGAAGAGAATCCATAATGTCCTTCAGCCGATTGTCCACATCATGAAATCTTATGTGTGGATCTTTGATCTATACCCATGTGCTGCGGAACATGTCCAACGCCCCGAAAAGTCCGCTTGACCAACTCTACGAAAAGGGCGGGGCGTATGGCATTTCTGATGCCGGGGGCGCTGCGGTTATCCTGTTTTACCCGGACCGCGCCTCCTGCGGAAGTGGCTGTCAATAGCCCCCTGAACCTCAAGGCCCTGTATCGCGGACTTGAAGCGGGCGTAGTCCTCTTCGGTCGCCGGCACGAATCCGGTGCAGTCCTTGCCCAATGATCTCAGGATCATCGCTTCATCCTTTTTTGAGACATCGAGAGCTGTCAGCGCGTCCCTGATGGCGTTTATGGTCGCCTGGTCAACAGAGGGATTGCAGCAGATGTTGAACTCCGGTATCTCGGATGACAGTTGGAGTATCCTCAGCCCCATGCCGCTGTATTTCTCCGCTGTCTCTTCCATCATCCCGCCTGCGTCAAACTCGCCGTCGAGCACCGCGCGGGCGACTTTTTCATGGTCCCCGAGGAAACGGTGCGAGGCGAGGTCATCCGTGGTCATGCCCGCCTCCTTGAGCACGGCAAGCGGCATGATGTGACCGGTTGCTGATTTCGGGCTGACAAAGGCAAAGGTCTTGCCTTTCAGGTCCTTGACGGACTGTATGCCCCCGTCCGCCCTCACGACCGTGGCAGCGCGGTGAAAGGGCTTGCCGAGCCTCAACGCCTTTGCGATCACCTTTATCCGGTGTTTTGTGTTCGCCTCGATGTAGTTGGCGGGCCCCATGGCGCAGAGCTGCGTTATGTTTTCCCCGATATCCTTTATCGCGCTTTCCATATCAATGGCGACCTTCAGGTCCACCTTCCTGCCGAGTCTGTCTGCGAGGTATTCCGAGAGGGGGGTGAATTTCCGGTACATGACGGACGGCTCCTGCAGGGGGACGACGCCGAGCCTCAGGGACTGCCCCCGCACGGTCGAGAACCGGAAGCGCTCCATCTCCACCCCCAGCAGTTCAGCGTCCTTCTGCAGGTTCCAGAGCGTTGTGCTGATCGCAAAGGCGCGCTTCTTGTTCTCAACCGGGATATTCTTTACCGAATCGACGCTGCTCAGTATGCTGAAGGAGCCCTTCTTATGTTCCGCCAGGGACTGCGATATCCGGCGGCTCCTCTCCGAGACGAGCTCGGTGGTCCGCGCGATCAGTACGCTGCTTGCCGCCTGTTCACTGGTCGCCTTGCTCACCCGGTGCGACAACTGCTCCATCTTCTCCGCCGCCCCGGTGACCAGTGCGATGCTGCTCGCCTGTTCAGCGGTCGCCTTTGCGATGTGGTCGGTCATCTGCCTGATGCGCTCTGTTGCGCGCATCACGAGGTTGGCCGCAACAGCCTGAGCCTCTGTGCTCCGCTTGATCACGGATGCCATCTCGGACGATCTCTTTGAGCTGTTCAGGACCTCCCTGAGCGACTCTTCGGCCTCGCGTGCGAGTCTGAGGCCCTCTTCCACGGAGGTGACGCCTTTATTCATCGCATCCTCGGCATTCTTCACCTCCTGCCGGACCCCCTGGATGAGAGACGCGATCTCGCCCGCTGAGCTGCCGGTCCTTTCGGCGAGGTCTTTCATCTCCGCGGCAACGACGGCAAAACCCCTGCCGTGTTCCCCTGCCTTCGACGCCAGTATCGCCGCATTCAACGACAGGAGGTTCGTCTCGTCATTGACCGACCGGATGACGCTCAGTATCTTCTCTATTTCTCTCGACCTGTTTCCCAGCACGCTGATGCACTGCGCGGTATTCTGGACCGATGAGGCTATCTCCTTCATGCCGCTCATCGTCTTTGAGATCGAGGCCATGCCGAGCGTCGCCGCCTCGCTCGTCGCCTTTTCCGACAGGGCCGCGGACTCTTTTGCGCTCGCATCCACCTCTTTTATCGCCGCGGCTATCTCGGAGACGGCTGTGAGCGTCTCCTCGGCGGCTATGGAGAGTTCCCCGGAGTTTTCGGCAACGGACTGTATCGTCTTCGAAAGACTGTCTATCGAGGACGTCGTGGACTCCACGATGCCGTTGAGTTCCTGGATGCTGTCGTTGATATGCCTGATGCTCGAGACCATCTGTTCGATAGACGAGGATGCGTCGGTTGCGGAAGAGGCGAGGTCTTCCGTATTGTCCGCGATCTCGGTCGCGGTCGCATTCAGCTCTTCGACTGCTGTCGATATGTTCCCGGTGGCCTCGGCCTCGGCTTCAGCCCCCTTGAGCACCTTTTCAGCCTCCTGTTCCACCTCTTCTACGACCTTCAGGATCCTGTCTGAAAGCTCCTTGATCCTCTGCAGTACGCCTTCAAGCGACAGGAAGGACTCCTTCAGAAGGGTACCAGCCCTGCTGAGCTCATCCGGGCTGCCTGAGTCGAACTCAAAGGAGGTGAATCCCTGCGCCACCCTCCCGGCAGCCGATTCAAAGGAGCGGATCGGCCTGACGACCTCCCTGCGCACCACGATGAAATATACGCCGGCGGAGACAAGAGAGCCTGTGAAGAGGATTGCGGCGATGACGACGAGCGACACGAAGAAAACCCTTCGAGAGTCTTTGAGGCCCGCGTCTCCGAGCGAGATATCGGTCTCCTGCAGGGCCTGCAGCCTCCTGGCAGCCTCCAGAAACTTTTCATCAGCAGTGGTCATGAACCGCGCAACGGATTCCTTATCAGCGGACACGATAACATCAGACGCCTGATCCATGGTCTTCCTGTACTCGTTCACCGCATCCATTGCCGCCTGGAAAGCCTTCTGTTCCTCACCCCGCAGCCCGGCTGAAGATATCGCATCCTGCATTGACCGGGCTTCCGAGGCGATGGCCCCGGCCTGTTGTCTCAGTTGTCCGGCGGCCTCTGCGCCGTCCTGTGCGGCATGATGGCTGCGCATGATGCCGGAGACGCCTGCATGGGCGGATGAAAGGCCGGACAGGACCCTGGCGCTGTTGCCGCTGCCGGCGAGTCTCTTGTGGTAAAGCGTGTCCACGATATCTCTTTGCTGCGAGAGTCCGACATAGGCGGTGACAGCTATACTGATGACAAAAGGAAGGATCACGAGGGGCATGAGCAACAGTTTGCCGGATATCTGAAGCCTGTTCAGAAGACGCGTCACCGTACCTCCCTTGTTACTCTTTCATCGCCTGTGGCAGCGCCCCGTCAGAAGTTCTTATGAGATTTCCGCCTTGCCGCCCGGCAACATTATTTTTATAGTAATCATACACTTATAAGAATAATTAATCAATTAATCAGAAATGGTAATGACCTGCGGTACCTCCTGCAAGGGGAGGGCGATCGGCCTGCGCCCGTTCGACTGATCTGATGCGTAACCTGCCATACCGGTATTTTCCTTGACAGACTTCAGCCAAACTGTTACGCTTAAACATCACACATATCACAGAACTGCAGTATCCGGAAGAAAACAACGTCATTGTAAGTCCAGCCGTTACCCTGGCTTTTTTTCCCCGAACGCAGAAAAAGGAGTTTCATGGAATTTCAGAGATTTGAGTTTCACCCCAACGTATCAGCCGGGGTCAGGGCTGCCGGCTATGTCACGCCGACTCCCATACAGGCGCAGGCGATCCCCCAGGTCCTGGGAGGGCGCGATGTGATGGGCCTTGCCCAGACCGGCACCGGCAAGACGGCCGCCTTCGTGCTGCCGATCCTTAACCGTCTGATAGCAGGGCCGCGCGGCCGTGTCCGCGCGCTGATCATCGCTCCCACCCGCGAACTGGCTGACCAGATCAACGAAGCCATCGCCGGCCTGGGCCGTCAGACCGGGCTTCGCAGCGCAACCGTTTACGGCGGCGTGAGCATGAACCCCCAGATACAAAAGCTGCGGACCGGCACGGAGATAATCGTCGCCTGCCCCGGACGCCTGCTGGATCATATCAACCAGCGCACCATCAATCTGTCTCATCTGGAGGTGCTTGTGCTTGACGAGGCTGACCGGATGTTCGACATGGGGTTCCTTCCCGATATCCGGAAGATCATCCGGCACGTGCCTGCCAAGCGCCAGACCCTGCTTTTTTCGGCGACCATGCCTGATGATATCCGCAGGCTTGCCCAGGATGTGCTTGAGGCCCCGGTCACCGTGCAGGTGAATCCCGCTGCTCCGGCAAACACCGTCAGCCATGCCCTGTATCCGGTTGAACAGCACCTGAAGACAGGTCTCCTCCTGGCGCTTCTGAGCCATACGGACACGGAGTCCGTGCTGGTCTTTACGCGCACGAAACACCGCGCAAAGCGGGTGGGCCAACAGCTCGAAAGGGCAGGTTACCGGGCTGCGTCGCTGCAGGGCAACCTGTCGCAGAACAGGCGGCAGGAGGCGCTGGAGGGCTTCCGCAGGGGCTCCTACCAGATACTTGTCGCAACGGACATCGCTGCCCGCGGGATAGATGTCTCGAGCATATCCCACGTCATCAACTACGACATGCCCGATACCACCGACGCGTATACACACCGGATAGGACGCACCGGCCGAGCCGCAAAAACGGGCGATGCCTTCACCTTCATCACAAGGGAAGACGAGTCCCTGGTACGCGACATCGAACGTGTGCTTGGCGAGAAGGTGGAGCGCCGCAGGCTGAAGGACTTTGATTATGCGAGGCAGGCCCCTGCCCGGGATACGGAATTTGCCCGGCAGCCGCAGCAACGCCGCGAAAAAGGCGCTGCTGCACAACCGGCGGGAAGGACTGGACAGCAGAGGTTCAGAAAGCCGGAAGTCCGGAAAACCTCGCAGAGGGGTTCATCCAACCATCCCCCCGGCTCGTCCGCGCAGCGGGTACAGGGCCGTACGACAGCCGGCAGAATCTGAAAAGGAAACAGCCCCTTTGAGCAACGGGCCTTATTCAGAGGCCCTTGCGCTCAAACCAGTATCTTTTTCACGCGTCCCACAGCCCCGCTGTCCAGCCGGACTTTAATGCCGTGAGGATGGACGGATGACCTGGTCAGCACGTCCAGCACGGTCCCTTCGGTCAGCCTACCGGTGCGCTGG
>JAKAGF010000253.1 GCA_021825805.1 Nitrospirota bacterium
GTAACAGGGAAGCTGGGGGTTCTCTATCCTCTCTGTAGTGTGCGAGAAAGGGATCAGCGGCTCATCGCCGTACTGGGGCTCTGTCTTTGAAAAATCTATTGTCCTTGCGTCTAACCTCGGCGGTGTCCCTGTCTTGAGCCTGCCGAGGGCAAGGCCGGTCTTTGCCAGGGAATCCGAAAGCCCGACTGACGGAAACTCACCCGCCCGGCCGGCAGCAAAGCTCTCATGGCCGATATGCATAAGCCCTTTCAGAAAAGTGCCGGTAGTAATGACAACACACCTCGCGGGATAAAAGACGCCGAGGGACGTCCTTACCCCCCGCGCTTCTCCGTCTTCCACCACAAGCTCTTCGACAGTCGCCTGCTTTATGTCAAGGTTCTTTGTCTCTTCGAGCGTCTGCCGCATCCGGAGGCGATAGAGAACGCGGTCGGCTTGTGCGCGCAGAGACCATACGGCAGGCCCCTTGGACTTGTTGAGCATGCGGAACTGGATGCCTGCCTTGTCGGTCACCTTCGCCATCTCGCCGCCCAGCGCGTCGATCTCCCGCACCAGATGGCCCTTCGCAAGACCGCCTATGGCCGGGTTGCAGGACATCTGCCCGATGGTGTCGAGGTTCATGGTGAATATGCAGGTCAAAAGGCCCATACGGGCCGGGGCCAGGGCCGCCTCGCAGCCGGCATGCCCCGCACCCACAACGATAACGTCATATGACTTTGTGGTGTCCATGGATCATTTATTATAATCGAAATACACGTGAGGGCTCTTTCCCGGCACCTTGGCGCGACAGATGTAATTCGCTCCCTTGCCTCCAACCTCTCTTTGTCGCTACAATATCCCATGACGAAACGGGCGCTGTTCATCCCCCTCCTTTTCATCCTGACCGCCATGGGGACAAACGCGCCGGTCGGCAGCGACAAGAAGCCTGTTTCTCCGTGGGAGATCGACAAGCTCGAGAAGGCCAAGGCCCCTGATTTTATCCTCAAGGACATGAACGGCAAGGCGATCTCTTTTTCCGCGTTCAGGGGCAAGGTGATTCTCCTGAACTTCTGGGCCACCTGGTGCCCCTCTTGTATCGCCGAGATGCCTTCCTTCAACAAGGCCTATCAGCAGATGAAGGGCAGGGGCCTTGAGGTTATAGCAGTCTCGACCGACAGGTCATTAAACGACGCAAAGAATTTTTCGGACAAAAAGGGCTTGTCTTTCACCATCCTCCTGGATGAGACGCGGAACGTTACAAAACAGTACAAGGTCTTTTCCCTCCCGACCACCTTCCTCATCGACCGCCACGGGATCATTGTCGAGAAGTTCTACGGCGAGTATGACTGGACCGGCCAGGAGATGCGGCAGAAGATAGATAAGCTGCTGTAGCGCGCCTCACAGTTACCCCCGGTTTTCTCTCTCAGGCGCGTTAAAGAGGCTGATTCAATAGGGATTCCAGAGATGGCAGGATACCAGCCGGCCATGACTTTCCAGGAACCGCGGGACTATCCTGTCGCACGGGGCGAACCGCCTGGGACAGCGGGGATGGAAGGGGCACCCCGGCGGTATGCTGACAGGGCTCGGCACCTCGCCCTTCAGCGGAGCCTGTCTGACCCTTTCTCCCTCTGTCTTCAACTTCGGAGCCGAGGCGAGGAGCACTTCCGTATAGGGATGGAACGGCTTGCTGAAAAGCTCCTCTGTTTTTGCGTGCTCCACGATCCTGCCCAGATACATGACGCCCACCTCGTCGCTCAGGTAGTGGACGACCCTGAGGTCATGGCTGATGAAGAGATACGAGAGCCGCGACTTCTCTTTCAGGTCGATGAGGAGGTTGAGTATCTGGGCCTGGATCGAGACGTCAAGCGCGGACAGCGGTTCGTCAGCCACGATGATCTCAGGCGAGACCGACAACGCGCGTGCGATGCAGATGCGCTGCCGCTGGCCGCCGCTGAATTCATGGGGATAGCGGTTCAGGGTCTCAGGACCGAGTCCCACTGTGCCGAGGATTTCGACAACCCTGTCCCTGAAGCGGTTCTTCGGCACAATGCTGTGTATCAGGAGCGGCTCCGAGATCGTGTCGTAGACGGTCCTTCGGGGGTTCAGTGATGCGAAGGGGTCCTGGAAAATGATCTGAACGGATTTTCTGTAGGCCTTCAGTTCATCCCCGGCAAAGGACAGCACATCTTTTCCCTTGAAGAGGACCCTCCCGGAGGTTGGGGCTATGAGCCTCAGTACGAGACGCGCAACGGTCGATTTGCCGCAGCCGCTTTCACCCACCAGCGCGAAGACCCTGTTGTCGCTGATCGAAAAATCGATACCATCAACAGCGCGGAGCGTTCCTCCGGCCCTGCCGAGAGGACCTTTTGCCTCAAAGTATTTCCTCAGGGACTCAGACGTGAGAATTTCCCTGCTCATCTTCTGATCACCCACGAGCAGCGCACAAAATGCCCGGAAGAAACCTCGAGGAGGTCCGGTTCCCGCGCAGCGCATTCAGGCCGGGCATCAGGGCATCTGCCCTTGTATTTGCATCCGGACGGAAAGTCTTCCGGCCTCGGCACCGTACCGGCTATGGGACTTAGGGGCGTGCCCCTGGCCCCTGGTATGGAGCCGAGGAGCCCCTTTGTATACGGGTGCAGCGGGTT
>JAKAGF010000096.1 GCA_021825805.1 Nitrospirota bacterium
AGCGGCCAAAGAAGGCTGATACACAGGCCCGTACAGCTTACTCCTCAAATCCCAGTCTTACGCCGGATGTTTTTGAGGAGTATCTTATTGATAGACAATTATCCCCGCGAGCGTGAGAATAATACCGAAAACCTGCATGGCGCCAAGCGGTTCAGAAAAAATAGACATCATAGTGCGGGGCATCAATAAGGCGAAGATATTTGATATTGATATAGTAGCCATGTTGGCAGTAGTTAGCGGCATCCAGTATTTCGCGATTGATCGAGAGGAATATGGAAAGGAAATAATTTCAGGGACGTTGATACTTGACGAGCATTAGGAGACTTCTTTCAGAAAATCATGACTCGATTTTAAAACAATGCCTTCCTTTCTATACTTTTTCAAAAGGTCATCCCATTTTTTTTCAGCTCGCAGGAGGATGCCGTCCGTGAGGATGTTCACATTATAACCCCGATTTAGTCCACCTTTTGCCGTAAGATGAACACAGTATTCGGCGTCTAAGCCGACGATATACAATTCGTTAACCTGATGGCTGTTTAGAAATGTTTCTAAATTTGGATTGGAAAACGCATCTCCGCTCGGTTTTGAAAATAAGTAGTCAGAAACAATGGAGATTCGTTTATCCATCTCGGCCCCAGGCGTTCCCTTGATGGCTGTCTCTCCGGCAAGTAATTTGGAAAACATCCTGCCCCAAAAACCATCAAATTCTTGCTTGATATAGAGCACGGGAACATTATTTTTGTGTGCTTTATCTATTAACTTATTCACTGTTGAAATCAGTCGTCCTGAGTCTTTGTAGGGAAATGGCGATTTTGCCGTCGTGCCGGTGTAGTCTTCCTGGACATCAATAACTAATAATGCTTTTTGCGGGTTTGCATATTTTCCAATTTTTTTACCTTGTGTCGGCCCTATCGCAATAGTAATAGCGACAAACAAACCGGCAGCGCAAACAACAAGCATTGTTATCCCAATCGATATTTTCCTCATTTTTTTCATTAATTTTCTCCTAACAATGAGTTCAGCGGGTTCCCCGCTGGAACGATTCGTTGGGATATGACCGCATTGTCATATGTCAGATGGCCATCCGCTTTGAAACCTTCATGGAAAGCGACAGTGCCCTGCGGCGTATGCTCGTCGAAAGATAGAGCGAAGAAGACCTCCTGTGGCACTCCCTCAAGCACAAGTCCGGACATGTTTGTGAATCCGAATTTCCTGTAGTAATCCGGATGCCCCACGAGACAACATCCTTGAGCATTCATGTCTTTCAGACGTGACAACCCTTCCTGTATCAGCGCTTTACCGATACCCTGCTGCTGGTACGCGGGCGGCACCGAAACAGGTCCAAGTCCATACCAGTTAGGGGTGCCATCGGAAATGGTCACGGGAGAGAAGGCAATATGTCCTATCACTCGGCCATCCATTTCTGCAACCAGCGATACCGTAAGAACTTTGGCGGCACGTAGCGCCTCGATGATGAACTGCTCAGTGTGGTTGCTAATCTCCAAGGTCTTGAACGCTGCGATAGTCACCTCAGTTATTGCGCAAACATCGTCATGCGTCTCGTTTCTGATAATGATCTTTGGATTCATAGTCTCATATTCTTCTTTGCTGTCTTAATGAAGCGTCCGAATGCCCTGTCCTTTTTACGTTTGTCCAAGTACGACATCTCATAGTACTCTGACTCTTTCCTGAGTTTCAAATAACTAGAATAGCGATCTTCACTCAACTCTCCGTTCGTAATTGCAGTAAGAACTGCGCAGCCCGATTCCTGAGTATGGCTGCAATCGGTATAGCGACAAGCCATGGAAAGCTCAATAATATCTTCAAACCCTTTGTTTACTCCTTCACTGGCGCCCAGAAGGCCTAATTCTCTCATTCCAGGGGTATCAATGAACATAACGCTTTTATCAAGAACAATGAGTTGCCGTCGCGCTGTTGTGTGTGTGCCTTCTCCTGTTTCACTGACAGCTTTAGTATCAAGATCATCCCGTCCAATCAGATGATTGATCAGTGTAGTCTTACCGACTCCGGATGACCCAAGCAGGCAATATGTTCGACCCGGTATTAATACCTGGCGGAATTCGTCAAATCCAGAGCCAGTTATGTTACTGAGTGCAATAACCCTGGTCGTGATACCTGCCTGTCTAATAGCCGCAAGCTTCTGTTGCAGCTCATTGTGGGAGATCAAGTCCGTCTTGGCAAGAATCACAATCGGCTCAATATGTCCGTCAGCAGCCATTACTAAATACCGATTCAGTCTATGGAGATTAAAGTCAAAGTGACATGACTGGACAATGAAAGCAATGTCAATGTTTGCGGCAATCATCTGGTAGTCCACTTCTACCCCAGCACGCTTGCGTCGTAGAAACGTCTTCCGTGGAAAGACCCCATGGATGATTGCCGAAGTGCCATCATTGTGATACTGCACGGTGACCCAATCGCCGACACATGGCAGGTTAACCGAGGATTCAACACGGAAATAGAACTTCCCTGCAAGTTCAGCTGGAATCTCACTTTGTTCATTCCTGATAACATACGAGTTACGGTCAACTGCTGACACACGAGCAATGTCTTGATCCTCTTGTCGCATGTCATCGACATGTGCTTCAAACCATGGATCAAAACCTATATCAATCAATTTCATCATATCTTGTCAGCCAACCAGTACTTAGCCCGTTAATGCCACTAACAACGGAAATCCGATATTAGTCAACCAGTTATTAAACGGAAACCTTCCCGATAATATCGGAATTTGCATGTTATTCAGGTAACGCCCAACATTCCCCATAGTTGATTACCGATAATAACTTACATTATTTTGAAGATTTTGAAAAGCGCGGTTTTCAGGAGGAAGAAGTTAACAGCGCATCAGAGCATCTTTCTCATGCAAACGAGGTTGGTATCGGCCCAGCCGTTGCCGGCGTAAAAATTCAGCGCCCTCTCATTGTCGACATCCGCGAGAAGCTGAATTCTCGAGATGTTTTTCCCAGCGCACCAGCCGAGGATTTCAGAAAGAAGCCTTTTACCTATCCCCTTCCCCCTGTGGTCCTTTTTCACAACAAGGTCTTCAAGCAGTCCTACAGGGCCACCTTCTGCAGTAGAAATCAGCGCCTGGACAGAGCACATGCCGACAATCTCATCGCCTTTCTCCGCAACAAGAACAATCGATGAACCGACTGCGTTGCTCAGCAATAGTTCGAGCCCCCGGGCCTGCTTTCCCCTATCCGGGCTGAAATCAGACTCAATGGAAAACAGTTCGGCAAGGAAATCGCACATCTGAGGAATATCATCGGCTCTGGCGGGCCTGATCGCAAAGTCCATATCAACCTCGCCGGCTTATATCTCCACGTGTATATGACATTTCTTCGTGCATGCCCTCTGGCACGCCTCGCAGCCGATGCAGTTTTCGGGATGGGCGATGGACATGACTTTATTACCCATATCGTCCCCGTATTCGTCCTCTCCTTCAAACGGCTTCTCGATAAGTTCAAGCACTTCCCTGCTGCAGACCTTATAGCAGCGCCCGCAGCCGATGCATGTATTCACATCTATCGACTCGATGAACCGCGGCGTCCAAGTCCGGCCGCCGCGCGTATAGCCGATGATTGCCATGGGTTTCTCCTTTCCGGTAAGGGCAGGCACACGACCTGCCCCTGCAATTTCTACGCTATCGCCTCTCCGCCCGTCTCTGACGTCCTGACCCTTATTGCGCTTTCAACAGGCGAGACGAATATCTTGCCGTCTCCGGTCTTTCCGGTCTGATTGATTTTGATAATTGCTTTGACTATTTTGGTTACCAGATCGTCTGGAACAACCATAGTCAGCATACGTTTCGGCACAAACAGCGCCACCTTCGGCAGGGCATGATCAAGGGCATATGATGAGGGCGTAGGCGTAAGTTTGACTGACGTACAAAATTTGTCAGGCAAATCTGGATCAAGGTCGTTGTCACAAACCATGCCCTTTTGCTTGCCCCGGCCATCGACGCTCTGGATGGAGAGTGACGGAAATCCGAGATCCTCCAGGACCTTCTTTGTCTCCTGAAGTCTGTCTCTCCTGATTATGGCTGTAATCTCTTTCATAAGACCGCCTCTCCGGTCCTGACAGTATAAGTGGTCTCAACCGGACTGACGAAGATCTTTCCGTCTCCTACAAAACCTGTTCTTGCCTTATCCATTATTAAACTGACCACCTTTGTGACGTCTCCGTCATTGATGACCATCATGATGAGTGTCTTTGGCAGTTCGTCGTAATGGACCGGTCCCACCTGAAGGCCTTTCTGTTTGCCCCGGCCGAAGACCGGCATCTTGGTGAGCGATGGAAAGCCGGCGCCCTCAAGCGCCTGGACCACCTCCTGCTCTTTCTCCGGACGTATAAAAGCTCTGATCATCTTCATCTTTCTTTCCTCCTGTTTTTATTACGGTGTTGGTCCTTCAATCACTTGCTATCGCCTTCTTCAGCCAGGGAGGCGGAGATTCCTTAATAGTTGCTAAAAGGTTCTTAAGAGACTCCTCAATGGTGACGACCTCCCTTACCCTTATCGGCATCATGCCCCGTCTGACCAGCCGTGCGGCAGATGGTCCGCCGATCTCGGTGAGATAGACGATCTTGCAATCCGCCAACCGATCAACCTTCTGCTCAACGCGTTCGTCATGCAGTCGGCCCTTGCCCCTCGTCCCCGCGATCGCCTCGTCCGGACCGTCGGCAAACTTCCGCATCTCCAAAAAACGGTAGCCATCACCGGTAAGATCATAAATCGCAAAGGCGCCGGCCCTGCCGAAGTGTTCGTCTACAGAGACCCCGTTTGTCGTAGCAAATGCCACCTTCATCAATGCACCTCCTTTGCCAATAGGTTGGCTGCTTCCTGAATCAGGGAAAGAGTTCCTCGGTATCCTATCGTAATTTTATTGGTATAGCCGATTACCGAGAAGACCGGAAATCCAGCGTGCATCAAAGGGACGCCGAGTGTCCGGGCCCTGGTCGCTGCATGCGAGTTTGCAACGATCAGATCGGAATCCTGCCTGATCGCCTGAAGGTCCCCGACCACAATCCGCGCTGCTGCAATCCGGCGCGCTGCCGCAGCCGCGGTCGGAACTACGGCAAGCGTCACATCAGCCCCCATCTCCCGCAGCCAGCGGGAGGTCTGAAGCGCGTGATCCGCCTCCAGGGCTAAACAGACCTTTTTCCCTGCGAAGGAAAACTGGGCGTCGCGCATGGAATCAATGAGCACACGCCGCCGGCGTTCAAAGCGTTCGGGAAGCGGTCTGCCGGCGAGCGCAGCCAGCGCCTCCATAAAACAGTCTGTATCCTGAATCCCCGCCAGACTGTCGAAGACCCTGTAGGCGGTTCCGAACCGCTCTTCCAGGAGCCGGGCGGACGGCTCCAGGCTCCTGCCGATGACAAAATTGAACTCTGAATACCCGACTGAGGCGAGCTCCTGTATGCCGGTCCCGCCTTTTGCCAGCGCTGAGATGCCCTGTCTGCTTCCATCGAGCGCAGCCAGGTCCGGTATGATTATCGGCCGCAGGCCCATCGCCTCGGTCATCTCCCTGAGTTCGAGAAAATCAGCAGGGGTCAGATGTGAACCCGCGAGGATCGTGACCTGCCCCTGCGCGCGTCCTGTCGAATATCCCTCTCCGCCCGCAATCTCCGCAAGTGACAATACTGCCCGCGCGTATCCTTCCTCGAGCCCTCCCTCGTAGTCCGGCGTCGGCACATGCACCACGTTAGTCATCGTGCTTTCATTGTTCAGCGACTTCACCGAGGCTGAGCAGTCGTCCCCCTTCACCTCGGTCAAACCCGAGGTGAGCACGGCCACAACCGACGGGCTCTCTTTGTCGATGTAACCGCGAACGGTCTTTAACAGATTCTCCTCGCTGCCCATCACCACATCTTCCGCAAAGAGCTTGGTGCCTGCCAGGGCGATCGGCTCTCTGAAATGCTTCGTCAGCAGGACCTTGGCCAGGAAGGCGCAGCCCTGTGCTCCATGCAGGACCGGCAGTGCGTTATGTACGCCTTGAAGCGCGATCGCTGCCCCTATGGAAGCGGAATGCTTCAACGGATTGATGACTATGCCTGACGCTGCGTTATGCAGGTCCGCGGCCGGAGATTCCCGTCCATCGGCTGATCCCGCAATCCGTGCCGCGTGACGTTCGTAAAACATGATCGCGCTGCTGATCTGTTCAGCCAGGTTAACCAAACCGGCGTATCCCGCATACGCCGTGTGCCGTTCCTGATTCACATCAACAAAGGGATACCCCTCCTTGATTGCAAGGTACTGGTTCCTTCCGCCGGCGATGAGGATATCCGCATGGCGTTCCCTGAGCAGCCTTTTGAGGTTGCCTGGAGTCACATCGCTCACGAGCGGCGCGTCCTGCCCGAGGAGCTCTCGCATCTTCTCCTCATCCTCGGCGGTGCTTTTCTTGACGCCGACAGCGACGATCTCCAGTCCGAGATCACGCAATGCTGAGATGAACGACCAGCTCTTCACGCCGCCGGTGTAAAGGACCGCCTTTCGTCCCTTCAGGCGCGCATACGGCTTCAGCTTTTCCTCAAGGGCGTGTTCTTCTTCAGCGATGACCGATTCAATCCGCTCTATTATTCCGCTGTCCCGGGCGCTGAGGTGTCTGCCGATGAGCCGCAGGGCCTTTGTCATTTCTGTTTTGCCGAAGAAGGAGACCTCCGCATAAGGGATACCGTATTTGCGGCGCATCCCTTTTGCGACGTTTATGAGGGCCCTGCCGCAGACAACGACATTGAGCTTGGCTGTGTGGGCCCAGGTGATCTCCTCAAAGGTCGCATCTCCTGTCATTCGGGACAGCACCCGCAGGCCGGCCTTGCGCAACACGGGCTCGACAAGCCACAGGTCTCCCGCTATGTTGTACTCGCCGATAAGGTTGACATCATGGTCGGTGGATACCGGAGGAGTGCCGGCGCCGATGACATGCTCGAGCAGCGCCTCACCCGCGATCCGGTTGCCGAGATTTTTGGGACCAACAAAACCCGGCGCGCTTATGGGTATGACCCGGATGCCAAGCTCGGATTCCGCGTCCCTGCAGACCGCTTCGAGGTCCTCTCCTATGAGGCCGCTTACGCAGGTGGCATATACGAAGATCGCCTTCGGTCTTACCGCAGCATGCGTCTCCCGTATCGCCGCTGCGAGTTTCTTCTCAGCGCCGTACACGATGTCCAGTTCGTTTATGTCGGTGGTAAAGCCCATTTTATAGAGGGGCACGACATGACTCGAACCGTTGCGCGAGAAGGTTCCCCTCCCTTCCCATGAATTGCCGCAGCAGGCGATGGGGCCATGGACGAGGTGGGCAGTGTCCTTGATCGGCTGGAGCACTATCATCGCGCCGTCAAAGGCGCAGGACTCGCCCCCGCGCGAGCGACAAACTTTATCCTTCTTTTCGGAAGAACAGCCGGCATCCATTAATTTATCGATATTGGTTAACATCATTTATCCTTTACCGTTTAACTTCAGCTTTCATAACCCCTTCTCACCTGATCACGTCAAAGCTCGTGGTATTCATCGTCTTCCTGTCCATCTCGTCGAGGATAGTGTTAACGATCATCGTTACGAGGTTTATCACCCCCTGATACCCGATGATCGGATACCTGTGCAGATGGTGCCGGTCAAACAGTGGGAACCCTATTCTTACGAGGGGTGTCCCCGTATCTCTCCAGAGGAACTTTGCGTAGGAATTCCCTATAAGGATATCCACAGGGTCGGTAAACATCAGCGACCTCAGGTGCCACATGTCCTTGCCTGAATAAACCTTTGCCTCGCTTCCGAAAGGACTTGAGTCAAGGAGGTCCTGCATCTCTTCCTCGAACTTCTTGTCCCCCATTGAGCAGACGATATGAACAGGAATCCCGCCCATCTCCATCAGAAAACTCACAAGGCCGAGCAGTTGATCAGGGTCTCCGACGAGGGCGAATCTCTTGCCGTGAACGTATGGGTGCGAGTCTACCATCGCATCAACGGCCCTTCCGCGTTCATCTTCTATCTCCTGCGGTATCGGCTTTCCGGTCAGCTTGCTCAGTTGTTCAAAAAAGGAGTCGGTGTTTTTTACTCCTATTGGCGAAAGCGCCAGCGCCTTCTGGCTCCATTCCTTCTGGATGTAATCCATCGTCTTGAACGTCGAATACTGCTGAAGGGCGACTGTAGCAGCGGCGTTTATCGAATCCATCGCGTCTTCCAGCGGAGTGCCGCCGGGATAGAGCTTGTACTCGCCGGTATTCGGTGAGTCGAAGATCGCGCCGGCGTCAGACAGAAGAGTAAAATCCACGCCCATCATTGATAGCAGTCTCTTTATCTCATGGTAATCGCCGGTGTATGTATCGAATCCCATGATGACATTGATCTTTCCATTCGGTTCTCCCTTCTTGCCTGCGGTGATGGAAGAGAGGATCCCTTTCATCATATTGTCGTAGCCGTTAACGTATGAGCCGACAAAGCTCGGTGTGTGCGCAAAGGGGACCGGCAGGTCCTTTGGGATTAAGTCTTTTTCCCGTGCGGTCCTTATGTATGCGTTCAGGTCGTCCCCGATCACCTCGGCCATGCAGGTCGTACATACTGCGAGCATCTTCGGGTGGTAGAGGGTATAGGCGTTTTCGAGCCCTTCGAGCATGTTGTTCAGCCCGCCGAAGACCGCTGCATCCTCTGTCATCGAAGTCGATATGGCTGCCAAAGGCTCCTTGAAATGCCGGTTCAGATGGCTTCTGAAATAGGCCACGCAGCCCTGCGCGCCCTGAACAAAGGGCATAGTTCCGTCAAAACCCGAGGAACAGAAGATAGCTCCGAGGGGCTGGCAGGCCTTTGCAGGGTTTATCTTTATATTTTTCCTGGAAAAGTTCTTTTCCTGATATTCAACGGTCTTCGTCCATTCGGCGACCTCTTTCACCTTTTCCTTCGGCCATGGGGCCTCGAACTCTCTCTTGTTCTCGAATTGTTCGAGATACTCCTGCTCCTGGAAGAGTTCATTATGGTCTTTGGTCCTTATAGTCTTCATCTCTTCCTCCGTATCAAATTCCATGAGGGATTATTCACCGTCATGTCCATGTCCCTCGCAAAGACCGGGAACCCGTCGAAGCCGTGGTAAGGCCCCGAGTAATCCCATGAATGCATCTGCCGGAACGGCACGCCCATCTTGTGATAGGAATATTTTTCCTTTATACCCGCGCCCACCATATCGGGCTTCATCCTCCTCGTGAACTCCTCTAATTCATAAAGCGTGGCGTCATCCATGATCACCGCGCCCTCTTTCATCACAGGATAGGTCCTGTTGTAGTCATCGTTGTGTCCGAATTCATATCCTGAGGCGATTATCTCCATGCCGAGGTCTTCATAAGCGCCGACTGTATGCCTGGGCCTCAGTCCTCCGACATAGAGCATCACCTTCTTGCCTTCGAGTTTCGGCTTGTACTGCTCGATCACCGCGTCCATCACCGGCTTGTATTTTTCGATCACCCTCTCCGCATTCTCCTTGATCTTGTCGTCGAAATGGGAGGCGATCTTTCTTATGCTGGCGTATATCTTCGTGGGACCGAAGAAATTGAACTCGACCCAGGGGATGCCGTACTCCTCTTCCATATGCCTGCATATATAGTTCATGGAGCGATAGCAGTGGATGAGGTTCAGCTTCGCCTTTGTTGCAATGCCGAGCTCATTGACGGATGCGTCACCGGTCCACTGCGCGATCACCCTGAGGCCCATTTCTTCCAGCATCTTCCTCGAAGCCCAGGCGTCGCCTCCTATGTTGTAATCGCCGATGAGCGCCACGTCGTAGGGCGTACTTTTTTCGAGCGTGCCCTTGCCCAAGACATAGTCTCTGATAGTGTCATTCGCAATATGATGGCCGAGGGACTGGCTTACTCCCCTGAAGCCCTCGCAGCGGACAGGGACTATCGGGATTTTGAATTCCTTCTCCACCCTTTTCGACACCGCCTCGATATCGTCCCCGATGAGGCCCACCGGACATTCCGAAAGGATACCGATGCCCTTTGCCAGAGGAAAAAGCTCTTTCAGTTCATGGAGCGCTGCATCGAGTCCCTTGTCGCCTCCATAGACAATGTCCTTCTCCTGAAAATCCGTGGTAATGTGCATTGTGCCGAAGGTGTCTACTCCCGTTATGCCGTTGTAATAATTTCTCCTCGCCCACCAGCTGTACTGTCCACAACCGACCGGACCGTGGCTGACGGTTATCTGGTCCTTCACCGGACCCCAGACAACGCCCTTTGCGCCTGCGTATGCGCAGCCCCTGACAGTCATAACGCCCGGCCTGGATTTCGTATTCGCCTTCACCTTGCAGGCGCTGCACTGTCCGGTAGGATCATTTGCCGCAAGATGCCTGGCCCTCTCCTTCTTCGCCTTCTCCGGATATGCATCCAGAACTTCCTCTATCATTTTCTGTGTATCTTTAATGATTGTGCTCATAAAACCTCCTCTCTTTCCTTGACGGGATTGGTCTCAATAATGTTTGACGCAGGCCTCATAACCCCTCCTAACCTCCCCTTATCTTAAGGGGAGGGATTAACCCCCTCTTGGGTTAAGAGGGGGAAAGGGGGCGTTACTTTGATCAATCCCTGCTTCTTACGCTGCCGCTTCTTCGCTCTCCATTATCCCGAAGTCCATAAGCAGTTGTTCCAGCTCATCCATGGAAATGGGCGTAGGTATAACCAGGTCCCTGTTGTCGGCGATCTTTTTCGCGAGCGTCC